>NZ_CP031167.1:3084000-3438000 GCF_004346925.1 Stenotrophomonas sp. ASS1 | reverse complement strand
CGCAATCCGGAACGCGCGCTGGATCGCCGCAACTTCGTGCTGGGCAAACTGCACGAAGCCACGCTGATCGATGACGCCGAGTACCAGCGTGCGTTGAAGGCCCCGCTGGGCGTGCCCAAGACGCCGGGCCTGGTTGCCGCCAACCGCTTCCCCGCCTATGTCGATCTGGTCCGCCGCCAACTGGGTCACGACTATCCGGAATCTGCCCTGCAGGGCGCCGGCCTGAGCGTGATGACCGGCATGTCGCCGTCCGCGCAGGCCTATGCCGAAGGCGCGGTGACCCGCACCATCAAGTCGCTGGAGAGCAAGCGTCGCCCCGAACTGCAGGCCGGCATGGTGCTGACCGACGTGCACAACGGTGACGTGCTGGCGGTGATCGGCAGCCGTGAAGTGTCCGAAGTCGGCTTCAACCGCGCCATCGAGGCACAGCGCCCGGTCGGCTCGTTGCTCAAGCCGTTCGTGTACCTGCTGGCGTTGGCGCAGCCGGACCGCTACTCGCTGGCCAGCTGGGTCGACGATTCACCGGTGACCGTCCAGCTCGGCCGCGGCCGCAACTGGAACCCGGGCAACGCGGACAACCGCAGCCACGGCACCGTGCGCCTGATCGACGCGCTGGCGCATTCCTACAACCAGGCCACGGTGCGCGTGGGCATGCAGGTCGGCCCCGAGCGCGTGACCCAGCTGATCCACGTGCTGGCCGGCATCAAGGCCGAGGCGAATCCGGCGGTGATTCTCGGTTCGACCGACCAGAGCCCGTACGCGATGGCCCAGCTGTACCAGTTCCTCGCGTCCGGTGGCGAAATCCAGCCGCTGCATGCGGTGCGTGGCGTGCTCGATCCGCAGGGCAAGCTGCTCAAGCGTTACGACAAGACCCCGGCACCGGCCCAGGAAGGCGACTCGATTGCCGCCAACCTGATCAGTGTCGGCCTGCAGCAGGTGGTTGCCAGCGGCACCGCGCAGCGGCTCAACGCCGATGGCCTCGGCCGCCTGCAGCCGGCCGGCAAGACCGGTACCACCAACGATGGCCGCGACAGCTGGTACGCCGGTTACACCGGCGATCATCTGGCGGTGATCTGGATCGGCAACGACCAGAACGAGCAGGCCGGCCTGTACGGTGCCACCGGCGCGATGCGGGTCTGGTCGGGCATCTTCCAGCGCCTGCCGAGTGCGCCGCTGCGGGTCAGCAACAAGGGCCTGGACTGGCAGTCGGTGGCGCCGACCGGACTCAACAGCACGGATGAAGGCTGTCCGGGCGCGCGTCGTTTCCCGTTCGTGGTGGGCTACGCGCCGGCCTATGCACCGTGTGCGCCGGCGGTGTCGCCGGACGGGCAGGGTGCCGAAGGCGAGGGCGGTGGCTGGCGTAGCTGGTTCGGCCTGGACCGCAAGCCTGAGCCGCCTGCTGAACCTGCTGCGGCGCCCGCCGCCGCCACTCCTCCCCCGAGCCGATGATGCCGATGAACATGCGATCCCTGCTGCAGCCCCTGGCCCTGACCGGCCTCAGCCTGGCCCTGGCCGCCTGCGTCAGCAGCGCACCGCCGGTGGCCAAGCCGCCGGTTGATACCACCACGCCGGCACAGCGCCTGGCTGCGGTGGAAGCGGCCGCAGGTCCGGACGACAAGGAGCTGTCGGTGCAGCCGCTGCGTGATTCGCAGGTGGAGGACCTGCGGGTGACCGCACAGACGCAGCGCCAGGCCAACGACCTGGCCGGTGCCGCCAGCAGCCTGGACCACGCGCTGGAAATCGTGGCCGGTGACCCGGCGGTGCTGCAGGAGCGTGCCGAGCTGGCGCTGTTGCAGGGCCAATGGGCACAGGCTGAGACGTTCGCGCGCAAGGCGGTGGATCTGGGCTCGAAGACCGGGCCGCTGTGCCGCCGGCACTGGGCGACGATCGAGCAGTCGCGTCTGGCGCGCGGCGAGAAGGAGAACGCGGTGTCCGCGCATGCGCAGCTGGAAGGCTGCACCGTGCCGGGGATCAAGCGGTACTGAGGTATTCCACTCCATCGGGCGCTGCCCCCTCTGCGGCGCGCGCGCACTGATGGATGCGGGTGATGGGCCGGGTGGGTGGGGCGTGCAGGACACGCCGTAAACCCATCCCTGGGGGCTCGATGGCGCCATCCATGGCGCCAACGGTCCTGCACGCCCCACCCACCCGGCCTGCCATACATCGCGCGGGCCGCAGGCAAGAACAAAATCAAAATCAAAAGCGGGTCGCGCGCTGCGCGCGCTCGCTGCCGTTTCCTTTCTTCTTTCCCCGTTACTCCCACCGCTTCTGAGCTGCCAGTCGAGCATGCTCGACTTTGCGAAGCCTGTCCCTCCGTCACCGGGAAACTCTCGAAGGCGGGGGACTGTGGGTTTGCGGGGTGTCCGCGGCATGGATGCCGCGGCCAAGCCCCCAAGGACGGGTTTACGGCGTCCCCGCAAACCCACAGTCCCCCGCCAGCCCTCAGTACAACCCAGAGCCGTGAACAGCGCTGTTGCCGTTGCTTGTGCTCCGGCTTGAAACGGGTGCCGGGCAGCGCCCGGCCGGGTATCCTTTCCCTCTGATGTCCGACCTTGTCCATGCCAGCCGCGAAGCCCTCAGCGACGGCGGCGCGCTCGCCTCGCACCTGGATGCATTCGTCCCGCGTCCGGCACAGCTGCACCTGACCGAAGCCATCGCCGATGCGCTGCAGCAGCGTGATCTGCTGCTGGCCGAGGCCGGTACCGGCACCGGCAAGACGTTTGCCTATCTGGTGCCGGTGCTGCTGTCCGGGTTGCGCACCATCATCTCCACAGGCACCCGCGCGCTGCAGGACCAGCTCTACCACCGCGATCTGCCACGGGTGCGCCAGGCACTCGGGGTCGGCCTGCGCAGTGCGCTGCTGAAAGGGCGTGCGAACTACCTGTGCCGCTATCGCCTGCAGCAGGCGCGCGGCGAACCGCGGTTTTCCAGTCCCGAGCAGGCCGCGCAGTTCCAGCGCATCCTGGCCTGGTCCGGTCGCTCGGAGTTCGGTGACATCGCCGAGCTCGACGGGCTGGCCGACGACTCCCCATTGCTGCCGATGGTCACCTCCACCGTCGACAACTGCCTGGGCACCGATTGCCCGTTCTGGGATGACTGCTTCGTGGTGCGTGCGCGGCAGCGTGCACAGGCTGCCGATGTGGTGGTGGTCAACCATCACCTGCTGCTGGCCGATCTGGCCCTGAAGCAGGATGGCTTCGGTGAACTGCTGCCGGGCGCCCAGGCCTTCGTCATCGACGAGGCACACCAGTTGCCCGAACTGGCCGCGCAGTTCTTCGGCGAGGGTTTTGGCATGCGCCCGTGGCAGGAGCTCGGGCGCGATTGCCTGGCTGAAGCACGCGGTGTGGGCGGCGCGCAGTCGGCGCTGCAGGAACCGGTCGACCAGTTGCAGCAGGCGCTGCTGGCGCTGCGTTCGGCGATGGAGGGACTGCCGCCGCGTGGCACGCAATGGCGCGCGCTGGCGATGCCACAGGTGCGCGACGGATTCGATACGGTGATGGCAGGGTTGGTGACCCTGGAGCAGGCATTGCAGCCGCTGCGCGAAGCGGCGGCGGGTCTGGATGCCTGTCATGCGCGGGCGCGCGAGGCGGTCTCGCGGCTCAGCCGCTGGCTGGGCGATGACGAACCCACTCTCGATTTCGACACCGATCCGTCGGAAGCGAGCAGTGCGGCCGATGTGCTCTGGTACGAGCTTACGCCGCGTGGTTTCCGTTGCCAGCGCACGCCGATGGATGTGTCCGGTCCGCTGCGTGAGCATCGCGAGCGCAGCCGTGCCGCGTGGATCTTCACTTCGGCAACGCTGACCGTTGGCGGTGGTTTCGATCACATCGCCACCCGCCTGGGCCTGGACGATCCGCACACGCTGGTGCAGCCAAGCCCGTTCAATTGGCCCGAGCAGGCGCTGTGCTACCTGCCCGAAGGCCTGCCCGATCCGGCGGCGCGCGGGTTTGGTACCGCGCTGATCCAGACCTTGCGGCCGGTGTTGCAGGCCTCGCAGGGCAGGGCCTTCCTGTTGTTCGCCTCGCACCGTGCATTGCGTGAGGCCGCCGAGGCATTGCGCGACGGGCCATGGCCGTTGTTCGTGCAGGGCGAGGCGCCTCGCGCGACGCTGCTGCAGCGCTTCCGCGAATCCGGCAACGGCGTGCTGCTCGGCTCGGCCAGCTTCCGCGAGGGTGTGGACGTGGTCGGCGAAGCGCTGAGCGTGGTGATGATCGACAAGCTGCCGTTCGCGGCGCCGGACGATCCGGTGTACGAGGCGCGGCTGGAGGCGATCCGCAGCCAGGGCGGCAATCCGTTCCGCGACGAGCAGTTGCCGCAGGCGGTGATCGCATTGAAGCAGGGTGTCGGCCGCCTGATCCGCAGCGAGAGCGACCGTGGCGTGCTGGTACTGTGCGACCCGCGCCTGCTCAACCGGGGCTATGGCCGGGTCTTCCTCGATTCGCTGCCGCCGTTCTGGCGTACTCGCAGCCTGGCCGATGTGCAGGCCTTCTTTACGCCACAATGGGCGCCCGTGTCCGATGATGCGGCTGCCCCAGTCGCTGTTGCGACCGGCCCTGAGCCGGCGCCCGGTGCCACGTTCCCCCTGTTTTGACCCGATCCGATGAAACTGCTCGCCTTTGAAACCGCCACCGAAGCCTGTTCCGTTGCCCTGCATGTCGATGGGCAGGTGCTGGAACGCTTCGAGATCGCCCCGCGCCGGCACGCCGAACTGAGCCTGCCGTGGGCGGAGGCGCTGCTGGCCGAAGCCGGCATCAGCCGCCGCCAGCTGGACGGCATCGCGCTCAGCCGCGGCCCCGGCGCGTTCACCGGCGTGCGTCTTGCGATCGCGATTGCCCAGGGCATTGCGCTGGCCCTGGACCGTCCGCTGTTGCCGGTCTCGACGCTGCAGGTGCTGGCGTTGCGGGCACCGACGGAAGAAACGCAGATCCTGTCAGCGATCGATGCGCGGATGGGCGAACTCTACGTTGCCCGCTTCGAGCGCGTGGACGGCCTGCCGGTGGCGCGTGATGCCGAGCGCGTATGCGCACCCGCTGCGGTATCGCTGCCGGAAGGGCTGTCCGCCTACGGTGTGGGTACCGGTTTCGGCGCAGCCGAGGGCGCACTGGTGGCGCAACTTGGGGCTGGCCTGCGTGGATTCGATGCCGCCGCATTGCCGCGCGCGTCGGACGTACTGGCACTGGCGGTGCCGGCCTTCGCGCGCGGTGAAGCCATCGCACCGGAGAAGGTCGAGCCGGCGTACCTGCGTGACAACGTGGCACTGACCCTGGTCGAGCAGCAGGCCGCGCGCGAGGCGAAGGCGAAGGCCAACGGCTGAGCCCCTCGTGGCGGGGTTGGTTGATCGCGTAAATCAAAAGCCGCGCTTGGCCGGGCGGGGTGGGTTCGCGGGGGACGCCGTGAACCCCGCTCCGCGGTCCGGCCCAGCCGCTGGCGGCTGTGCGTTCGGGCGCTTGCGAAGCCGTGCTTCGCAAGCAAAGCGCCCTCACCCCTGGGGGCTTAGCCGCGCCATCCATGGCGCGGATACCCCCGCGAACCCACCCCGCCCGACCTCTGACAGTTTCCGTGTGCGTCCGCCACGGAAAATCAAAAGAAAATCAAAGTCAAAAGCGGGTCGCTTCGCTCGCATCCACGCATAGCATGGATGTGTGTCGACCAAGGTCGACACCTACCAACAGCGGAGCGGGACGCGATGCGCCGGGATCTGTCAGAGGTGGTGCAGGACCGTTGGCGCCATGGGCCCGAGGCATGCCTCGGGCGGGTTGGGAAGGATGCCCAACCCCGGTCTTGCCGTGTGCGCAGGACAGCGCGCACGAGCAAGGCGCCATCGAGCCCCCAAGGATGGGTTTACGGCGTGTCCTGCCCAGCCACCCCGCCACACCAAATCCACAGTCCAACCGCCGCCTTTGACGTTGACGTTCAGCGGGTCCCGGGCCGCAGGCCCGGGCAACAGAACCCTATCGATCGTCGTGCAGGGTGCCGCCCGGCAGGAACACCCACGTGCGGGTGACCTGCAGGATATCGATCTCATCCTCGGTCTTCGGCAACGGCGGGAACGGCTGCGCCAGCTTCACCACCCGCAGAGCCGCCTCATCCAGCAACGGCATCCCGCTCGAACGCAGGATCCGGCTGCTTTCCACGCTGCCATCGCGGCGCACACCCACGCTGATCACCACCTGGCCACCCAGGCGGCGCTGCCGGGCCTCGTCCGGGTAGTTCAGGTTGCCGACGCGCTCGGCGCGATCGACCCAGGCACGCAGGTAGTTGGCATAGGCATATTCGCGCGTGCTGGCCGACACGAACTTGCGGTTCGGGCGCTTGGCGTACTGCGCCGAGCGCAGGTGCACTTCGGCGGCCAGGCGCGCCATCTCCACGTCGCGCTGTTCGCGCGCGGTCAGCGGTGCATCCGGTTCGGGCTGCTCCGGTGTCGGCCGCGGCTGGGCCTGGGCCACCGTCTCTTCACCATTGCGGCTGCTCACCACGCGCGCCTGCGGCGGCGGAACCGGTGCGGCCGATTGCTGCTGTTGTGGCACTGGGCTCAGCCCGGCCTGCGCCTGCGGCACGATGCCGGCCTGGTTGTCACGCGGACGCTGTGCGCGGTCGTGTTCGCCACCGCCTTCCTGGTTGGCTGCGGCCAGGAAATCAGCCTGCTTCGGCGTCAGTGCGGTGCGGGTCTGGCTGAAGATCACTTCCAGCGTCGGCACCAGCGGTGCATCGCCCTTCACGGCGAAGCCCACGCCCAGGATCAGCAGGGCGTGGACCAGCACCGACAACGCGATGGTCGCCCCCAGCCGTTGCGCTTCGCGCGGCGGCGGGGGCAGGACGGCAGGGGCGGACGGCATCAGCGCAGGCCGGCCTCGAGTGCGTCGAACAGGGTGCCAGCGATGTTCAGCCCGTACTGGGCGTCCAGTTCGCGCACGCAGGTCGGGCTGGTCACGTTGACCTCGGTCAGGTAATCACCGATCACGTCCAAGCCGACGAAGCGCATGCCGCGACGCTTCATCTCCGGCCCGACCTGGGCGGCGATCCAGCGGTCGCGCTCGCTCAGCGGGCGGCCTTCGCCGCGGCCGCCGGCGGCCAGGTTGCCGCGGAATTCATCACCCTGCGGGATGCGCGCCAGGCAGTAATCGACCGGCTCACCATCGACCAGCAGGATGCGCTTGTCGCCGGCGGTGATGTCGGGGATGAACTTCTGTGCCAGCGCCATCCTGTGGCCGCCGTCGGTCAGGGTTTCCAGGATCACATTCAGGTTCGGATCGCCCTTGCCGCTGCGGAAGATCGAGCGGCCGCCCATGCCATCCAGCGGCTTCAGCACGGCCTGGCCGTGTTCCAGGGCAAAGGCCTTCAGCGCCTTGGCGTCGCGGCTGACCAGGGTCGGCGGGCAGCACTGCGGGAACAGCAGGGCGGCCAGCTTCTCGTTGTAGTCGCGCAGGCCCTGCGGGTTGTTGACCACGCAGGCACCGGCAGCGGCGGCCACGTCCAGCACCTGGGTGTCGTAGATGTACTCGGCGTCGACCGGCGGGTCCTTGCGCATCAGCACGATCTGGCCGGGACCGAACTCGGTACGGCTGAACGCACCCAGCTCATACCAGCCGGCCGGGTCGTCGCGCACCTGCAGCGGTGCGGTCTGGGCCACCGCCACGCCACCTTCCAGGGCCAACCCGCCCGGGCGCACGTAGTGCAGGGCATGGCCGCGGCGCTGGGCTTCCAGCAACATGGCGAAGGTGGTGTCCTTGGCGATCTTGATGTGGGCGATGGGGTCCATCACCACGATGACGTTCAACGGCATGGGCGCACCTGTCTGGCAAGGCGTTGATGGTAGCGGCAACGCCGCTCGCGCGCCTCCCCGCCGTACTGCAACGCAGCGTCCGCCCGGCGGTCGCGCACGCATTGCGAAACCCGTCACGTTCAGGAGGGTGCCATGCCCCGCGCCATGGGGCGGCCTTGAAGCGGGCGCGGAAAGTGCGATATAGATACGCTTTCGTAGCGGCCCCCGCCAGAGATCGGGCCGTGCGCTTGGGGATAGGCAATGACTGAAAACACGACTGCGGGCGGGGAACTCGCAGGACTCCGGGTGATGGTCATCGATGATTCGAAGACCATCCGCAGGACTGCGGAAACGCTGCTCAAGCGAGAAGGCTGCGAGGTGGTCACCGCCACCGACGGCTTCGAAGCGCTTGCCAAGATCGCAGACCAGCAACCGCAGATCATCTTCGTCGACATCATGATGCCGCGTCTGGACGGGTACCAGACCTGTGCGCTGATCAAGGGCAACCAGCTGTTCAAGGCGACCCCGGTCATCATGCTGTCGTCCAAGGATGGCCTGTTCGACAAGGCGCGGGGACGCATCGTCGGCTCGGAGCAGTACCTGACGAAGCCTTTCACGCGTGAAGAACTGCTGGGTGCCATCCGCACATACGTCAACGCCTGACCAGGGGGGGAAGGCACAATGGCTCGTATCGTTCTGATCGAGGATTCACCGACCGACCGCGCGGTGTTCACCCAGTGGCTGCGCCGTGCCGGCCATGAGGTGCTGGAAGCGGACAACGCCGAGGATGGACTGCAGCTGGTCCGCGACCAGGTGCCGCAGCTGGTGCTGATGGACGTGGTGCTGCCCGGCATGAGCGGCTTCCAGGCCACCCGCGCGATGGCCCGTGACGCGGCGATCAAGCACATCCCGGTGATCATCGTCAGCACCAAGGCGATGGAAACCGACAAGGCATGGGGCCTGCGCCAGGGCGCAGCCGATTACATCGTCAAGCCGCCGCGCGAGGATGAACTGATCGCGCGGATCAACGAACTGGTGGCCTGATGCGCTCGCCCTTCGACATCCTCGAAGCCTATGAACGGCGCAGCCTGGCCCATGCGGTGCAGCTGCCCGAGCGGCAGTTCGCCCAGGACCTCTGGCGTGGCGTGGGCTACCGCGTCGGCCAGCGCCGGCTGGTATCCGATTTCCGCGAAGTGGTGGAAATCGTGCCGATGCCGCCGGTCACCCCGGTGCCGTGCGCGCAGCCGTGGCTGCTGGGCGTGGGCAACCTGCGCGGCAACCTGTTCCCGGTGGTCGACCTGAAGTACTTCCTGGAAGGCACGCGTACCGTGCAGCAGGAAGGCCAGCGCGTGCTGATCATGCGCCAGGCCGGCGGCGACGTCGCGCTGACCATCGATGAACTGTTCGGCCAGCGCAGCTTCGAACTGGACCAGCAGATCGCGGCCGGCACGCTGGCCGAAGGACGTTACGGCCACTTCGTCGATCGCGCCTTCCACGCCGACGGCCACGACTGGGGCGTGTTCTCGCTCTCGCTGCTGTCGCGTACCCCTGAATTCCGGCAAGCCGCGGCCTGAGGCCGGGCATCGCCCCCTGCATTGAAGATCGAGGTTGAACGATGAGTACTGCTTCGGACGCCACCAAGACCGGCAAGCTGCGGCTGGGCGGCAGCAACCTCTGGTTGTTCCTGCTGCTGGCATCGATGATCCTGTTCGGCGTCAACACCGGCGTCGCCACCTGGCAGGGCAGTCGCCTGGCCGATGCCGGCTCCAAGGCGGCCGACCTGCAGGTGCTGTCACAGCAGCTGGCCAACCAGGGCCGTGATGCGGTGGGCGGCAACGCGCAGGCGTTCACCGCCTTCAAGGCCACCCGCAACGCGATCGAACAGAACGTGTCGACCCTTCAGGGGCGCTACGGCAAGGAACCGGGCGTGTCCGGTGCGATCGCCACCCTGGCCGAGACCTGGGCGCCGCTGGGCAAGCAGGCCGGGCAGCTGGTTGCCAGTGAACCGGCGGTGCTGGCGCTGGCCGGCAATGCCAACAACTTCACCGGCGCGGTGCCGGGCCTGCAGGCCCAGCTGAACGAGCTGGTGCGCGCGATGTCCGCCTCGGGCGCGCCGTCGTCGCAGGTGTACAGCGCACTGCAGCAGGTCGTGGTGGCCGGTTCGATGGCCCGCCGCGTGACCGAAATGCGTGCCGGTGGCAGCGCCGCTGCCACCTCGGGCGATGCACTGGCACGCGACATCACCGTGTTCTCGCAGGTGCTCGACGGCCTGCGCAACGGCAACGAGGAACTGGGCATCACCGCCGTGCGCGGTGCCGCCGCCGTGGCCGCGCTGGAGCAGTCGCAGCAGAAGTGGGAAGCGATGAAGCAGGACGCCGATGCGATCCTGGCCAGCTCGCGCCAGCTGTTCGCCGCCCAGTCCGCCGCCACCGCGCTGGGCCAGGGATCGGCGCACATGCTGGACGACAGCCGCAAGCTGTTCGAGGCGTTCTCCTCGTTCGGCTCGGTGTCCGATACCCGCCTGTTCCCGAACTTCTGGATCGGCGTGGTCTCCGGTGCGCTGTCGCTGATCGCGATCATCGGCTTCGTCTCCACCAACGTGCGCAGCCGCTCGCGCGAGCAGGAACTGCGCTACCAGACCCAGGTGGAATTCAACAGCCGCAACCAGCAGGCGATCATGCGGCTGCTGGACGAAATCTCTTCGCTGGGTGAGGGCGACCTGACCGTGAAGGCCTCGGTGACCGAGGACATGACCGGCGCCATCGCCGACGCGATCAACTACGCGGTGGACGAGCTGCGCCACCTGGTGACCACCATCAACGACACCTCGGCCAAGGTCGCGCTGTCCACCCAGGAAACCCAGGCCACCGCCATGCAGCTGGCAGAGGCGGCGGGCCACCAGGCCAACCAGATCACCTCGGCATCGGACCGCATCGGCGAAATCGCGGCGAGCATCGAACAGGTGTCGCGCAACTCGGCCGAGTCGGCCGACGTGGCACAACGTTCGGTGGTGATCGCCGCTGAAGGTGCCGGCGTGGTGCGCGAGACCATCCAGGGCATGGACCAGATCCGTGACCAGATCCAGGAAACCTCCAAGCGCATCAAGCGCCTGGGTGAGTCGTCGCAGGAAATCGGCTCGATCGTGGAACTGATCAACGACATTTCCGAACAGACCAACATCCTGGCGTTGAACGCAGCGGTGCAGGCGGCCTCGGCCGGTGAAGCGGGTCGCGGTTTTGCGGTCGTGGCCGACGAAGTGCAGCGCCTGGCAGAACGTACCTCCGGCGCGACCCGACGCATCGAGAACCTGGTGCAGGCCATTCAGGCCGATACCAACGAAGCGGTCACCTCGATGGAACAGACCACCGCCGAAGTGGTGTCCGGTGCACGCCTGGCCGAGGACGCCGGCACCGCGCTGACCGAAATCGAGCGCGTGTCCAATGCACTGAACACCCTCATCAAGAACATCTCCATCGCCGCCCAGCAGCAGTCGGCTGCGGCCTCGGACATCACCCGCACCATGGGCGTGATCCGGCAGATCACCGGCCAGACCTCGCAGGGTGCCGGGCAGACCGCCGAATCGATCGGTCACCTCGCGCAGCTGGCGGCCGACCTGCGCCGTTCGGTCGCCGACTTCAAGCTGCCGGCGTGACGCGGGCAGGGCGGCGAGCAAGGAACCAGTCGATGAAGCATTTCCATTCCCCACGCCAGAACTCGCGCGGCTTCCGCGCGGCGGCGAACGGAGCGCGTCCATGAGCAGTCTGCGCGATGCGATGAGCCACGCAGCGCTGGGCTGGGTCAAGCCCGAGCTGGACGAGACCCTGCGCCAGGTGCGCAACGAGGTCGAGTACTACGCGGAAGACCCGGCCGATGCCAGCCGCATGCGCATCTGCGCCGGCTACCTGCACCAGGTGCAGGGCACCCTGCGCATGGTCGAGCTGTACGCCCCGGCGATGGTGGCCGAGGAGCTGGAGCAGCTGGCCAATGCCATCGGCGCCGGTAGCGTGGCTGATCGGGATGAAGCCTGCGCGACCCTGATGCGTGGCAGCGTGCTGCTGCCCGACTACCTGGAGCGGCTGCAGAACGGCCACCGCGATATTCCGATCGTGCTGATGCCGCTGCTCAACGAAATCCGTGCCGCGCGTGGCGAAGAGGGCGTGCATGACAGCGTGCTGCTGGCGTTCGCGCCGGACAGCGTCAGCGCCACCGAGGCCGAGCTGGACCATGCCCGTGGCAGCCTGAGCGGGCGCAACCGCGAGCTGCTGGATACCGTGGGCAGCGCGGTGAAGGAAGAACTGCTGCGCATCAAGGATGCGCTGGACCTGCACCTGCGTACTGGCGGTGCGCCCGAACAGCTGCAGACCCAGGCCAACGAACTTGGCGCCGTGGCCGATACGCTGGGCATGATGGGCCTGGGCGTTGCCCGCGGCGTGGTCGTGCAGCAGCGCGATGCGCTGCGTGGCGTGGTCGAAGGGCGCCAGCAGATCGACGAGAACCTGCTGCTGGATATCGCCGGCGCATTGCTCTACGTGGACGCGTCGCTGGACGACCAGGTCGCCCATCTGGGCGCCGGCGGCAGTGGCGAAGATGACCCCAGCGCGGTGGAGAACCGGCGCACGGTGGAGGTGCTGGCACATGAGGCCATCGCCAACTTCGCCGCCGCCCGCGAGCATTTCGTCGCCTTCATCGAAACCAGCTGGAACCATGCCGAGCTGCAGGACGTGCCGCGCCTGCTGGGCGATGTGTCCGGTGCGCTGCGCATGCTCGACCTGAACACCGCCGCCGATTACCTGCGCGGTGTGCAGCAGTACATCGAAGCCGAGCTGATCGGTCGCCAGCGCGTGCCCAGTGGCCGCCAGCTGGACACCCTGGCCGATGCCATGGCCAGCCTGGAGTACTACCTCGAGGCTCTGCGCGACCGCCGCCCGGGCCGCGAGGACATCCTCGACATCACCCGCAGCAGCCTTGAAGCGCTGCGCTATTGGCCGTTGCCGGACCGCAATGCGGTGGAGCCTGTTGCCGCCGCGCCGATTCCGTTCGCATCGCTGCTGGTGGACCGCGAGCCGATCGCGCTGCAGGCCGAGCCGCTGCAGCCGGAGCCCATCGAGATTCCAGTGCAGCCGGCCGCGCCCGCCGCCGGCACGGTGCCGGTGCCGCTGCCGGACTTCACCTTCGATCCGCCACCGGCCACGCCTGCACCGGAGGTGGTGGACAACCGCCTGATGTTCGGGGCGCTGGGGAGTGTCGCCTCCACACCGCTGTCGCTGCATGACGACGCGGATGCACCGCTGGTCTTCGCCGCCTCCAGCGCGCCTGCGCCCGAGGTACCGCAATGGGATCTCGCACCGTTCCATCCGGACTCCGAGCCGACCGCGAGTGCCGAGGACGAGCGCAGTCCGACCTTCGCCAGCTTCGACCCGGTCAGTTTCGAACGGTCCGAAACCAGCGTGGAACCGGCGCCGCAGTGGACACTGTCGGAGGCAACACCGCCGGCATTGGCCGATGTGGCTGTGATGGATGTCGAGGACGACGTCGACGCGTCGGTGCCCTTCGACACCGCTGACGTTGCCGCGCCCGTGTTCGACCCGGTGGCTGCCGAGCACGATGTGGTCGCCGCCGGTGACGACGTGGTGTTCCGTTTCGACGCCGATGCGCTGGACAATGCCGACGACGTGCTGTCGCTGCATGCGATGGAGACGCTGTCGCTGGACGACGACGCCGGATTGCACCCGGCGCTGGAGATCGTCGATCCCGCTGCATCCGTGCGGGTGGACGAAAGCCCTGTGGTTGCCGAAGCGGACGCGGTTCCGGCGGATGTGCAGGAGGACGTGCCCGCGCCGATGGCCGAGGTGCTGACGCCGGTCTCCGATGCACCGGCACCGGCGGTGTCGGTGATTGATATCGACACCATCGCGCCCATCGACTTCAGCGAAGCCGACGCGCAGTTCTTCGCCGAGCTGAGCGCCGCGGCGGCCGACTTCAATCCGCAGGCCATGGCGGCTCCGCACGCTGCGGACATCCCGGTCGTGGCCGGCACCGAGACCGGCTTCGAGGCCGGCTTCGACGACGATGCCGAGAACATCGACGAGGACATCCGCGAGGTGTTCCTGGAAGAGTTCGACGACGAGCTGGCCAACCTGGGCACGCTGCTGCCGGCATGGCGCATGCAGCTGGACAACATGGACCGGCTGCGGCCGATCCGCCGCATCTTCCACACCCTCAAGGGCAGTGGCCGCCTGGTGGGTGCACGCACCCTGGGCGAGTTCGCCTGGAAGATCGAAGGCATGCTCAATCGCGTGCTCGATGGCAGTCGCCCGGCCACTCCGGCGGTGCTGGCGATGGTCGACAACGCCCATGCCGCGCTGCCGCAGCTGAACGCCGCGCTGCGCCATGGCCAGCGCATCAGCGTGGACCTGCAGGCGATGCGGGCCATTGCCGATCGGGTCGGTGCCGGCGAGGAGACCTTCTACGTGCCGTTGCCGGCTGCGGCCGCACCGGCAGCGACACTGGCCGAGTCCGAAGGCGAAGACGAAATCAGCCGCCTGCTGGAAGCCGAGGCCGCTGCGTCGGCGCAGGCCGATGCCACGGCGGTGGCGGAAGACGCCGGTACCCCGGCCAACATCGACAGCGTACTGCGCGAGATCCTCGAGGCCGAGGTCGAAGTCCACCAGGCGACCCTGCAGGAATGGCTGCGATCGGCGCAGCAGGCACCGCAGCCGGTCAGCGACGCACTGCTGCGTGCGGTGCACACCATGAACGGCGCCTTCGCGATGACCGAAGTGCCGGAAATCACGGCGGTCACCGGCGGTGCCGAGTCCTACATCAAGCGCGCCCTGGCCGCCGACGTGGTGCCTGGCGACGAGGGCGTAGCCGCACTGGATGCGACCGCGCAGGCGATCACCGCGACCATGGAGGCGCTGCAGGCCGAACAGCCGCGGATTGTTCCGCAGGGCGCGCTGGTGCAGCGGCTGCAGGCATTGGCCGGCGAGCTGCCGGAAGCGCGCTGGCCGCTGTTCGCGCTGGAAGACGAGGACGAAGAGGGCGTCGAGCTGGCGCCTGATGCCGAGCAGGCATCCGCGGCCGAAGCGCCGCTGGCCGGGCTGGACACGCTGGACGAAACCAGCATGCCGTCCGCTTTCGATGCGGCGACCGATCTCATTGCCGAGCCGCAGTCGCATGCCGAAGATGCGCTGGAACCGGTTCCAGCTGCAACCGGGCTGGAGGCGCTGGACGTCGCAGCCGACAGCGGCCTGGACGTGGGCGAGCTGACCGCCAGCGACGATCTTTCGCGTTACTTCGACGCCGGCTGGCCGTCGGTGCCGGGCGAAGGTGAACCTGCCGCGGCGGACACCGGCGCGATTGAATCGATCCAGCCGATTGAAAGTGCGCCTGATGTTGCCCAGGACGAATCAGATGCCGTGCCGGCGATCGCGACGGTCGACGACGCTGACCTGACCATGGCGGACGATCTGTCGCCGTACCTCGACGCCAGTGCGCTGCCGGTGGATGACCGCGACGCGGAAGAGTTGCCGGTGTCTGCGGAAGTTGACGCGATCGACCTGAATACGCCGTTGCCGTTTGATTCGGACAGTGACGATGACAACGTCATTGACGACGCTGCTGCACTGCCACTCGACAGCGAGCTGTCGAGCCTGCAGGATGAAATGGCTGTGCCGGGTTTTGCAGAACCGGTCACGCTGGCAGCCGCGCTCGAGGCCGGCCTGCACGTGATCGCGGAGGAGCAGACCCTGGACGACGACGGGCAATGGCCCGTGATCGGCCTCCAGGCCAGCGAACTCGCGCCGGGTGAGGCAGATGCCTTTGCCGAGGATGCGGACGTCGGCGGGGAGGCGGCGGTCGGTGAAGGAGAGAGCGCCGATCAGCCGTCCCCGGCGACGGTGATTGAGGAGATCACCGCAGAGGCGCCGCAGGGCGGCACTGCTGCGGTGCGCTTCTTCGAAATGGAAGACGCACCGGGCCAGGGCACGGTCAATACTGATGCACAGGTTGCAGCGACAGACATCGTGCCGCGTGCGCCGCACCACGAGCAGGCACCTTTTGCGGCGGATGCCGAGGACGGCGCCGATGCACTCGACTTCAGCGTGTACGACCGCGAGCTGGTCGATATCTTTGTCGAGGAAGGCAAGGACCTGCTCGACCACTGCGATGGCCTGATCAGCGAACTGCGCGATGCACCGCAGGACCGCGAGGTGCTGGCCGGCCTGCAGCGTGACCTGCACACCCTGAAGGGTGGCGCACGCATGGCTGGCATCAACGCCATCGGCGATCTCGGCCACAGCATCGAATCGCTGCTGGAGGCGGTGGCCGCTGGCCGCACCGAGATCGAGCGCCGCGACGTGCAGTTGCTGGAGCGTGGCTTTGACCGCCTGCACCAGTTGCTCACCCGCACCGGCGCGCACCGCGTGGTGGAGCCGGCGCAGGATCTGGTCGAAGCCTTCGAGGTCCGCACCACCATCGATATCGCCGCAGCCGCTGCGGCCGCGCGTGTGGCAAGCGAGATCGAGACCGTGCCCGCACAGGCCGCGGGCCCGCTGGCGACCCTGATCGAAGCGCCGCTGTCGGCTCCGCTTCCGGCCGAGGGCGTGGTCGATGAAGATCCGCTGGCGCGTCCGCAGCAGGAGCAGGTGCGCGTGCGTGCCGACCTGCTCGACCGCTTGGTCAACCATGCCGGTGAAGTGGCGATCTACCGCTCGCGGCTTGAACAGCAGCTGGGTGCCTTCCGTGGTGCCATGGGCGAACTGGAGCGCACCAATGCGCGACTGCGCGACCAGCTGCGGCGACTCGACCTGGAAACCGAGGCGCAGATCGTCGCCCGCTACCAGCGCGAACAGGACCAGGCCGACCAGAAGTTCGATCCGCTGGAGCTGGACCGCTTCTCCACCCTGCAGCAGCTCAGCCGTGCGCTGAACGAGTCGGCGGCCGACCTGGGGGGCCTGCAGGGCGTGCTGGACGATCTGTCGCGCCAGTACGATTCGCTGCTGCAGCAGCAGTCGCGCGTCAGCTCCGAGCTGCAGGATGGCCTGATGCGCGCGCGCATGGTGCCGTTCGATGGCCTGGTGCCGCGCCTGCGCCGCGTGGTCCGCCAGTCCGGCATGGATACCGGCAAGCAGGTCCACCTGACCCTGGAAGGAACCCACGGCGAACTGGACCGCAACGTCCTCGACCGCATGGTCGCGCCGCTGGAACACATGCTGCGCAACTCCGTGGCCCATGGCCTGGAAGCGCCGGAACAGCGCCGCGCCGCCGGCAAGCCGGAGGAGGGCGAGATCGCCATCCGCCTGCACCGCGAAGGTTCGGAAATCGTGCTGGAAGTGGCCGATGACGGTGCTGGCCTGGACCGCGAGGCGATCCGCCGCCGCGCCATCGACCGTGGCCTGCTGGCCGCCGATGCGCAGCCGAACGAGCAGGAGCTGGACAACCTGATCTTCGCGTCCGGCTTCACCACCGCCGACCAGGTCAGCCAGCTGGCCGGTCGTGGCGTGGGCATGGACGTGGTGCGCAACGAAGTGCGCCAGCTCGGTGGCTCGGTCGACATCCAGTCGGTGCGGGGCCAGGGCGTACGCTTCACCCTGCGCCTGCCGCAGACGCTGGCCGTCACCCAGGCGGTGTTCGTGCAGATCGGCGAAACCACCTTCGCGGTGCCGGTGGCCTCGGTCAGTGGTATCGGCCGCCTGTCGCGCGAGCGTTTCGAAGCCGCCGACAGCAGCTACCGTTACAGCGGCGAAGACTATCCGCTGTACGACCTCGGCAGCCTGGTCGGGCAGGCCCCGGCGCGTGCCGATGGCCAGGACCAGGTGCCGCTGCTGCTGGTCCGTGCCGGTGATCTGCGTGCCGCCGTGGCGATCGACCAAGTGCTGGGCAACCGCGAAATCGTGGTCAAGCCGGTCGGCCTGCAGATCGCGTCGGTGCCGGGCATCTACGGTGCCACCATCACCGGCGATGGCCGCGTGGTGGTGATCCTGGACGTGGCGCCGCTGGTGCGCCGCTTCCTCGCCAACCCGACGCTGCCTGTGCTGGCCAACGCACCGCGCCAGGAGCGCCAGGTGCCGCTGGTGATGGTGGTCGACGACTCGCTGACCATGCGCAAGGTCACCGGCCGCATCCTCGAACGCCACAACTTCGAGGTCAGCGTCGCCCGCGACGGCGTGGAAGCGCTGGAACGCCTGGAAGAGCGCGTGCCGGACCTGATGCTGCTGGATATCGAGATGCCGCGCATGGATGGCTACGAGCTCGCCACCGCGATGCGTGCCGACCCGCGCTACAGGGACGTGCCGATCGTGATGATCACTTCGCGCAGCGGTGACAAGCACCGCCAGCGCGCCTTCGAGATCGGTGTCCAGCGTTACCTGGGCAAGCCGTACCAGGAACTGGACCTGATGCGTAACGTGTACGACCTGCTGGGGATCGCCCGTGTCCGTGAGTGAAACCCAAGCGGCTCCGGCCGTGGCCCTGCTGGCCCGTCCCGGCGCGGCGCGTGAGCGCCTGCGTGAGGCGTTGTCGCACGCCGATGTGCAGCTGGTGCTGGAAGATGATCCCAACACGCTGGAGACGCGGGTCCTGCAGGAGGCGCGCCCACAGTTCGTGGTGATCGCGCTGGAAGCCGCCATCGAGGACGCCTTGGAGCGCCTGGAAGCGGTGCTGTCCGCACCGGGCCTGACCCTGGTCTTCGACGAGGCCGAACTGGCTGCACGTCGTGATGGCTGGGAGGCTCAGCGCTGGGGCCGTCATCTGTCCGCCAAGCTGCATGGCCACCAGCAGGTGTTGCCGCCGGGGGCCGAAGAAGAACCCAGCCTGCAGTTGGAGCCGGGCCACCCGGCACCGCCACCGGCGCCGCAGGAAGAAGCGCTGCAGCCGCACCTGGAGCAGGCATTGAGCTGGGCCGACGAGGTCCCCGCTGACACTCTGTACTCGCCGCCTGTACAGCTGCACGAACCGATCGCGCTGGAACAGGCGCTGGCGGCCTTGCAGCCGGTGGTGCCTGAGCGGCTGGAGGCCCCCGCACTGCCGTCGCTGGCAGAGACCGCGTCCGCAGCACCGCCGCTACCGCCGGTCTCCTTCGACCACACCGCCTGGTCGCTGGTCGAGGACGAGGCCGACGCCTCGGCAACCGCTCCGCACCACGCTGCCGTGGAGGCTCCGCTGCCTTCCTTCGATACCGGTCATCTGAGCCTGGTCGATCTGGATGCCGCAGCGCCCGTGGGCGCACGCGCCGGATCGCTGCTGGTGCTGGCCGGCATCGGTGGCCCGGATGCGCTGCGTCGCCTGCTCGGCGCGCTGCCGCCTTCGCTGAGCGTGCCCGTCCTGGTGCACATGCGCCTGGATGGCGGGCGCTACGGCAACCTGGTCAAGCAGATGGCACGCGTGTCGCCGTTGCCGGTGCAGCTGGCTGAAGCCGGCCAGCGTGCAACTCCGGGTGAAGTGCACGTGCTGGCCGATGACATCGGCGTGCAGGCAGCCAGTGACGGCCTGCATTTCGTCAGCGACGCGCAGGGCATTGCGATTGCCGCGCTGCCAGCTGACCACACCGCGCTGGTCCTGCTCAGCGGCGCTGACCTTGCGCATGTTGGTCCGGCGCTGGATCTGGCCGCCGCCGGTGCATGGGTGGCCGGGCAGGTGGGCGAGGGCTGCTACGACCCGGCTGCAGCCACGGCGGTGGTTGCTGCCGGCATGGTGGCCGGTGAACCGCAGGAACTGGCGCAGGCGATTGCCGCGCGCTGGGGTGAGCAGGACGACAACGGAGAAGCACCATGAGCTATGCCAGCAATGACGAAATCCGTGGCGTCCTGATCCAGGCCGGCAACGCGCGCGTGCTGCTGCCCAATGCCACCGTGGCCGAAATGATGTCGCGCGTGCCGGTGCAGCCGGTCTCCGGTGCGCCGCGCTGGCTGGTCGGCGAGATCGGCTGGCATGGCTGGCAGGTGCCGCTGGTGTCGTTCGCACGTCTTTCGGGACTGGGCGAAGAAGCCGTGGGCGGCCACAACAAGGTGGTGGTGCTGAAGGCCCTCAGCGGCAACGCGCAACGCCCGTACTACGCCCTGCTGACGCAGAACTTCCCGCAGCTGATTTCGGTGCCGCGCGACGGCCTGCTGGCTGACGCCTCGGAAGAAACCCTGCCGGACATCGTGCACATGCGTGTGCTGCTGGGCGAGCAGAGCGCGCTGCTGCCGAACCTGGACGCGCTGGAAGCCGCCCTGGATTCGCTGGCGGCCTGATCGGACATCCGCCGGTCGGGTTCCCGGTAGTGCCGGCCGCTGGCCGGCAACCGCATGATTACGTGGAGGCCGGCCAGCGGCCGGCACTACCAGGAATCGGGCCTTACCCCAGATCCCCCAACCGTGCCTGCAACGCTGCAATCGCGGCCAGGCCGGCCGTTTCCGTGCGCAGGATGCGCGGTCCCAGCTGCAGGCCCTGGAAGCCCGCGGCCGCCAGTTGATCACGGTCGCGTGGCGACCACCCCCCTTCCGGACCGATTGCAATCACGATGCCCCCGGCAGGCGCGGCGTCCAGCGTCGACAGCCTGTGCGCACCCTGCGGGTCCAGGGTCAGCCGCAGCGTATCGGGCGGCAGCGCCGCTGCCGCCTGCGCCAGCGACAGCGGGGATCCCACCTGCGGAATGCGCGCGCGCCCGGACTGGCCGCAGGCCGAGGTCACCACATTGTTCCAGTGCGCCACGCGCTTCTCCGCCCGTGCTGCATCCAGCTTCACCTCGGTGCGCTCGGCGTTGACCGGAATGATCGCCGCCACGCCCAGTTCGGTGGCTTTCTGCAGGATCAGGTCCATCTTCTCGCCACGGGCGATGCCCTGCAGCAGGGTGATCGCCAGCGGCGATTCGTTGTCGATGGCCTGCACGGCGTCGATGCGCACCTGCACTTCGCGCTTGCCGGCCACGGTCAGCGTGGCGCTGTAGTCATGGCCGTCGCCGTTGAACAGCACACAGGTATCGCCCTCGCGCAGGCGCATCACCCGCACCAGATGGTTGGCGGTCTCTTCCGGCAGGGTCACGGTCTGGCCGCTGTGCAGCGCCAGGTCGATGGGGCAGCGGGTCACGCGCATGCAATCGCCTCGTCAATCGCCGCCAGCGTGGTATGTGCCAGCAGCTCCAGTTGTTCGTCATCCACGCAGTAGGGTGGCATCCAGTACAGCACGTCGCCCAGCGGACGCAGTACCACACCGCGCTTCAGCGCGGCCTTGTAGGCGTGCAGGCCCAGCCGCATGGCCGGGTCGAACGGTGTGCGCTTGTTGCCATCGCGCGACAGCTCGAACGCCACCACCATGCCGGCCTGGCGCACGTCGGCCACGTGCGGATGGTCGCTGAACGGTGCGGCCAGCGTGCCCATCACCGAGGCGATGCCGCGGTTGCGGGCGATCACATCGTCGTCGCGGAAGATGTCCAGCGTCGCCAGCGCGGCCGCGCAGGCCAGCGGGTTGCCGGTGTAGCTGTGCGAGTGCAGGAACGCGCGCTCGCGCGAGTCGTCGAGGAAGGCGTCGTACAGTGCCTGCGTCGCCAGCACGGCGGCCAGTGGCAGGAAGCCGCCGGTCAGGCCCTTGGACAGGCACATCAGGTCCGGCATCACCCCGGCCTGCTCGCAGGCGAACAGGGTGCCGGTGCGGCCGAAGCCGGTGGCGATCTCGTCGGCGATCATGAACGCGCCGTGGGCATCGCACAGTTCGCGCACGCGCTGCAGGTACACCGGGTCATGCATGCGCATGCCGCCCGCGCACTGCAGACGAGGTTCCAGGATTACCGCGCAGATCTCGCCCGGATGCTGGTCGAACAGCGTGGCCAGTCCATCCGCCGCCTGCCGCGCGCGATCGGCTGCGCTTTGGCCGGGCTCGGCCAGGTAAGCGTCGGGCGAGGGCGCGAACAGGCCTTCGGCCAGCAGCGGCGCGTAGACGCGGCGATACAGCGGGATGTCACCCAGCGCGAGCGCGCCCAGGGTTTCGCCGTGGTAGCCGTTTTCGAGTGCGATGAAGCGCGTGCGCCGCGGCTCGCCACGGTTCTGGAAATACTGGAAGGCCATCTTCAGCGCCACTTCCACGCCAGCTGAACCGTTGTCGGCGTAGAACACCTTGGCCAGCGGCTCGCGGCCGGGCTGCCGCGGCGCCAGCGCCAGCAGGCGTTCGGCCAGGGTGATCGCCGGCTCGTGGCCGAAGCCGGCCAGCATCACCTGTTCCAGCTGCCCGGCCTGGGCGGCAATGGCACCGCCGATGCGCGGCTCGGCATGGCCGAACAGGTTGGTCCACCAGCTGCTGACCGCGTCCAGGTAGCGGTTGCCGTCGTGGTCGAACAACCAGGCGCCCTGGCCGCGTGCGATCGGGACCAGTGGCAGGGTGTGCGGATGCTCGCGCATCTGCGTGCACGGGTGCCACAGCACCTTGAGGTCGCGTTGCCGCCAGTGCTCGACCAGCGGGGAGGGGGTTGGGTCTGCTAGCATTTCGGGCTCATGAACATGTTGCTGCCTGCACATTCTATCGGCCCCGGCGCAGGCGCCGGCCGCCGCGGAGATTCCGCATGAACGATGACCGTGCCGGCCGTCGCTTGCCGATCATCCATCGGATCACCGATGAGGAGAACGGTCCCTTCCAGCGCCAGCACCTGGACCTGGAGTTCTCCAACGGCGAACGCCGCCGCTTCGAGCGGCTGGTCAGCCGGGGGCATGGCGCGGTGGTGGTGGTGCCGATGCTCGACGACGAAACCGTGCTGCTGGTACGTGAATACGCCGCCGGCATGCACCGCTACGAACTGGGCCTGGTCAAGGGCCGGATCGATGCCGGCGAGACCCCCGAGCAGGCCGCCGACCGCGAACTGAAGGAAGAGGCCGGTTACGGCGCGCGCCGGGTGGACGTGCTGCGCGCGATGACCCTGGCCCCGACCTACATGAGCCACCAGTCGTGGCTGGTGGTGGCGCGCGACCTGTACCCGGAAAAGCTGGCCGGCGACGAGCCGGAAGAGCTGGAAGTCGTCCCGTGGAAGCTGGCCGAGTTGGACCAGCTGATGCTGCGCGAGGACTTCTCCGAGGGACGCTCGCTGGCGGCGCTGTTCATTGCCCGCCAGTGGCTGCAGGGATTGCGATGATCAAACTGACCACGGACCTGCGCGAGACCGCCATCGCCATTGCCCAGGAAGCCGGACAGGCCATCATGCAGGTCTATGCCGATGGCTTCGACGTGCAGCTCAAGGACGACAACAGCCCGGTCACCGCCGCCGACCTGGCCGCCAACCAGGTCATCGAGCAGGGCCTGCAGCAGCTGACCCCGGATCTGCCGATCCTGTCCGAGGAATCGGCGCAGGTACCCTGGGAGCAGCGCCGCCACTGGGGCGCCTACTGGCTGGTCGATCCGCTCGATGGCACCCGTGAGTTCGTCAAGCGCAACGGCGAGTTCAGCGTCAACATCGCGCTGATCTACCAGGGCGCACCGGCCTTCGGCGTGGTGTTGGCCCCGGTGACGGGCATCGTCTGGCATGCCATGCGCGGCGAGCTGGCCTATCGCCGGCAGGGCCTGCACGACACCGTGCTGCGCACCCGCACGCCGGCCACCGCACCGCTGCGGGTTGCCGCCAGCCGCTCGCACCGCTCACCGGAAACCGAGGCGCTGCTGGCGCGCATGGGCCGCATCGAGACCATCGCGCAGGGCTCGTCGCTGAAATTCTGCCGGATCGCCGAAGGTGGTCTGGATGTCTATCCGCGTCTGGGCCCGACCTCCGAATGGGACACCGCCGCCGGCCAGTGCGTGCTGCACGCCGCCGGTGGCGCGGTGCTGTCGGCGGCGACCGGCAAGCCGTTCCGCTACAACCGCCGCGAGACCCTGTTGAACGGCGATTTCATTGCCCTTGGTGATACCAGCCTGCCCTGGCGCGACTGGTTGTCCGACTGACCCTGGAGGCCGCATGAGCGCGCATGACACCCCCATCGCCGGCAGTGCAGCCAGCAACGAACTGGAACGCCTGCTGGCGATCATGGCGCGCCTGCGCGATCCGCAGGGCGGCTGCCCCTGGGACCTGGAACAGAACTTCGCGACCATCGCGCCGTACACCATCGAGGAAGCCTACGAGGTGGCCGATGCGATCGACCGTGGCGACCTGGATGATCTCTGCGATGAGCTGGGCGACCTGCTGCTGCAGGTGGTGTTCCATGCGCGCATGGCCGAGGAGCAGGGCGCCTTCGCCTTCGCCGAGGTCGCGCGCGCGATCAGCGACAAGATGCAGCGCCGCCACCCGCACGTGTTCGCCGATGTCAGCGTCGATGACGCCGACGGGGTGACGCGCAACTGGGATGCGATCAAGCGCGCCGAGCGAGTCGCCAAAGGAGAGCAGGACACTTCCGCGCTGGCCGGCATCTCGCGTGGCCTGCCGGAATGGCAGCGGGCAGTGAAGCTGCAGTCGCGCGCGGCCAAGGTCGGTTTCGACTGGCCGGGCCCGCTGCCGGTGCTGGACAAGGCGGCGGAGGAACTGCAGGAGCTGCGCGAGGAGTTCGAGCGCGGCGATATTGCCGGCAACAAAGCGCGCCTGCAGGAAGAGCTGGGCGATCTGCTGTTCGTCTGCGCCAACCTGGCACGCCATGCCGATATCGATCTGGGTGCGGCGCTGCGCGGGGCCAACCACAAGTTCGAACGCCGCTTCCGTGCGATGGAAGCGCAGGCTGACGCCCAGGGTGGAGCGCTGGCGTCGATGGACCTGGATGCGCAGGAAGCACTGTGGCAGCACGCCAAGGCGGCGGAGAAGGCGTGAAGACGCTCGCGCTGTTCCTGCTGACCGCGCTGGCCGAAATTGTCGGCTGCTACCTGCCGTGGTTGTGGCTGCGCAAGGGCGGCAGCGTGTGGCTGCTGCTGCCGGCTGCCGCCAGCCTGGCCCTGTTCGCCTGGCTGCTGACCCTGCACCCGACCGCCAGTGGCCGGGTCTATGCGGCCTACGGTGGTGTCTACATCGGCACCGCGCTGTTCTGGCTGTGGCTGGTCGATGGCATCCGCCCCAGCCGCTGGGACCTGTTCGGCGCAGCCCTGTGCCTGGCCGGCATGGCGGTGATCATGTTCGGGCCGCGCACGCCCCCGGTGTAGCGTCGAGCCATGCTCGGCCGCTTCGGCTTTTGTAGCGTCGAGCCAGGCTCGACCGCTTCCGCTCTTATGTAGCGTCGAGCCATGCTCGACTGCAACTGGGAGGGCCAATCGAGCATGGCTCGACGCTACAAAGGCAGCGCCACCGGATCGTGCACTGCCTTGTCAGAATCGGCCACGCCGTCCAGGCCGCTTTCCCTCCCGGGAAGGCGCATGATGGCGGTGACCACGGCCCCCGGAACACGCACATGTCCCGCTTCGCCAGCTTCCGCGAGTTCTATCCGTTCTATCTCAGCGAGCACCGCCACCCGGTATCGCGCCGGCTGCACTTCGTCGGCAGCTGCGGCGTGCTGCTGCTGGTCGTTGCAGCGATCCTGCGCGGGCAGCCGGTGCTGTTGCTGGCCGCCCTGTTCTGCGGTTACAGCTTCGCCTGGGTCGGCCATTTCTTCTTCGAGAAGAACCGCCCGGCCACCTTCCAGCACCCGCTGTACTCGTTCATGGGCGACTGGGTGATGTTCGCCGACATCCTGCGCGGGCGCGTGCCCTGGTAGCTCCGCTGTGAATGTGGCCTTCACGCGCTATGCTGGGGCCTGGACGTCATAGATAAGGAAAGCAAGATGTTCCCGACCATGTTCTTTACCGTGGTACTGGCCTTCGTGGCCGTGGTGATCCTGTTCAAGGCAGTACGGATGGTGCCCCAGGGCTACGAGTGGACCGTCGAGCGCTTCGGGCGCTACACGCACACCATGACCCCCGGCCTGCATTTCCTGATCCCGATCGTGTACGGGGTGGGGCGCAAGGTGAACATGATGGAGCAGGTGCTGGACGTGCCCAGCCAGGAAGTGATCACCAAGGACAACGCCGCCGTGCGCGTGGACGGCGTGGTGTTCTTCCAGGTACTGGATGCCGCCAAGGCCGCCTATGAGGTGGCCAACCTGGAAGTGGCGATGATCGCCCTGGTGCAGACCAACATCCGTACCGTGATCGGTTCGATGGATCTGGATGAATCGCTCAGCCAGCGCGAGGTGATCAATGCCCAGCTGCTGAGCGTGGTCGACCATGCCACCAATCCCTGGGGCGTGAAGGTCAACCGCATCGAGATCCGCGACATCCAGCCGCCGCGCGATCTGCTGGATGCGATGGCGCGGCAGATGAAGGCCGAGCGCGAAAAGCGCGCGCAGATCCTCGAGGCAGAGGGTTCACGGCAGTCGGAGATCCTGCGCGCCGATGGCGAGAAGCAGGCCACCGTGCTGGAAGCCGAAGGCCGTCGCGAAGCCGCGTTCCGCGATGCCGAGGCGCGCGAGCGCCTGGCCGAGGCCGAAGCGATGGCGACCAAGGTGGTGTCGGCGGCGATTGCCGAGGGTGACGTGCAGGCGATCAACTATTTCGTCGCGCAGAAGTACGTGGAAGCGTTCAAGGAGCTGGCCAGTTCGCCGAACCAGAAGCTGGTGCTGATGCCGATGGAGGCCAGTGGCGTGATCGGTTCGATCGCGGGCGTGGCCGAACTGGCGAAGCAGGCGCTGGCCAGCCAGGACAACAAGGCCGCCGGCAAGCGGCCGCCGCCGCTCGGAGGCTGACATGCGCTGGGAAGTCGTCGGTTGGGGCGCGCTGGCGCTGCTGCTGTTCGCGGCCGAAGCGCTGGCGCCGGGTGCGTTCATGCTGTGGATCGGCATTGGCGCGGCGGCAGCGTTCGTACTGGTTGCGGTGTTCAGCGACATTCCACTGTTGTGGCAGGTGATCGCCTTCGTCCTGCTGAGTGTGGTCTCGATCCAGTGCTACCGGCGCTGGGGGAGGCCGCGGGCACGGCCCAGCGATGCGCCGTTGCTCAACCGCCGTGCCGAGCAGCTGGTCGGCCGGGAGGTCGCATTGCAGCAGGCCATCATCGGCGGCCAGGGACGGGTCAGCATTGACGATGCGTCCTGGCAGGTGAGCGGTCCGGAGTTGCCTGCAGGTACGTGGGTGCGGGTGCGCAGCGTGCAGGGCACGGTGCTGGTGGTCGAGGCCATGGCCCAGGGCTGAGGCTGCGGTGGTTTGGCCGCGTCCGCGGGTCGTCAAGGCCAGCGGGCGCGGTCGCATGAGGTGTGCTTGCAGATGGCCGCTGCGCTGCGGCACGCCTGCGGGCGACCGATCTGGGATAATGGGGATTCTTGTTTCCTCTGCTGCCGGACCCGGTCATGACCCAGAAGACGCTGCTCAACGATACCCACCGCGCCCTTGGCGCCAAGATGGTCGATTTCGGGGGTTGGGACATGCCCATCCACTACGGCTCGCAGCTCGACGAGCACCACCTCGTTCGTCGCGAGTCGGGTGTGTTCGACGTCAGCCACATGACCGTGGTCGACCTGCGCGGTGACCAGGTCAAGCCGTTCCTGCGCCGCCTGCTGGCCAACTCGGTCGACAAGCTGAAGGTGACCGGCAAGGCACTGTACTCGTGCATGCTGAATCCGCGCGGCGGCGTCATCGACGACCTGATCGTCTACTACCTGGGCGACGATTTCTTCCGCATGGTGGTCAATGCCTCCACCCGCGAGAAGGACCTGGCCTGGCTGCGCGAGCAGGCTGCACCGTTCGGCGTCACCGTCGAGCAGCGCCCGGACCTGGCCATCCTTGCCGTGCAGGGCCCGCAGGCACGCGACATCGTCATCGGCCTGGCCCGCGAAAGCGATCGCGCAGCGCTGGCCAAGCTGGGCCGTTTCGCCGCCCTGCAGGTGCGGTCCGATGATGGTGTCGAACTGTTTGTCGCCCGTACCGGTTACACCGGCGAAGACGGCTTCGAAATCCTGCTGCCGCAGGACGCCGTGGTCGCGTTCTGGAACCGCCTGCTGGCGGCGGGCGTGAAGCCGGCCGGCCTCGGCGCACGCGACACGCTGCGCCTGGAAGCCGGCATGAACCTGTACGGCCAGGACATGGACGAAGAGATCAGCCCGTACGAAGCGGCGCTGGCCTGGACCGTGTCGCTGGACGAAGGTCGCGACTTCATCGGCCGCGACGTGCTGGAAGCGCAGAAGGCTGCCGGCACCGCGCGTCAGATGATCGGTCTGGTGATGGACGAGAAGGGCGTGCTGCGCCATGGTCAGGCGGTGACCACCGCCGGCGGCCAGGGCGAGATCCTGTCCGGCACCTTCTCGCCGACCCTGGCCAAGGGCATCGCCTTCGCCCGTGTACCGGCCGGTGAACTCGGCGAGGTCACCGTCGACATCCGTGGCCGGCAGGTGCCGGTGCGCGTGGTCAAGTTCCCGTTCGTGCGCGAAGGCCAGGCCCAGCCCGGCGTGCTCGCCGACGCCTGATCCGAAACTGCCGATCGTCACTGACAGCAGTGGCGGCCGGTTGGTTACACTAGCCCCGTTTTTTCCACCCCTGCATATCTCTGGAGCAGTCCCATGAGCGAGATCCCCGGCGACCTCAAGTTCCTCAAGTCCCATGAGTGGGCCCGTGTCGAAGGCAATGGCCGTGTCACCGTCGGTATTTCCGACCACGCCCAGGGCCTGCTGGGTGACCTGGTCTACGTCGAACTGCCGGAAGTCGGCGCCGACGCAAAGGCGGGCGAGCAGATCGCCGTTGTCGAGTCGGTGAAGGCCGCCTCGGACGTCTACAGCCCGATCAGCGGCAAGGTCGTCGAGGTCAACTCGGCGCTGTCCAACAAGCCGGAAACCATCAATGAAGATGCCTACGGCGAAGGCTGGATGTTCGTGGTCGAACTGACCAACGCTGAAGAGGTCAACGAACTGCTGGATCCGGACGCGTATGCCGAAGCCCTGGAAAACGACGACCACTGAGTCGTCACTTCCGGGTTCTGGAACGGCCACCTTCGGGTGGCCGTTTTGGTTTTGGCGAGTGCGTCGGACTCATGACGGCGGGTTCGCTCTGCACCCTCGGCGTGGCATCAGCCGACAGACGAACGGTGCCGATCAGCGTGCGCAGTTTTGCGCAAATCCGCGTTTCCGCCCCGCGCCGAAGCGATCGAATGTGAAAACTTTTCGCCCCCCGTTGCGGCCCCGTTGTGCTGGCGTCGGCCACGGTGCGGGTGACCATCGGCGATGCACGTGCGCTGTTGTCCGGAACATGTGCCTATCTGCGCAGAGTGCTTATTTCAAGTGTTTTTTGTTCAGAGAGCGCATCGACTTCGTCGTATGCGGCGCGCGTGCGCGCCGCTTCAATGGTCGTTGCAGGGCGCGCACGGCGGTGGCGAGGGCGGCGTCCGGGATGGCGCGGATGTGAAAATTTTTCGCGGGGGTTGTTGACAGTAAAAAAAACCGTGATTAGGTTTCGCCTCAGCAGACCTTGCCTGCCCAACCGAGTGCGCAGAATCAATCGTCCGATGCGAAGCAGCCCCTTCAAGACCACCGCGACCCTGATGACGGTGGACATGGCCCCGCTTCCCCCGGAGAAATGCAAGGCAACTCCCGTTCCGATGTCCGCTCCGCCGATCGAGGCGGGCATTGCCGCATCCGTAACGGCGCGCCTGACGCGCCGGCGGTCCCCGCACGCAGCATCCGCGGGTTTGATCCACCTGGGCGTTTCAACTCCCTATCACTGACGAGGAGCCATCCCATGGCAACCAAGAAAGCTGCGAAGAAGAAGCCCGCCGCCAAGAAAGCGGTGAAGAAGGTCGCGAAGAAGGCCGCTGCCAAGAAGGCAGTGAAGAAGGTCGCGAAGAAGGCGACCGCCAAGAAGGCAGTTAAGAAGGCTGCGAAGAAGGTCGCCAAGAAGACCACTGCGAAGAAGGCAGTGAAGAAGGCGGCGAAGAAGGTAGCCAAGAAGTCCACTGCCAAGAAGGCCGTCAAGAAGACCGCGAAGAAGGCCGTCAAGAAGGTAGCCAAGAAGGCCACCAAGAAGACTGCCAAGAAGGCAACGGCCCGCAAGCCGGCCAAGAAGGTCGCGAAGAAGGCCACTGCCAAGAAGGCCGTCAAGAAGACCGCCAAGAAGGCAGTAAAGAAGACCGCGAAGAAGGCGACCAAGAAGGCTGCCCCGAAGAAGGCAGCGAAGAAGGTTGCCAAGCGCAAGCCGGCCGCCCGCAAGAAGAAGGCTGCTCCGGTCGCTCTGCCGGCAACCCCGGCGCCGCTGATCTAAGTACTTCCCGATAGCCGCATCCTGAAACCCCCTTCCCTGACTGCCCAGCGGGGAGGGGGTTTTTTTATGGGCCGTTTGCAGGGTCGAGCCGTGCTCGACTGCTTTTCTGACGGTCGACGCTAGCGGTGCGGGGCCGGTGGAAAGCGCTCTATCAGGAAGTCCAGGAAGCTGCGCAGGCGGGTCGAGTGGTAGCGATCGTGGGCGTAGACCACGTGCATCGGCCGACCGGTCTGGCCGAACTCAGGGAACAGCTGCACCAGGCGTCCGGTGTCGATGTCGGCAGCCAGCAGCAGTGCCGACTGCAGCACGATGCCCAGCCCGTGCAGCGCTGCCGTGCGCAGCGCTTCGCCGTTGTTGATCTGCAGCCGGCCGCCGGGCACACGCTCGAGTTCGCCAGCGTCGGCCTGCAGCCACTGTGCGAGTGCGCTCGGTTCGAAGGACAGGCACTGATGCAGGGCGAGGTCGCGCAGGCTGCGAGGCGTGCCATGCCTGGCCAGGTACGCCGGCGATGCGCACATCATCAAGCGATACGGTGCCAGCGCACGCGCCACCAGCATGCTGCTGTCGGCCAGCGTGCCGATGCGCAGCGCCGCTTCGAAACCCTCCTCGGCGAGGTCGACCACGCGGTCGCTCAGCGTGACTTCGACCCGGACATCCGGATGGCGCGCCATGTATTCGGCCAGTGCCGGTACCAGTGCGTGCGTGCCGAAGATCACCGGCGCACTGATGCGCAACGTGCCCGCCGGTGCCAGCTGCTGGTGCTGCGCCTGTGCGTCCGTTTCTTCCACCAGCCGCAGGATCTCCCGGCAGCGGGTGTAGTAGTCCTCGCCGAAGGGCGTCATGTGCTGGCGCCGGGTAGTACGGCTCAACAGCTGCATTCCCAGCCGTGCTTCCAGCGCACGCAGGTGCTTGCCGGCCATCGTCGCCGAGATATCCATCGCCGCCGCCGCAGCGCTGAGGCTGCCCTTGTCCACGATCAGCACGTAGACCTGCATGCTCTCCAGCAGATTCATCTGACACCCCGGGTGTTGAATGCTGAAACCTGCGCGGAGTTTATCAATCAGGGGTGATCAAACAGCATGTACTGGACGGGCCGGATGTACCGGCTGGCGGATTGGGAGAACATCATGGATCTGGGGCTTGAAGGGCGTACCGCGCTGGTCACCGGGGCGGGCAGTGGCATCGGTGCCGGTGTGGCCAGGCTGCTGGCGGCCCAGGGAGTACGCATTGCGATCAGCGCACGGCGTGCCGAGCCGCTGCATGCACTGGCGGCGGAGATCGAATCTGCAGGCGCGCCGGCACCGATCGTCCTGCTGGGCGACCTCACCGATGCGGAGCAGGTACGCCACATTGCGGATGCAGCCTCGGCGGCACTGACGCGTGTCGACATCCTCGTCAATGCGGCTGGAGGAGGCCGGCCGACCACGGTGGATGCGGGGGACGATGTCTGGGAGGAAGCCATGGCCTTGAACTTCTCTTCGGCACGACGCCTGACCCAGGCACTGCTGCCGGCGATGCAGGCGCAGGGCTGGGGGCGGGTGATCAACCTCAGCGGTTCAATGGAACCGCGCGCGGTGAATGCTGCCACGGCGGCGAAGGCGGCGTTGCATCTGTGGAGCAAAGGGCTGTCGTCGGCGCTGGCCTCACAGGGCATCACGGTCAATGCAATCGCGCCGGGACGCATCAACAGTGCTCAGATCCGGGACCGGCTGCATCCAACCGAGGAAAGCCGGCGTGAGTTCATCGAACGCAACATTCCGATCGGGCGTTTTGGTGATCCGGAGGAAGTGGCGCCGCTGGTGGCCTTTCTGGCCTCGCCCTTGGCCGGCTACATCACCGGCGCGGTGATTCCGGTGGATGGCGGCATGCACTACTTCGCGCATTAGCCTTCCGTTTGTAGAGTCGAGCACTGCTCGATTGCTTTGCTCTACAACTGCCACTAAAAAGGGCGACCCGCAGGCCGCCCTTCGCACACACGATGAAGCCCGCCAACTCAGCGCGGCGAGGCCACCGCACGGTTGCTCGAAGCACCCTTGCCCTTGCGCTTGTCCTGCTGTGCCGGGCTCGCGCCTTCGGCCATCAGGTTGTCGCTGCCGAAGTCGGTGTCCACGTCCAGCCAGCGCTGCGTCGGCAGGCCGAGCGCGGAATCGAGCACCGTCGGCAGCAGGCCGCTGGGCAGGCCGCTTTCGCCGTTCCACATGATGGCGATGCCGAGATCGCGTTCCGGCACCAGCGCGACCAGGCCGCGATAGCCCTGCACGGCACCGGCATGGAACACCACATCGTGGCCGGCGTAGTCGAAGGTGCGCCAGCCCAGTGCGTAGCCGGCCGAATGCAGGCGCTCGCGGCGCCAGCCCGAACGCATTTCGCCCGGGGTGTTGATCAGGCTCGAATGCAGGGTGGCCAGCAGCGGTGCCGGCAGCACGTCCGGGCGATGGCCGGTGTGGGCCAGCAGCCACTGCGCCATGTCGCTGGCGCTGGCGTTGACGCCGGCGGCCGGGGCGACGCGGTAGTAGGTCGGCTTCGGTGTCAGCGACACCCAGCCATTGCGGCTGCGCACGTGCGGACGCGCCCAGCGTGAGCTGGCCTGGATGCCGGCCAGGCCGAGGCTGGCATCGTTCATGCCCAGCGGCTTGAAGATGCGGCGCTCGACCGACTGCTCGTAGAAGCTCCCCGAGGCGGCATAGACCACGTCGCCGATCAGGCTGAAGGCCACGTTCTGGTAGGCGTAGCAGTCGCCCGGCAGGCACTTCAGGCTGGTATTGGCCAGCTTCTGGGTGAGTGCGTAGTACTCGGCGTTGCCTTCGATGTCGCGGTCGTAGGCGTTGTACGGCAGGCCGACGCGGTGGCTGAGCACGTCGGCCACGGTCAGGCGATCGGTCGCTTCCGGAGAGTTCAGGCGGAAGCCCGGCACGTAGTCGGTGACCTTGCTGTCCCAGCGCAGCGTGCCATCGTTGACCAGCAGTCCGGCCATGGTGCCGGCGAAGGCCTTGGACAGCGATGCCAGGCGGAACACGGTGTGGGCGTCGACCGGCAGCGGGTTGTTGACGTCGGTAACGCCATAACCACGCGCGCTGAGTACGCGGCCACCCTGCACGATGGCCACGGCCATGCCGGGCACACGCTCGCCATAGGTGAGCTGCTGCGCCATCGATTCGATGTTGGCCACGTTGAAGCCGGCCGCCGGCGGCTGCACCTGCGGCACCAGGCCGGTGCGGTAAGCGGCGGGCTGGGTGTGGGCGACGGCGGTGGCGGCGGATTCGATGTTGGCCGGCATCGGCGGCAATGGCGGCGGGGTCTGCGCGGTGGTGGACAAGGCAACGGGCATCAACATGCCCAGCAAACCGGTGGCCGCCGAACGGATCGGACGACGCAGGCTGTTCTTTTTCATCGTGGAGACCCGTGCGCGACTGCTGATGGCGATTCTAGCGCCGCTTTTCCCTTGTGCACAAACAAAGCGAAGATGAATGCGCATCTCGTTGAAAAAGTTGGAATTTTGACACCCCGAAAGCATGTGTCGGAACGTGTCGTCCGGGCGGGGCCGTGACACTGCGTTGCGGCCTTCTGCGAGGCTGCTGCTGGCGATGTTGCAGTGCATTGGCTAACGTACGCGCTTCACCGCCCCCGGAGCCTGCCATGCCGCTGTCCAACCGCCGTCTTCTGGCGAGGGACACCGCGTGAGCGCGGTGAAGGACAAGGGGCCGTTGCGTGGGCTGACGGCGGCACTGCGTGAGTCGCCGGCGCTGTGGTGGTCGTTCCTGTACTTCTTCTGCCTGCTCAGCGGCTACTACGTGCTGCGCCCGGTGCGTGAGGCGATGGCCGCCTCGGCCGACCTGGAAACGGTGTTCCCGCCGATGCTGATCGCCTGGTTCGCCAGCCATGGCATCGCGCTGAAGGATTTCGTCCTGCAGTTCCTGTTCTCCTGCGTGTTCGTGATCATGCTGGTGCTGCAGCCGGTGTACGGCTGGCTGGTCAGCCGCTTCCCACGGCGGGTGTTCCTGCCGGCGGTGTATGGGTTCTTCATCGTCACCTTGCTGGGTTTCTACGTACTGTTCGACAGCGGTGTGCCAGGCCGCGGCATGGCGTTCTTTTTCTGGATCACCGTCTTCAACCTGTTCGCGGTGGCGGTGTTCTGGAGCTTCATGGCCGATGTGTTTTCCAACGCGCAGGCACGTGCCTTCTACGGTTACATCGGCGCGGCCGGCACCATCGGTGCCTTTCTCGGGCCGATCATCACCGGTGCACTGGTGCAGCGTGTGGGCATCGCCAACCTGATGCTGGTCTCGGCCGGATTCCTCGCCATCTGCCTGTTGAGCATCTGGCGACTACGGCACTGGGCGGTGCTGCGTGAGCAGGAGCAGCAGCTGGTATCCGGCGAGCAGCCGATGGGGGGCAGCGTGCTGGACGGTCTGAAACTGATCGTGCGTGAGCCGTTGCTGCGCTGGCTGGCGATCATGGTGGTGTTCGGTGTGGGCGTGGGCACCCTGTTGTACAACCAGCAGGCCAGCATCGTGCGTGCGGCGTTCAACGATGCAGGCGCTGCCACGGCCTTCTTCTCGCGTATCGACCTGGCGGTGAACGCACTGGCGCTGCTGATGCAGCTCGGCCTGACCCGCTGGCTGCTGTCGCGCCACGGTATCGCGCCGGCCCTGTTGATCCCTGGTTTTGCGATCCTGATCGGCTTTTCGGTGCTTGCCGCTTCACCCATGCCGTTGATGGTCGCAGTGGTGCAGGTGATGACCCGCGCCAGCGAGTTCGCATTGGCCAAGCCGGCACGCGAAACCATCTATACCCGCGTGGACCGGCAGTGGCGCTACAAGGCCGGTGCGGCCATCGATACCGTGGTGTACCGCGGCGCGGACCTGAGCTTTGCGTGGGTGCACAAGGGCTTGTCGTTGTTTGGTTCACACGTGGTGTTCATCGGCGGCGTGGTGGTTGCCGCGTGCATGACCGCCGCCGCATTCGGTGTGCTGCGCGAAGAAAAGAAGCTGCCGCGCGACCGCTGAGCCGCGCGGGGTCGGCTCCCTCTCCCACGGAGAGGGCTCTGACCCCATCACCCCATCCATCTATCCAAGGAACCGCCCATGTACTGGATCGCACTCGCCCTGACTCTGCTGGTCGCCCTGCTGCACGTCTATTTTCTGGTGCTGGAAATGTTCCTGTGGACCCGCCCGCTGGGCCTGAAGACCTTCCGCAACACGCCCGAGAAGGCAGAGACCACGCGCGTGCTGGCGGCCAACCAGGGCCTGTACAACGGCTTCCTGGCGGCGGGCATCGTGGTGGGGCTGGTGATCGATCAGCCGGTGCTGGTGACGTTCTCGCTGGCCTGCGTGGTGGTGGCCGGGTGCTATGGCGCCTACAGCGTGAGTCGGCGCATTTTCATGATCCAGGCGGTGCCGGCGATCCTGGCACTGGTGTCGCGAGCGTTCTGAAGTCGGCGCGTGCTGGCAGGCGCCGCCGCTCAGCGGCTGATGGCGCGCATGAAGCCCAGCCACATTGGCACGGCATGCAGCGCCGCACCCAGCACGAACAGGCCCGTCAGCAGGTGTATGCGCCAGTCGTTGATGCGCAGGAAGACGAATTGTTCAAGCGCGCGGCCCACCCAGAACACGGCCATGAAACCCAGCAGGACCAACCCCAGACGAGTGTCGACCAGGTCCGGGGCAAAGATCAGCGCAATCAGCCCCATTCCCAGGAACACATAGATCACGCGCAGATTGAGGATCTGCATGATCGCGCGGTTGACTGTGCCGAGCTGGGCGAGCTCGCGTTTCCAGCCGAACAGCCGCCAGAACGCCAGATGGAAGGCGGCAAACCCCAGGCTGTGAATGCCTGCCAGGCGCACAAGCAGTTCAGCGGTCGTCATGGTTGATCAGCCTGTGCGCGGAGGGCGCGGCGATACCCACATCGCGATGGTCGCATGGAACACCTCGGTCCCTGCCGCATCGGTCACGCTGACCTTCACGGGCAGGTCGTAGCCGTCCGCAGCACTGACGATGGACAACATGGGCGTCGCCACGGCCTTCAACGTGCCCAAGGCCTTGGCCTGGTATTTCACTTCCATGCCCTTGGGGATCCAGCGCATGTCTGCCGGCAGGCTGGCGTCCACCATCACCCCGCCGACCAGCTCGGCCAGGTTGCACATCGCGATCGCATGTACCGTGCCGATGTGGTTGTTGATGCGGCGGTGCTGGCGGATCACGCCTTCGCAGCGGCCTGGCTCCAGTGCGGTGATGGTGGGTGCGATGCTGGCGAAGTAGGGCGCCTTGAAGCACACCGCGCGCGAGAACAGCCAGTTGCCGGCAGGCCAGCGCTGCAGGCGGTGGTAAAGCGAGAGCAGGGGCGTGGACATGGTTGATGTTCCGGTCGGCGGATAAAGCGACGGCGGGCCGAGGCCCGCCGTCGTGGCAACGCGTGTCGCGGGCGATCAGGCCGCCTGCGAATGCGGGTCCTTGTGCTGGCGGTCGTAGTAGCTGGCCGCGCGCAGTTCGTGAGTGTCGAAGTCGTCCACGGTGATGGTGTCCAGGGTCAGCGTGCGCAGTTCTTCCAGCAGGCTGCGCTCGTCCTGGGTGATGACGCCTTCGGCCACGGCCTCGTCCAGCTGGCTCTTGAAGTCCAGCGCTTCGATGCCCTTGCTCTTCAGCGCCTTCAGGAACTTGCGCTCCACCGGCTCGGCCATGATCGCCTTGCTCAGGTAGCTGTTGATACGGCCGCCCGGGTTGTTCTCGCACGGGGTCAGGAACACGCCGCTGGCCAGACGGTCGCGGGCTTCGTTCGGCGCCATCAGCAGAGCGGCAACACGGCGGCTCAGGCGGTCGCCGGGGGCCTCGGCACGACGGCCCAGCGGGAAGATCAACGCCCACATCAGCCAACCGATCGGACGGATCGGGAAGTTGCGCAGCGCGGCCGACAGCGATTCTTCGATCTTGTGCACGCTGTCATGGAAGGCCCAGGCCAGCAGCGGCTGGTCGGCCTGCGGTGCGCCTTCGTCGTGGTAGCGCTTGAGCATGGCGCTGGTCATGTAGACGTGGCTCAGCACATCGCCCAGGCGGCCGGACAGCGATTCCTTGAACTTCAGCTTGCCGCCGAGGGTCATCATCGAGATGTCGGCCATCAGCGCCAGGTTGGCCGAGTAACGGTCCAGCTTGCGGAAGTAGCGGCGGGTGTAGGCGTCACCCGGGGCAGCACCGAAGCGTGCACCGGTCAGGCCGAACCAGAACGAACGCACGGCATTGGAGAGGCCATAGCGGATGTGGCCGAACAGGCTGCGATCGAACTCCTGCAGGCCGGCACGGGTATCCGGATCCTGCGCAGCCTTCATTTCCTTCAGCACCCACGGGTGGCAGAGGATCGCACCCTGGCCGAAGATCAGCAGGCTGCGGGTCATGATGTTGGCGCCTTCCACGGTGATCGCGATCGGCGCGGCCTGCCAGCTGCGGCCGGCGAAGTTGCGCGGCCCCAGGATGATGCCCTTGCCGCCGATCACGTCCATCATGTCCGAGATCACTTCGCGGCTCATGTTGGTGCAGTGGTACTTGGCGATCGCCGACGGCACCGACGGCACGTCACCACGGTCAACCGCCGCCGCAGTGGCCTGCGACAGTGCGCTGATCTTGTACGCCTTGCCGCCGATGCGGGCCAGCGCTTCTTCCACGCCTTCGAAGCGGCCGACCGACAGGCCAAACTGCTTGCGGATGCGTGCATAGGCGCCGGTCACGGCGGCACCGGCCTTGGCACCACCACTGGCGGTGGACGGCAGGGTGATCGAGCGGCCCACGGCCAGGCACTCGTTGAGCATGTTCCAGCCCTTGCCGGCCATGGCAGCGCCACCGATCAGCTGGGTCAGCGGAATGAACACGTCCTTGCCGCGGATCGGACCGTTCTGGAACGTCGAGTTCAGCGGGAAGTGGCGGCGGCCGATTTCAACACCGGCGGTGTCGCGCGGCAGCAGGCCCAGGGTGATGCCGATGTCGCGGGTATCGCCGATCAGGCCATCCGGATCGTACATGCGGAAGGCCAGGCCGATCAGCGAGGCAACCGGGGCCAGGGTGATGTAGCGCTTGTCGAAGGTCAGCTTGACGCCGAGCACCTGCTCGCCGTTCCACTCGCCCTTGCAGACGATGCCGTAGTCCGGAATCGAGGTGGCGTCGGAGCCGGCGAACGGACCGGTCAGGCCGAAGCACGGCACTTCGCGGCCATCGGCCAGGCGCGGCAGATACTGGTCCTTCTGTTCCTGGGTGCCGTAATGCACCAGCAGTTCACCCGGGCCCAGCGAGTTGGGCACGCCGACGGTGGAGCTGACCACCGAAGACACCGACGCCAGCTTCTGGATCACCTTGTGGTGGGCCAGCGCGGAGAAGCCCAGGCCGCCGTATTCCTTCGGGATGATCATGCCGAAGAACTTGTTCTTCTTGATGAAGGCCCACAGTTCCGGCGGCAGGTCGGCGTGGACGTGGGTGATTTCCCAGTCGTTGACCATGGCGCACAGCTCTTCCACCGGGCCATCGAGGAAGGCCTGTTCTTCGGCGGTCAGCTGCGGCTTGGGATAGTTGAGCAGGATGTTCCAGTCCGGATCACCGGTGAACAGTTCACCCTCGAAACCGACCGAGCCGGTTTCCAGCGCGATGCGCTCGGTCTGCGACAGTGGCGGCAGCACCTTGCGGAACACCTTCATCATCGGGCCGGTCAGCAGCGGCTTGCGGATGAACGGCAGCAGCAGCGGCACGGCGATGACGGCCAATACAGCGGCTGCGACGATCGTGGCGGTCTGGTTGACGTAGGGAATGAACCAGCAGGCGGCCAGCAGGGCCACGCTGATCAGCGTCCAGGTAACCAGCCGCATGCGGTGGTAGGCGACGAACGCGCCTGCCAGCAGCAGGGCGAGGAAGGGAAGAACGATGCTCATGAGCGTGCTCCGGTGACGTGCTCGTTTGTGGCGGACGAAGCCGCAGCGTCTGCTGCGGGCAACACGTCCAGATAGTCCAACACAGTAGCGGTAAAGGCGTCGTTGTCATCGCCGGCGACCATGTGCGTGGCCTGCGGCAGCTGTACATGGCGCGCGTGCGGCGCCAACGCCAGGAATTCGGCCACGGTCTGCGGCGTGACCAGATCGCTGCGACCGCCGCTGACCAGCAGCAGCGGGCACTTTACCTGGCGCGCGGCTTCGGCCAGTGCGTCCTGGTGCTGTTCGCTGTCGCGGGCCAGTTCGGCCACCAGGCGCGGATCCCAGTGCCAGCGCCAGCGGCCGTGACCGTCTTCGCGCAGCAGCGCGCGCAGCGACTGCTCGGATTTGCGCGGACGGTGCGGCATGTAGGCCGAGATCACGTCGGCGGCCTGGCTCAGCGAGGCGAAGCCGTCGGGATGGGCGGTCATGAAGGCGAGGATGCGCTCGACACCGGCGGTATCCCAGCGCGGGGTGATGTCGACCAGCACCATCGCCGAGAACAGGCCCGGCCAGCGCGACTCGGCCAGCAGACCGAACAGGCCCCCCATCGAGGCCGCAACCAGCACCGGCGGGCGTGGCTGTTCGCCAGCCAGCACGATCAGGTCATCGGCGAACTGTTCGCCGTGATAGGGCAGGTCGGCGGCATTCCAGTCCGAATCGCCGTGACCACGTGCGTCATAAGCCAGCGTCTGCAGGCCGGCTGCAGACAGGGCACGCGCGGTGGCATTCCAGGCGTGACGGGTCTGGCCGAAACCGTGCGCGAACAGCACCCGGCCACGACGACCGTGGTCGCTGGCAGTGGCGGCGAGGCGGGCACCATGGGCCGCCTCCAGGTGCAGGTCATGGAACGCAGCGGGAGTAGGGGACGTAACCATACTTGCTAGTATGGATCGCTTGTGAGGGAAGTCAATACTGCATCGTATGGTGCGGTGCGGCAGCCCTGCGGGAGAGCCCTTTGACGGTTTCGCCCGCAACGGCGTACTGCAACGAACCCCGGCGTATGGTTAAATCAGCCCATGAATCAACCTGACGCTTCCGCCGGCGAACCGCGCGCCGGCCGCAACAGCCGCCTGAGTGCCGAAGACTGGGCCCAGGCGGCCCTCGACCTGATTGCTGAACAAGGCGTAGGCGCCGTTGCGGTGGAACCGCTGGCGCGGCGCCTCGGCGTGACCAAGGGCAGTTTCTATTGGCATTTCCCCTCGCGTGACGCCTTGCTGCAGGCCGCGCTGGAACGCTGGGAACTGTTCGAACAGGAACAGGTGTTCGGCAGCCTGGAAGACGTGCCGGACCCGCGCGTGCGCCTGCGCCAGCTGTTCCAGATGGTGGCGCATGAAGTGCAGCCGCACATCATCTACAGCGAGCTGCTGAAGGCACTGGACCATCCGATGGTGCGTCCGGTGATCGACCGCGTGTCGCAGCGCCGCCTCGACTATCTGATCGCCTCGTTCCGCCAGGCAGGGCTCAGCTCGACCGATGCGCGCCACCGCGCACGCCTGGCGTACGCGGCCTATGTCGGCTTCCTCCAGCTGTCGCTGCAGCTGCAGCAGCCCAAGCAGGCGCGCGAGGATTTCGAGGCCTATGTCGAGCATCTCATCGAGACGCTGATTCCGAACGGTTGAAGATCGCCGTATCTGGTCACGAGAAAGCCGCGGCATTGCCGCGGCTTTTTTCTTGCGTGCCACACGTATTGCCGGAGGCACAAAGAGCAACGGCCCCTTGCGGGGCCGTTGCTGCATCAGCTGATCAGTGGATCGATCAGAACTTCTGCTTGTACTGCATGTACATGTAGCGGCCCGGCAGGTCGTACTGCGGGTCGAACATGTTGTACGAGGTCGAGTACGAGACCGGCGGGTTCTTGTCCCACACGTTGTTCAGGCCGACCATGATGGTGCCCTTCCACGGCGTGTTATAGCGGAACTGGACGTCGTGGTAGGTCGTGGCGCCCATGTGGTTTTCGCGGTTCTCGGGATCCGAGCAGTAGTTGCGCAGCGAACCACCCAGCAGGCAGGACTCGGTCATCCCCGACTTGTAACGCAGGCCGTAGTTGACGCCGAAATCACCATAGGACCAGTCGACGTACAGGTTGGAACGGATGCGCCAGTACGGATCCTGGTCAAGGTAACGTCCCTGGCGACCTTCGACCTGCGAGTCTTCCGTGGCCTTGGTTTCCCACTTGCTCAGGTAGGTGCTGTCGAGGGTGACGGTGAACTGGCCGATCGAGGTTTCCGGCAGGCGGTACAGGATGCCCAGATCCCAACCTTCCACCTTGTACGATGCCAGGTTCTGCAGCGGCATGTTGACGTTGGTGATGGTGTAGTGCTCGGCGGTGGTGCCGTAGGCCGGGTCACGGGTGATCAGGCCGCAGTAGGCTGCCTGCTCAGCCGGCGAGCCGCCGTAGCAGTAGTTCATGATGTCCTGGATCGCCGGACGGGTGATGGCGTCCTCGATCTTGATCTGCCACCAGTCCAGCGTGACGTTCAGGCCGGTCACGAAGCTCGGGCTCCACACCAGGCCCAGCGTCTTGCTGGTCGAGGTTTCCGGCTTCAGGTTCGGGTTGGACTTCCAGGTGAACGGCTCGGCGGTCTGCGCGGCACCGGACTGCGGCACGCCATCATCGTCGCGGGTATTGGGCTGCACGAAGCCAGCCGGAACACCCTGGGCAATACACTGCGCCAGCACTGCACCGGTCGGGCCGTTGGCGGCCGCACACGGATCGGCGTAGGTTTCGAACGAATCGCCATCGCCTGCGAACAGGTTGCTGATGCTCGGCGCGCGGAAGCCTTCCGAGTAGTTGCCGCGGATCATCAGGTCGTCGATCGGCTTCCAGCGGAAGCCGAACTTGTTGTTGGTGGTGTTGCCGAAGTTGCTGTACTTCGAGTAGCGGGTTGCCGCGCTGAAGTCGAGCAGCTTGGCGCCCGGCAGATCGGCCAGCACCGGGATCGACAGTTCCAGGAAGAACTCATCCAGGTCATAGCTGCCCTTGGTCGGCTTGGCGCCGTTGCCGGTGCTCAGGCCCGCAGCAATGAAGGCGTCCGGATCGAACTGGCCGGATTCCTTGCGGTACTCGTAGCCCGCAGCGAACGCCAGGGCACCTGCCGGCAACTGGGCGATCTCGCCGGAGATGTTGGCGTAGTAGCCCTTGGATACCAGGTTGGAGGAATCGTGGGCGGTGAACGAGGTGTAGTCGATGGCGCCCTGGCTGATCGAGCCTTCCGGACCCAACGCATTGACCGGTACGCAGCCCGAGATGATGTCGCCACCCGGAGCGGTAACGCACACCGGCACGCCGCCACGAAGCTCGGACGGGCCGTAGGCGTTACGCAGGTTGGCCAGGTTGAACAGGCCGTAGGTCAGGTCGTTCTGGTCGGTCTTGTCGTAGCGGTAGCCGACATCCCAGTCGAAGTTGCGATCGGCGAATTCGAAGAAGCCTTCGAAACCACCGTAGAAGTGCCAGTTCTTGACGTTCTGGTTGAACGAACGGCCGCCGCTCTCGTTGAAGCGACGGTTGACGCCGGTCAGGTCTTCACCGGTCGGGTTGTACATGCTGTCCTTGCTCAGGCGCATGCCGGTGACGGGCATGGCGGCCAGCAGCTGCTCGGACTTGCGCTCGTTGTACATCGCCTCGGTGCGGAAGGTGACGTTGTCGGTGATGTTGTACGAGCCCGATGCGAACAGCGAGGTACGTTCCTGCGGCGTCAGCAGGTAGTTGTCCGGTGCGGTGTTGTAGCCGTGGACATTGGCGTTGAACGGCGTTTCCACGCCATTGATCTGGACATAGCGCTCGTCATTGCGCAGGTAGGAACCCGGCATGCCGGTGCTGCTCTGGCCGTCGAAGAACGGCGGGCCACCGGCGGAGATCTTGCGATCGCCAGCCATGACCTTGTCTTCCTTCACGTAGGAGACACCCAGCATCAGCGACGCACGGTCGGTGGTGGTGCCGATGGTGAAGTCGGCTGCTTCGCGCTCGCCGTCACCAGCGCTGTACTGGCCCTTGTAGAAGTTGGCTTCCGCGCCATCGAAGTTCTGCTTGGTGATGATGTTCACCACGCCGGCGATGGCGTCCGAACCGTAGATGGTCGATGCACCGTCCTTCAGGATGTCGATGCGCTCGATCATCGCGGTCGGGATGGTGTTCAGATCGACGCTGCCATCCAGGCCGGTGGTCCAGCGGCGGCCGTTGACCAGCACCAGGGTGCGTGCAGAACCGAGGTTGCGCAGGCTGATGCCGGACGAACCATCACCGCCGTTGTTGAACGTACGGTTCAGGGCGGCACCGTTGGCGGCAACGCGCTGCAGGATGTCGGCGACCGAGGTCACGCCCTGCTTTTCGATGTCGGCGCGGGTCAGGCTCAGGACCGGCTGCGAGGTTTCGATGTCGGTGCTCTTGATGCGCGAACCGGTGACCGAGATGCGGTCAAGGTTGGTCGCTTCCTGGGCCTGGGCGGTGGCAGTGGACGCCACACCGGCAACGAGCGCGACCAGAACGGCATCGCGCAGCTTGTTGGACTGGAAATTCATTGGCTCTCTCTCTCCAAGAAATCTTGGCTGGGTTAATGCCCGGCGGGGGAGCGAAAAGCGCTCCCAAATCGCGAGGCTGAGCCGATAGTAGCGGGCGTTCGCCAAGAATTAAAGCTGCGTTAATCAAGTCTATGATTTTGGTAAAAATGAAAATTGATGGATGAAATCAAGGGGTTGAATCGCAGGTGACATCACTCTGTCTCGTTTGTTAGCGCAAAGTGACGAAAAAAGTTTCCGTTGATGTGTATCGCAGTATGTCGACGTGAATTGCGCGGTATCCAATTCGTCGAAAAGCGCTCTGCGTGTATCACGAACGCGCATACGCAACGGGCGCCTTTCGGCGCCCGGGAGAAGTCACTGCAGGAAGACCCAGGAGGTGGGGTCAGAGATCCTGTTCGTAACGCACGTACGGCACGGTGCCGTCGTCGTTGCTTTCATTGCGGGGGGAGAAGGGATTCTTGCCGCGGCTGATCACGTTCTCGGCGCCAACGGTAAGTTGGCCAGACCACGGGGTACGCCAGGTCAGGCCGATGCCCAGGCCCTCCCACTTGCCGGGCTTGCCCGGCACGTCGATCACGCGGCCGATGATGCTGCCGGTGAAGTTGCCGTAGCCGGCGCCGATGCTCAGGCTCTTGCTGTCCCAACGGTCGACGATGGACGGTGCGGCGTCGGCCAGCGGCACCAGGCGCGCCTTGGCGTAGGTACCGGCAATCGAGACAAAGCCCTCGCGGCCGATGTTCTTCTGCGCGAATACGGTCAGGTCGTTCTGCTCGGCGCGCAGCGAGGGGGTCTTGTTCGGGCCGGACAGCCACGCCGGAAGTGTTTCACGTCCGGTGCCGGCGGTGATGCCGAGGCGGCCGCTGCCGCGGTTCAGCGCGGCGGTACCGGTGAAGCGGCGGCTGTTGAGGTCGTCGTCGTCACCCAGGCTGGCCAGCATGCAGTGACTGGCCAGGCCGCTCATGCTGGTCCCGCTGCTGCTGTTGCAGAGCAGGCCCAGTGAGTCGCCGGAGGACAGGCCGAAGGCTGCATCCAGCGAGTTGCGGCCGAAGTGCCAGCGGGCGCCGGCGGCCTGTTCACCGGTGGGCTCCAGGTACAGCAGGGCCTCGACCTTGCCGCTGCCCTTGTTCCATACCGGCAGCACGGTCCGGGTGTCCTTGCTCTGCGCGTGCACGCCCGTGATCGCGCCAAGGGCGATCAGCAGGGCCAGCGGTAGACGCAGGAAGGTACGCATCGGACCAGTTCAGACAGGGACGGACAACGGAAGTTCCCGCGGAGACGGGAACTTGATCCTAGGGTGTTTATGAATTCTTAACAAGCCTTGATCCCCCCAGATGCAAGACAAGCCGTTTACTGAAGCCGTTCAGGCGCCGGTACAGTCCCCTCGGCACCGTGGAACAGTATGCCGAACTCCGTCAAAGGAAAGTGATACTCCCGCCCGCAGAATTCGCAACGGACCTCGACGGCGCCGGTGTCCGCGGCTGCGGCACGGGCCTCGTCCTCGCCCAGCGACTGCAGCATCGACGCGACCCGCTCGCGGGAACAGGAGCAGGCGAAGGACAGCGGCTTGCCGCCCATCAGTTCCGGCTTCTCTTCGTGGAACAGGCGGTGCAGCAGCTGCTCGGCCGGGGTGGCCAGCAGCTCGGCTTTGCCCAGGGTCTCGAACAGGGCGCTGGCACGCGCCCAGCCGTCCTCGTCACCCTCGTCACCCGGCAGCTTCTGCAGCAGCAGGCCGGCGGCGCCGTTGCGGTCGGCGGCCAGCACCAGGCGGGTCGGCAGCTGTTCGGACTGGCGGAAGTAGTCCTCGAAGGCCTCGTCCAGCTCCGGTGCGGTCAGCGCGACCAGGCTCTGGTAGCGCTGCGGCTCGCGCGGGTCCAGGCCCGGGTTCTCGATGGTGATCGCGAGCAGGGCGTCATCACCCAGGCTGGACAGGTCGCGCGGCGCATCGGTGCCCTCGCTGAGCTGGGCGATGCCGCGCAGGGTACCGACAGCGGTGCACTCGGCAAACAGGGTGCGCAGCGCGGTGCTGCTGCGCAGCTGGATCGAGAGGCGGCCATCGATCTTGGTGTGGCCGGTGAACAGCGCCGAGGCCACGCAGGCCTCGCCGAGCAGTTCGGCGGCGGTATCCGGGTACTCGGCGTGGGACAGGATCTCCTGCCAGGTCGCCTGCAGGCGCACGTGGACGCCACGGACGCCAGCGTCGGGAAGCAGGAAGCGGATCAGGGAATCGGGGTTGGCGGTCATCGGCTCACATCGCGCGTAAACGAGGGCGGTTGCCGGATAATGCGCCGACAACCGGATAGAAGAAGGATGCACCAGTAATGGGGGCAGGGGGAGAGCAGCACAAGGTGGAGGCCATCGCGGAAGTCCCGCGCCGCAGGCGCTGGCGCTGGAAACGGCTGCTCTGGCTGCCGCTGCTGCTGGCCGCTTTCAGCTGCCTGCAGGTACTGGTGCTGCGGTTCATCGACCCGCCGGTATCCACGGTCATGCTATGGCGCTATGGCGAGGCATTGGGGGAGGCCGACTGGTCCTATCGCCTGCATTACCAGTGGCGCGACCTGGACCAGATGGCAGCGAGCCTGCCGATCTCACTGGTGGCCGCGGAGGACCAGCGCTTCCCCGACCACAATGGCTTCGACCTGCAGGCCATCGAGAAGGCCCGCGACCACAACGCCAAGGGCGGACGCCTGCGGGGGGCCAGCACGATCAGCCAGCAGGTCGCCAAGAACCTGTTCCTCTGGCAGGGCCGCAGCTGGATCCGCAAAGGCTTGGAAGTCTGGTACACGGTGCTGATCGAAGCACTGTGGCCGAAGGAACGGATCCTGGAGATGTACGCCAACATCGCCGAGTTCGGCGACGGCGTCTATGGCGCGCAGGCGGCGGCGCAGACGTTCTGGGGCAAGGATGCGTCCCGCTTGAGTCCGGCCGAGAGTGCACGGCTGGCGGCGGTGTTGCCGGCACCGCGGCGCTACAACGCGGCAAAGCCAGGGCCGTACGTGCAGCGGCGCGCGGCATGGATCCAGCGCCAGGCACGGCAGCTGGGCGGCGCGGCTTACCTGTCGGAAGACTGAGGACACCTGCCCTCGGGGCGGCAGGCCATGCACCTGCAGGCAACGTACAATCCGGGCATGAACCGCGAACGCCTTACTTTCGTCATCGCCGCCTACAACGAGGAGCAGGCGCTGCCGTGCCTGCATCCCCGCCTGTGTGCGGTGCTGGACGGAATGCCCGACATCGATGGCCACATCCTGTATGTGGACGATGGCAGCCACGACGGTACCTGGCAGGTGATCGCAGGATTGGCGCAGGACGACGCGCGCGTATCGGCGTTGAAGCTGTCGCGCAATTTCGGCAAGGAGGCCGCGCTGACTGCCGGCCTGGATCTGGTGCGCGACGGCGCGGCGATGATCCTGGATGCCGATGGCCAGGACCCGCCGGAACTGGTGCCGCAGTTCGTTGCGCGCTGGCGCGAGGGCCATGACAACGTCTATGGCACGCGCATGGCCCGCGATGGCGAAGCCTGGATCAAGCGCGCCACGGCGGCGGCGTTCTATCGGGTGATCGGTCGCCTGTCACGCACGCCGATCCCTGCCGACACCGGTGATTTCCGTCTGTTGTCGCCACGCGCGCTGAGTGCGCTGCGCGAGATGCGTGAACGCCACCGCTTCATGAAGGGCCTTTTCAGCTGGGTCGGATTCAAGCGTATTGCTGTGCCCTACCACCGTCACGCGCGGGTGGCCGGCTCCAGCAAGTTCAGCCTGTGGCGGCTGTGGAACTTCGCGCTGGAGGGCATCACCGGGTTCTCGACCGTTCCCCTGCGGGCGGCGACCTACATGGGCCTGGCAACGGCGGCGGTGGCCTTCGTATTCGGCGTGTGGGTGATTGCCAAGGCGGCCCTGTACGGTGACCGGGTGGCGGGTTGGCCGACGATGATGGCGGTGATCCTGTTCCTGGGCGGGGTGCAGTTGATCGCGCTGGGCCTGATCGGCGAGTACCTGGGACGGCTGTACGAGGAATCCAAGCAGCGCCCGTTGTACCTGGTTGACGCGTGGCTAGCATCCGCCGTGGCAGACTCGGCCCTGCAACCCACCCTCGGAGGGCAGGCAGATGACCACGGTACGGCAACTGTTGGACGGCAAGTCTCCTGAAGTACATGCGGTCGCGCCGGATGCGGCGGTGATCGATGCGATCCGGTTGATGGCGGAAAAGGGCATTGGCGCGGTGCTGGTGATGGATGGTCCGCGGCTGGTCGGGATCCTTTCGGAGCGCGATTACGCGCGCAAGATCGTGCTGCGTGATCGTTCGTCGCGGGATACGGCGGTGGCCGAGATCATGACGGCGAAGGTGGTGACGGTCTCGCCGGGCGAACAGGTAGAGCATTGCCTGCAGCTGGTGACCGACTACCGCATCCGCCACCTGCCGGTGGTGGAGGGAGCACAGGTGCTGGGGGTGATTTCCATCGGCGACCTGGTGAAGTCGGTGATCGATGCGCAGCGGCGCGAGCTGGATCAGCTGCAGCAGTACATCGTGGCAGGGTGAGTTGTTCGCTGGCGGGCCTGCGGCCCGCCGGCCCGCTTTTCGAAGCTCAAAGCCAAAGCAGCGCCTTCCTGCTACGTCGGAGGGCGGAGGGCATGGCCGTGCAGGACACGCCGTAAACCCCGCTCCGCGGTCCGGCCCAGCCGCTGGCGGCTGTGCGTTCGGGCGCTTGCGAAGCAGTGCTTCGCAAGCAAAGCGTCCTCACCCATGGGGGGCTCGATCGGCGCATCCATGCGCCTCACGGTCCTGCCCAGCCGCACCCTCCGCCTCTGGACACGTTCTTGCGAGCGCGGTGCGCACATACGCGGTGGCTCGCCTTTGGTAGCTGCCAACCTTGGTTGGCAACAGCTTTTGACTTTGCTTTCTTCTTTTGACTTTGAATTTCGCTCTCGTTCCGCGCGCGCTGGAAACTGTCCGGAGCCGGAGCAAGGCGGCAGGCAGGACCGTGAGGCGCATGGATGCGCCGACCGAGCCTACAGGGACGTATTTACGGCGTGTCCTGCCTGTCGCCTTGCTCCGGCTCTACGCGCGGGAAAAGAGGCGCCGCGAACAACGCTGTAAACCTACTTCGCATATTGCCCACCGCAGTCGGCATCCTTCCCCGGCCCCAGTTCGATGGTCGCCAGCAACGCCGCCGGTGGGGCGATGCTGCCCAGTGCCAGGGCCACGGCTCCCCGGATGCCCAACGCCTTGAAGTCCGGTCGGAATGACGGGTCCTTGAACGTGCCACTAATGTGCAGTGGAGAGCGCAGTACCAGGATGCTCTTGTCCTTCGGGCGCGGTTTCAGCAGCAGGTCCAGGGTCTCGTCGCGCAGGCTGACCGTGCCTTCGCCGATGAGGATCGTATCGGTAGTGTCCACCGCCAGCGCCTGGCTGGTCATCAGGCCGTCGCGCACGCCGAAGTCGGCGAAGGCGCAGCGCAGGGGAATCTGTTTGTCGCCGGTCACCAGGAATTTCAGTGATTCGGTGATGTCCAGCCCTGCAAGTTCCATCACCAGGTTGCCGACATGGCCGCGGCCCATCGCCAGGCCGACCTTGCCACTGCTGCTGCCGAGCATCGCGGCGATCGAGTTGCCGCGGCCGCTCAGGTCCACCTCGCCGCCGATGCCGCCCTTGGCCTGCTCGGCCAGTTTCGCGTCCGGAAGCAGCTGGCCGAGCTGCACGCCGCGCACGCTGGCCTTCAGGGCGGTGCTGATCTGCGGACGGCGCGCGTCCATGCGGATCGTGCTGCGGATATCGCCTCCGGCCACGCCGAAGTTCAGCGGGTCCAGCCGCAGTACGCCGTCATCCAGCAACAGGTGCGCATCCATGTCATCCAATGGCAGCGATGGCGCGTTGATGCGGTGGGCCTTCCAGCGTACGTCGGCATCCATCGCACGCAGCTTGCCGAGGTTGTAGGGCGTGTCGGGCAGCACGCGTGCGCGGGCGGCAACCCGTGCGGCCTCGGCCTTCTGTTCGGCGTTGGCGGTTTCGCCGCCGCCGGTTTTCGGTGGGGCACCGACGAAGCCGGCAAGGTCATCGAAGTCCAGGCGCTTGGATTCCAGCGTGGCGGTCAGCCGCGGCCGAGCGCCGCCCGCTTCGAACTGCAGATTGCCACCGAGGTCGCTGTCGCCGACCTTGCCGGTGAAGGCGTCGTAGCGCCAGACGTTATGGTCACGCTTGAGCCGGCCGTTCAACGCATAGGGTGGCGACGGCGGAATGGCAATGCCGAGCAGCGGATAGAGGTCGGCGAGGTCCTGGCCGCTGAGCGCAAACTGCAGATCGAACACGCGCAGCTGGAAGGGGTTGGTCAGCGTGCCACTGGCTACCGCGTGGGTGGCGCCTGCTCGGCCATCGAGATGGATGCGGAACGGATGGTCGCTGTCGGTCAGCTCCAGCGGTGATTCCGTGCCGCCACGCAGGGTGAACGGATTGCCCTGCCAGTGTCCCTTGCCCTGTACCAGCAGCGGTGGCGCCGCATCGGCCTGTTTCGGCTGGCCGCTGCGCACGTCCACGCGGATATCGGTACGGCCGAGCGCGTCGAGGAACTGCAGGCGACCGTCATCGATGCGCAGCCGTTTGAGCTGGGGGCTGGGCCCGCCGGCGCTGTCACCGAGGAAATCCCAGTTGCCCGGTTCGCCCTTGCGCGGGGCGGTTTCCAGCAGCACGTCCGGCCGGGTCAGGCGTACTTCGGGCAGCTGCACGCTGCCACGCAGCAGGGGCCACACCCGCACGTCGATCTCGACGCGGTCTGCGGTGGCCATATCGGGTTGCTTCGCCCAGCTGGCATTGGCGAAGGTGATCGCATCGGCGCGGATCGTACTGGTGCGGCCGAGGTCGACATCCAGGTGGCCAATGTGCAGCGCGCGGCCGGTGCGGGCCTGCACTGCGCGCTCTACCGGGCCCTTGAACCAGTTCCAGTCCCACAGCGCGATCAGTACCAGCAGCGCGGCCAGCAGGAAGGTGAGCAGGGCCAGCCAGCGCTGGCCTCGCGGGCCGGGGCGGCGGAGGCGCCAGCGGGTCGTGCGCCTTGCAGCAGGGGAGGCGGCAGCATTCACGCTGCCATGGTTGCCCCTTCATCGTGGACGGGGCGCGAAGCGTCCATGTGCGCGGCGTGCACACGCCACGCGCGGGCAGGTGCTACAGCACCTGCATGGTGACCGCGACGAAGTGGCAGACGCTGCCACCGATCACGAACAGGTGCCAGATCGCATGCGAATAGGGGATCGATTCGCGGTGGTAGAAATAGGTGCCCAGCGTGTACGACAGGCCGCCGGCCAGCAGCCAGCCCAGCGTCCAGCCGTCGATCGAGGCCAGCATCGGCTTGACCGCCACGATCACCAGCCAGCCCATGGCCACGTAGATGGCGGTGGACAGGCGCTTGAAACGGCCGGTGTAGAACAGCTTGAACACCACGCCGGCCAGGGCCAGGGTCCAGATCGCGGCGAACAGGCCCCAGCCCCACGGGCCGCGCAGGCCGATCAGGGTGAATGGGGTGTAGGTGCCGGCGATCAGCACGTAGATCGCGCAGTGGTCGAACACTTTGAGCCGCCCCTTGGCGACCGGGTGCTGGATGGCGTGGTAGAGGGTGGAGGCGGTGTACAGCAGCAGCAGCGCGATGCCGAACACGATGGCGCCGGCCAGCTGCCAGCCATCGCTGTAGATGGCGGCCAGGGTGATCAGCACCGCGCCGGCACCCAGCGCGAACACGGCACCGAGGCCGTGGGTCAGGGCGCTGGCGATTTCTTCGCGGATCGAAGCAACGGAAGTCGTGGACATGACGTAGGCATCGTTCGCGGGGAGGGGGACCCGCGTCCCCCTATCATCGCCGCGATGGCCGCCGTGTGCACGCCCGTCACCGTATGGTGGGTGAATCCCTGCGTTGCGCCGATGAATCCGTGAGCGGTAGATCCACGCCATGCGTAGATGAAGCCCCGGCAGCGCTGGGGTCAGAGCCCTTTCCTGCCGGAAAGGGATCCGACCCCGTGGCATCAGCCTACCGAAACGGTATGGGCCGCTTCGCGGGTGGCCGAGAAGCGCACGTCCGGCGAGCGTTCCTGCGCCAGCTGCAGGTTGACCCGGGTCGGTGCCAGGTAGACCAGGTGGCCGGCTGCATCCAGCGCCAAGTTCAGCGCATTCTTCTCGCGGAACTCTTCCAGCTTCTTCTCGTTGCTGCAGTGGACCCAACGCGCAGTGGTCACGCTGACCGGCTCGAAGGTGGCTTCCACGCCGTACTCGTCCTTCAGGCGGTAGGCGGCCACGTCGAACTGCAGCACGCCGACCGCACCCAGGATCAGGTCGTTGCTGGTCAGCGGGCGGAAGAACTGGGTCGCACCTTCCTCGGACAGCTGGGCCAGGCCCTTCTGCAGCTGCTTGAGCTTGAGCGGATCGCGCAGGCGGGCGCGGCGGAACAGTTCCGGGGCGAAGTTGGGGATGCCGGTGAAGGTGACTGCTTCGCCTTCGGTGAAGGTATCGCCGATGGAAATGGTGCCGTGGTTGTGGATGCCGATCACATCGCCCGGCCACGCCTCGGCGGCGATCTCGCGGTCGCTGGCCATGAAGGTCAGCGCGTTGGCCAGCTTCATTTCCTTGCCGGTGCGCACGTGGAAGGTCTTCATGCCGGCGCTGAAACGGCCCGAGCAGACCCGCATGAAGGCCACGCGGTCGCGGTGCTGCGGGTCCATGTTGGCCTGGATCTTGAACACGAAGCCGGTCAGCTTGTTTTCTTCCGGGGCGATCGCGCGGCCGGTGGTGGAACGCGCCTGCGGCGACGGGGCATGTTCGACGAAGAAGTCCAGCAGCGGCTGCACACCGAAGTTGTTCACGCCGGAGCCGAAGAACACCGGGGTCTGCTTGCCCGCGCGGTAGGCGTCCAGGTCGAACGGATGGCTGGCGCCCTGCACCAGTTCCAGTTCGTCGCGCAGGTCGGCCAGCATCTGTGCACCGATCTTCTCGGCCAGGCCGGGCGCATCGATGGACGGGAAGATGGTCGAGTCCTGGCGGGTGAAGTTGCGGCCCGGTTCGTACAGGTGCACTTCGCCGGTCAGCAGGTGGACCACGCCCTTCAGGCGCTGGCCCATGCCGATCGGCCAGGTCACCGGCGCACACTGGATACCCAGCACGGTTTCCACTTCATCCAGCAGCTCGATCGGGTCCTTGCCCTCGCGGTCGAGCTTGTTGATGAAGGTCATGATCGGGGTGTCGCGCAGGCGGCAGACTTCCATCAGCTTGATGGTGCGCTCTTCCACGCCCTTGGCCACGTCGATCACCATCAGCGCCGAGTCCACCGCGGTCAGCACGCGGTAGGTGTCCTCGCCGAAGTCGGCGTGGCCGGGGGTGTCGAGCAGGTTGACGATCTTGCCTTCGTACGGGAACTGCATCACCGAGGAGGTTACGGAGATGCCGCGCTCCTTTTCCAGCGCCATCCAGTCGGAGGTGGCGTGGCGGGCGGCCTTGCGGCCCTTGACCGAACCGGCCATCTGGATCGCGCCTCCGAACAGCAGCAGCTTTTCGGTCAGCGTGGTCTTGCCGGCGTCAGGGTGGGAGATGATGGCGAAGGTGCGGCGACGCGACGCTTCGTTGGCGACTTCGGACATGGCAGTGGCGCCCGCCCGGGGCGCTTTTCAAAGAGATAAGCGCCCGATTATACCGGCCGGGGCCGTTCAGCGCCCGATGCCGCCCTCGACCTCGTCCTGGCGGGCGAACTGCAGTTGGCCCTGTTCGGCGAAGATGCGTGCCGGCACCGAGCGCAGGCCCATGCCGCGGTTGACCTGCACCACGAAGTGCAGGTGCGGCGCGCTGCTGAAGCCGCTGTTGCCGGACAGGCCGAGCGGCTGCCCGGCCCCCACCGCCTGGCCGCGACGCACGCGCATGCCGCCGGCCTGCAGGTGGCCGTACAGCGCCATGCTGCCGTCGCTGTGCAGCACACGGATGAAGTTGGCGCGGGCACCATCACGTTCGCGGTCCTGGCCGTTGCCACGGAAGCCATCCTGGATCTGCATCACCGTGCCCTCGCGCGCGGCCAGCACCAGCGTGCCCTCCGGCAGTGCGAAGTCCACCGCGTCGCGGTTCTCCTCGTCATCGTGGCTGAACCGGCCCTGCGGCGCCTGGTCCACGCGCGGACGGGCCGCATCGAAAGGCAGGCGATAGGCGACATCTTCGGCCTGTGCGGCCGGATTGCCGGGCACCGACTGCAGGCGCAGGTCCAGGGGGCGGCCGTTGGACGGGGCGGGCAGGTGGCCGACCACCAGGCTGCTGTCGCCCTGGATCAGCGACTGCACCGGCAGGCCTTCGACCGGGCGTCCGGGCGCGGCGCGCAGTTCGACCTGCAGCGGACCGGCCAGTGCGTTGTCGACCCGGGCCTGCCAGTGCTCGCCGAGCGGCTGCAGGCGCAGCTGGGCCATCGGCGCAGCGCTCTGCGCGGTCTCGCCACGGGGGGGCGGAGCGGCCGGGGCGGCCTTGGGCACCAGTCCCCAGCCCTGGCGCCAGTCACCGGCGCTGGCCGTCGTGCTCGCCAGCAGGGACAACAGCAGGCAGGTCAGGGGCAGGCGCAGCATCAGTGGTTCCAGTGGGTAGGGACCGCCGGGACTGTAGCCGATCCTGAACAGGACGGCCGCGACCGCCTTCGCATAGTCGCGTTGAAAATATTCATCGCTTTATCCGCATGAAGGGATTGACAGTACCGGAAAGGGCTGGCATCGTGGCTCCACCATCGAGACCGGCAGAGGGACAGGCCCTTTGAAGCCGGGGCAGCCCGCAGGCGCGAAAGCGTCTGCGTAGGTGCCAAATCCTGCGGGGACCGTGGCGTCCACCGAAAGATGGTTCGAACCATGCACCCCACGTGCATCTCGAACGCGGGCCCCGCGAAGGCTCGATGGCCGATTCCCCAACCGGATCCCGCCATGAGCTTCGCCGCCAGTACCGCGCTTCGCCCCGAACCCTTTGTCCCCGTCAGCGTGCCGGTCGAAGACCGCGTGCATGCCGAGCGCGGTGAGTTCGCCGCGGTGCTGTCGATGCGTCACGCCGGCCCCAGCCCGGTGCGCCTGCGCTATGAGTGGGTCGGCCCGGCCAATGCGCCGGTGGTGGTGCTGGCCGGCGGCATTTCCGCCCATCGCCATGTGGCGTCCAATGCACAGTTCAGCGAGAAGGGCTGGGCCGAAGACCTGGTCGGCAGCGGGCGCGCGCTGGATCCGCAGCAGCTGCGTGTACTGGCCTTCGACTTCATCGGCGCCGACGGTGCACTGGATGTGCCGATCGATACCGCCGACCAGGCCGATGCACTGGCGCTGCTGCTGGACCATCTCGGCATCCGCACGCTGAAGGCGTTCGTGGGCTACTCCTACGGGGCGCTGGTCGGCCAGCAGTTCGCGATCCGCCACCGTGCACGCGTGCGCCAGCTGGTGCTGGCCAGTGGCGCGCATCGCCCGCATCCGTATGCCGCCGCCTGGCGCGCATTGCAGCGCCGCGCGGTCGCGTTGGGCCAGCTGCAGTGCGGCGAAGACCACGGCCTGGCGCTGGCCCGGCAGTTCGCCATGCTCAGCTACCGTACCCCGGAAGAATTCGGCGAGCGCTTCGATGCTGCGCCGGAAGTCATCAATGGCCGCGTACGCGTGGCGGCCGAAGACTATCTCGATGCGGCCGGTGCGCAGTACGTCGCGCGCACGCCGGTGACTGCTTACCTGCGCCTGTCCGAATCGATCGACCTGCACCGCGTCGACCCCACCGCGATCCTGCCGCCCACCGTAGTTGTCGCGGTGGAGGGTGACCGCCTGGTGCCGCTGGCCGACCTGGTCGGTCTGGTCGAAGGGCTGGGCCCGCGCGGCAGTCTGCGCGTGCTGCGCTCGCCCTACGGCCACGACGCCTTCCTCAAAGAAACCGATCGCATCGACGCGATCCTCGCCACCGCCTTCCGCACTTCTGGAGAGTCCGCATGAGCCTGCACGCAAACGAGCCGTCCTGTAGTCGCACCACTGCCGCCGTCCGTGCCGGCATCGATCGGGACACCGCGCATGGTGCGGTCACTCCGCCGATCGTGCTGTCGTCGAACTTCAGTTTTGAAGGCTTCGGCAACAAGCGCCAGTACGACTACACGCGCAGTGGCAACCCGACCCGTGACCTGCTCGGCGAGGCGCTGGCGGAACTGGAGGGCGGCGCCGGCGGCGTCATCACCGCCACCGGCATGGGTGCGATCAACCTGGTGTTGAACGCATTGCTGCAGCCGGGCGACACCCTGGTGGTGCCGCACGATGCATACGGCGGCAGCTGGCGCCTGTTCAATGCGCTGGCGAAAAAGGGCCACTTCGAACTGGTCACCGCCGACCTGACCGATCCGCGCGCACTGGCGCAGGCGCTGGCCACGCAGCCGAAGCTGGTGCTGGTGGAAACCCCGTCCAACCCGCTGCTGCGCATCACCGACCTGCGCTTCGTCATCGAGACCGCGCACAAGGCCGGTGCACTGGTGGTAGTCGACAACACCTTCCTGTCGCCGGCCCTGCAGCAGCCGCTGTCGTTCGGCGCGGACCTGGTGCTGCATTCCACCACCAAGTACATCAATGGCCACAGCGATGTGGTCGGTGGTGCGGTGGTCGCGCGCGATCCGGCGCTGCACGAGCAGCTGGTGTGGTGGGGCAACGCGCTGGGCCTGACCGGCTCGCCGTTCGATGCGTTCCTGACCCTGCGCGGCCTGCGCACGCTGGATGCGCGCCTGCGGGTGCACCAGGAGAACACCGCGTCGATCGTTGCCCTGCTGGACCAGCATCCGGCGGTCGGCGCGGTGTACTACCCGGGCCTGGCCGATCACCCGGGCCACGCCATCGCCGCGCGCCAACAAAGCGGCTTCGGCGCGATGCTGTCGTTCGAACTGGCCGACTGCGAAGGCGATGATCCGCATGCCGCAGTGCGTGCCTTCGTCGATGGCCTGCGCTGCTTCACCCTGGCCGAATCGCTGGGTGGCGTCGAAAGCCTGATCGCGCACCCGGCCACCATGACCCATGCGGCGATGACCGCTGAAGCGCGCGCGGCCGCCGGCATCAGCGAAGGCCTGCTGCGCCTGTCGGTCGGCATCGAGGCCGAGCGTGACCTGCTGGCTGATCTCGGCGCAGCGCTGCAGCGCGCCGAAGCCGTGATCGATGCGGCTGCGCGCCGCAAACAGGTGGTGGATGCATGAGCGCGCTCGCCGCTGACATTCCTGCGCTGGGCGTGGGACGCCTGGCGCTGCTCGGCACCGGCACGGTGGGCTCTGCCTTCGTGCAGCGCTACCAGGCGTTGCAGGCACGCGGGTTGGAACTGCCCAGCGTGCAGTGGCTGGCCAATTCGCGCACCGCACTGGCGATCGACCGTGATCTGGCGTTGCCGCTGGAGCTGGCACGACGCGCACCGCGTGACGGTCTCAGCTCACCGCCATGGGCGAGCGCCGAAGGGCTGGAACGGGGTGACGTGGTGGTCGATGCCACTGCCAGCGAAGATGTGGCCGCACGTCACGTGCAGTGGCTGGCGCGTGGGGTGCACGTGGTCACCGCCAACAAGCTGGGCCGCGGTGCGCAGCTGGCACGTGCCACGGCCATCGCCGAGAGCTGCGCAGACAGTGGCGCACGCTATGGCGACAGCGCCACCGTCGGTGCCGGCCTGCCGTTGCTGAGCAGCCTGCGCGCGCTGGTAGCCGGTGGCGACCACATCCACGCCATCGAGGGCGTGCTGTCCGGCTCGCTGGCGTGGCTGTTCCATCGCTATGACGGCCAATCGCCGTTCTCGGCGGCGGTGCGCGAAGCGCTGGCGGCCGGTTATACCGAACCGGACCCGCGTCTGGATCTGTCCGGCGAGGACGTGCGCCGCAAGCTGCTGATCCTGGCGCGCAGCAGCGGGCTGGCGCTGGATGCTTCGCAGGTGCAGGTGGATTCACTGGTGCCTGAAGCGCTGGCAGCGCTGCCGCTGGAGGATGCGGTGGCTGCGCTCGAGCAGCTGGATGCGCCGCTGCAGGCGCGCTGGCAGCAGGCACGCGACAATGGTCGTGTGCTGCGTTTCGTCGGCCGCGTTGATGGCGAGGGTGCGCAGGTGGGCCTGCGCGAGTTGCCGGCCGATCACCCCTTGGCGCAGGGTGCGGGCACCGACAACCGCGTGGCCATCCACAGCGATCGCTACCGCCGCCAGCCGTTGCTGATCCAGGGGCCGGGCGCGGGTGCGGAAGTCACTGCGGCCGCGTTGCTGGATGACGTGCTGCGGATCGTGGGTTGATGTCCGTGCTGCTGCGCTCGCCGGGCCATGCCCGGCGGGCCCGCAATCTCAACGCGACCTCAACGCCTTCAACAATGCCGCATTGAACTGCTTCGGGTCCTGCACCTGCGGCGAATGGCCCAGTTCGGCGAACTCGACCAGCGTCGCGCCCGGAATGGCCGCGGCCGCTGCTCTGCCCAGCACCGGATAATTGCCCAGCGTCGCCTTCACCGCAGGCGGCGCCAGGTCACGGCCGATCGCGGTGCGGTCCTTCTGGCCGATGAACAACGTGGTCGGCACCTGCAGATTCTTCAGTTCGTAGACCACCGGCTGGTTGAACACCATGTCCGATGCCAGTGCCTGGCTCCACGCAACGACCTGCTTGCCCGGGCCTTCATACATGCCCGACTGCATCCGCGCCCACGGTTCATACGCCGGCTTCCATTTGCCGTCGTAGTACACGTCCAGCTGGTAGCGGCGGATGCTGTCATAGCTGATGTTCATTTCGCCGGCGTACCACGTGTCCACGCTGCGCCAGGGAACACCCAGCGCCTTCCAGTCTTCCAGCCCGATTGGATTGACCAGTGACAGGCTGCGCAGGTCCTGCGGGAACATCAGCGCGTAGCGCACCGCCAGCATGCCGCCCATCGAATGACCGACCAGGTGCACCGGTACATCACCCAGCTGCAGCTGTTGCAGCAGGGCATGGGTGTTGGCGGCCAGCTGCGCGAACGAATACTGGTAGCGTTCGGGCTTGCTGGATTTGCAGAAGCCCACCTGGTCCGGGGCGATGACCCGGTAACCGGCGTTCAGCAGCGGTGCGATGGTCTGCTGCCAGGTGGCTGCGCAGAAATTCTTGCCGTGCAGCAGTACCACCACACCGATGGCGCGGCGCTTGGGCAGGACATCCAGATAGGCCATTTCCAGTGGCTGCCGCTGCGACTCCAGCGCGAAGATCTTCACCGGATAGCCGTAGTCGAAACCTTCCAGCCGCGGACCATAGGTCGGCGCGGCAAGCGCGGACAGCGGCAGGCAGGCAAGCAGGGCAGCAGCGATCACGCGCATGGGGCCAATCCGGGGTAGGGGAGCCCCGAGCCTAACCGGAACGCGGTGACGGTGTCGTCCGATGTTGAGCCGGGCTCACGCCCGGCTGCAGGGTAGAGCCAGGCCATGCCTGGCTGCGGCCATCAGCACTCGATGACGTTCACCGCCAGGCCACCGCGGCTGGTTTCCTTGTACTTGTCCTGCATGTCGCGGCCGGTATCGCGCATGGTCTTGATCACCTTGTCCAGCGACACCTTGTGCTTGCCGTCGCCGCGCATCGCCATGCGCGAGGCATTGATCGCCTTCACCGCACCCATCGCATTGCGCTCGATGCACGGGATCTGCACCAGGCCGCCGATCGGGTCGCAGGTCAGGCCCAGGTTGTGTTCCATGCCGATTTCCGCAGCATTCTCGATCTGGCTCGGGTTGCCGCCCAGCGCTGCGACCAGGCCGCCGGCCGCCATCGAGCAGGCCACGCCCACTTCGCCCTGGCAGCCCACTTCGGCACCGGAAATCGAAGCGTTTTCCTTGTACAGGATGCCGATCGCCGCCGAGGTCAGCAGGAAGTCGAACACACGCTGCTCGTTGGCGCCGGGGCAGAAACGGTCGAAGTAATGCAGCACCGCCGGCAGCACGCCGGCTGCACCGTTGGTCGGCGCGGTCACCACGCGACCACCGGCGGCGTTTTCTTCGTTCACCGCCAGTGCGTACAGGTTGACCCAGTCCAGCGTGGTCAGCGGATCGCGCATCGCCGCTTCCGGCTTCGACGACAGCTCGCGGTACAGCGCCGGTGCACGACGGCCGACCTTCAGGCCACCCGGCAACACGCCTTCCTCGCGGATGCCACGCGCGACGCACGACTGCATCGCGCTCCAGATCTCGCGCAGGTTGGCGCGGATCTCGTCTTCGCTACGCCAGCACTTCTCGTTCTCGAACATCAGCTGGGCGATGCTCAGGCCGCTGCGTGCGGTCTGCGCCAGCAGCTCGTCGCCGCTCTTGAACGGGTAGGGCAGCGGGGTCTCGTCGGGCACGATGCGGTCATCGGCCGCGTCGTCCTGGTTGACCACGAAGCCGCCACCGACCGAGTAATAATCGCGGGTGGCGATTACTTCGTCCTCGGCGTTGTACGCGGTGAAGCGCATGCCGTTGGTGTGGTAGGGCAGCTTCTGGCGCTTGTTCATGCCGAGGTCGCGCTTCTCGTCGAAGGCAATCTCGTGCTGGCCCATCAGCTGGATGCGCTTGCTGCTGCGGATGCGCTCCAGCGTGGCCGGGATGATGTCCGGGTCGATCAGGTTCGGCCGCTGCCCTTCCAGGCCGAGCAGGATCGCCTTGTCCGTACCATGGCCGCGGCCGGTCAGCGCCAGCGAGCCGTAGACGTCGGCACGGATGCGCGCGACCTCGTGCAGGCGGCCCGGGTCGAGCAGCCAGCGGTGGATGAATCGCTCGGCGGCCTTCATCGGCCCGACGGTGTGCGAGGAGCTCGGGCCAATGCCGATCTTGAAAACGTCGAACGTGCTGACAGCCATGGTTGCCGTACTGCGGGTACCGGAAGAGACCGCTATTCTAGCGGTTCACGCCGCACTTCAATGGCTGCGGCGCAGCATTTCCACCAAGGGGACCCTGCCGGTGTTGACTCTGTTCCAGCGTGACGACTGCCACCTGTGCGACATGGCGCTGGCCGAGCTGGCCAAGGCCCGGGCGCCGGAATTCGAATCGGTGTTCCTGGATGACCAGCCAGCGCTGGAATCGCGCTACGGCGCGCGGGTGCCGGTGCTGCGCGACGAGCGCGGCGACCGTGAGCTGGACTGGCCGTTCGACGCGGCTGCGGTTCAAGCCTGGCTGGCTGTCGAACGGTAGTGCCGGCCGCTGGCCGGCACCTGCCCGCATCGGTGAGGTTGCCGGCCAGCGGCCGGCACCACCGGAGATGATGGCCGGGGCGGTGCCCCGGCCCGTTGATCATTTCGCGTCGAACTTCACGATCGTGCTGATCGCGGTTTCGTCCGGGATGGTCTTGGTGTCGGCCCAGTCACCGCTGCCGACGCCGAAGTCCAGGCGCTTGACGGTGGCCTTGCCGGTCAACACCGGCTGGGTGCCCGGCTTCCAGGTGAAGGTGAGGGTGACCGGCTTGCTGACGCCGCGCAGCTCCAGCGTGCCGTCGGCGGCGAACTGGTCGTTGCCCACCGCACGGAAGCCCTTGGCGGTGTAACGCGCAGTGGCGAACTTGCCGACGTTGAAGAAGTCGGCGGTCTGCAGGGTCGAGTCGCGGTCGCTGTTGCCGCTCTTGGCACCGGCCAGCGGAATCACCACGTCCAGCGAACCGGCGGCCGGGTTGGCCGGGTCGAAGCTGAGCTTGGTGGCAAAGCCCGGGAAGCTGCCGGTGAACACTTCGCCGTCGTACTTGGTGGCGAACACCAGGATCGAGCCGGCGCCGGGGGCCTGCGCGTAGTCCGCAGCGAGCGCCGGGGCGGTGGCCAGCATGCCGGCCAGGGCGGCGGCCACGGCGGCCGGAGTGGTCAGTTTCAGGTTCATCGGTCAGTCCTTCTGAGGGGAGGCGAGCCAGCCGCGCGGCAACATGCGGGACAGCGTTGCATCGCGCTGGAACAGGTGGTGGTAGAAGGCAGCGCCGGCATGGGCCAGCACCACCGCGATCAACAGCCAGAAGCCGTATTCGTGGATGGCGTGGGACACCGCGACGACCTGCGGATCCGGGCCACTCAGCTTGGGCACATCAACCAGGCCGAACCAGCGGAACGGGCGCAGGCCACTGGCCGAGTCGTACAGCCAGCCCGACAGCGGGATGGCGAACATCAGCACATACAACAGCACGTGGGTGGCGCTTGCGATGCGCTCCTGCCAGCTGGGCACGCCCGGCACCGGCTTGGGGGCGCCGGCGTACAGGCGCCAGCCGAGGCGGAACAGCACCAGCGCCAGTACGGTGATGCCGATCGACTTGTGTGCGGTGTAGACCCAGAAGTACTTGGGCGTCTTGGGCAGTTCGCCCATGGTCAGGCCGACCACGCCCAGGGCGAGGATCAGCAGTGCGATCAACCAATGCAGGATCTGGCTGACACTCCCCCAGGCGGCGGGGGTGTTCTTGGCGGTCATGAAAGGTCCTCTAGCGGGCCGTCTTGGGGTCGGAGTGCGGAACGGGAGCGGGAGTTCCCGGGGCGTCGCTGCGGTCGAGGGTGGCTTCAGCCTCGATCCTCAGCTGTACTGCATCACCGATGACGCCCGGCCAGGCGGTGATGCCGAACGCGCGCCGGCTCAGCGTGGTGCTGGCGGAAAAACCGGCGGTGCGTCGGAACGGGGGAAGGGGGTAGCGCTTGATGGCGTTGAGGGTCACGTCCAGGGTGACTTCCTGGCTGACGCCGCGCAGGGTCAGGGTACCGATCACGTGCGCACGCTTGGCATCGATCGGTTCGACCCGGCTGGAGACGAAATGTGCCTTCGGGAAACGCTCGCCATCCAGAAGGCTGCGGGCCAGCGTGGCCTGGTTCCATTTGGCATCACCTAGGTCCAATCGCGACACGGGGACCTCGACATCCAGTGTGGCCTCGCGCCAGTTGTCGGGATCGAACTGCAGGCGGCCCTCACTGCCGGAGACCGTCCCCATCGCCTGCGAGTAACCCGCGTGGTCGATGGTGAACAGCACACGCGTATGCACCGGATCGAGGCGATAGGTATCTGCATCCGCCCAAGCGGGGGCGGTGGCGAGCAGCATCGGCAGCAGGGCCAGGCAGGGACGCATCGATGGCGGGCTCCGGAAGGGGGACGTTGCGATCATACGCACAGCCCCCTGCCAACGTTGCGTGCATGGCTGCAACAGTTCGTGGTGGGTCCACCGGTGGAAGCAGCCTGTTGCAGCCATGAACCCGGCCCTGTGTGACAATCGGGACAGGACAGGGGGTTCAGGATGACGAGCGGTTGGCGCCTGTGGTGCCGAGGCATCGCGGGAATGGGGCTGCTGCTGATGGCGTTCGCCACGGCGGCCACGGCCCTCGACATGGCGGAAACACCGCGCCTGCGCCGTTTCGGTGCAGCTGAAGGCATGCCCTCGCGCATGGTGCTGGCGCTGGCCGAGGACCGCCAGGGCCATATCTGGGCGGCCACCGATGGTGGCCTGGTGCGCTATGACGGCGGCAACCTGCGGGTCTGGGAACATGATCCGGAGCAGCCGGGCTCGCTGCCCGGCAACGAGATCGAGACCCTGCTGGTCGATCCCCTGGACCGCGTCTGGGTCGGCATCAATGGCAAGGGCGTGGCCCGCCTGGATGCCGACCGCGAACGCTTCAAGACCTTTGATGCGGTCAACGGCCCCTGCATGAGCCAGTTCTGGACGCTGGCCTACGCCGAGGATGCACTGTGGATCGGCACCAGTGGCCATGGCGTCTGCCGTTTCGGTGAAGACGGCAGCCTGCGCTTCTTCGAGCATGATCCGGCCCGTCCTGGCGGGTTGCCCAGCAATACCATCTACAGCAGCCTTGTCGACGCGCAGGGGCGACTGTGGATCGGCACCGAGGCGGGCATTGCGCGCTGGAACGGGACTGGATTCGAGGCTGTCGCGCCGCGCGAACTGGGGGCGCTGAGTGTTTTGCGCCTGAGCCGCGACCCCGATGGCTCGATCTGGGCCGGCAGCCAGAATGACGGCCTCTACCGTATCGACGCGCAGGACCGGGTCAGCCGTCCGCGCTGGGCCGACAGTGCGCGCCTGCGTTCGGCACTGGTGCTGGCCGATCGCCAGGGCGGTTACTGGGCGGGCACCTCCGATGGCCTGTTGCGTGGAGATGCCAGCACGCTGCGGCGGCTCGACGGCGACCGCGGCAGTGGCTTCCTCACTGCCCAGAGCGGTGTGCTTGATCTGATGCAGGACCATGAGGGCGGATTGTGGGTGGCGCTGCTGACCCAGGGCCTGGCCTACCTGCCGCCGGACTGGCGCCGGTTTTCGATCTGGAACCAGCTTGACGGCAAGCCGCTGGACAGCCAGTACCTGCTGAGTGCAGCCAGTGATGGCCGGAATTACTACGTCGGCTCAGCGCATGGCGTGTACCAGCTGGACGCGCAGGGAGTACTGAAGTTGTTGGCCAGCGATCGCGAGATCGGCAGCGGGGCGGTGTGGTCGGTGCTGCCGCGGCCGGACGGGCGCCTGTGGCTGGGGCGTGCCGGCCGCATCAGCGTGTACGACCCGGCCACCCGCGCGCTGCACGATTGGCATATCGATGGGGGAGCCGATCTGCGCCAGCGTATCGATCTGATGCGGCAGGCCCCCGATGGCACGGTCTGGCTGTCGGTGATGAACCTGGGCCTGCAGCAGCGCAGCGCCGATGGCCGCGTGCTGCGTAGTTACCCGCTGGAGGATCTCCGCAAGACCGCCGATTCACCGGTTGAGCAGATCCGCTTTGATGCACAGGGCAAGGCCTGGGTGATGGGCGACATGGGGATCTGGCGTGAACAGGCCGGGCGCTTCGAAGCGGTGCCGGGCGTTTCGCGCGGGCTGATCTACGATCTGGTGTGGGTGGATCCACAGCAGCTGTGGCTGGCCCGGCAGGGCGCGCTGGAACGCTACCAATGGGATGGCATGAGCCTCCGCCTGATCCAGCGCATCGATGGCAGTGCTGGCGTGCCCTCGGTCAGCATGGGAGGACTGGCGCTGGCCGAAGACGGCCGCCTGTGGGCGACCACGCCACGTGGCCTGCTGCGGTGGGACCCGAAGACGCGCCGCCTGCAGCAGTTCAACGAACGCGATGGCCTGCCCGACGCCGAGTTCACCAGCAGGCCGCCGGCGGTGAATGCCGATGGTCGCGTGCTCGCGGTGGCCCAGACCGGCCTGGTCGTGTTCGATGTGAATGCTGCCGATGCGGTGCTGCCGCCGTCGTCGCTGGTGATCGCCGAGGTCCGCGTGCGGCGTGATGATGCCCGTGGCTGGCAACCGCTGCCGACCACCGGCACGCTGTTGCTGGGGCCGGATGATCGTGATCTGCAGATCGATGCGCGACTGCTTTCCTATGCCAATCCGCAGGGCAACCGTTACCGCTTCCGGGTGCAGGGCTACGACCAGAACTGGGTGGAGCAGGGCGGTGACGGCCAGCGCACGCTGTCGCGGCTGCCGACCGGCAGCTACGTCATTGAAGTCCAGGCGGCAACGGCCAGTGGCACGTGGACGCCTTCACAGCGGTTGCAGGTGAAGGTGCTGCCACCCTGGTGGCGCAGCGGCATGGCGATCTTCGGCTACCTGCTGATCGGCTCGCTGCTGCTGCTTATCCTGGTGTGGTCGATCCGTGCGCGCCTGCGCCGCCGCCAGCAATGGCAGTTGACCGTGCACAAGCAGCAACTGGCAGAGCAGGCCTCCCAGGCCAAGAGCCGGTTCCTGGCCACGCTGGGCCATGAGGTGCGCACGCCGATGACCGGTGTGCTCGGCATGAGCGAGTTGCTGCTGGCCACCCCGCTGGATGCGGTGCAGCGCAGCTATGCAGGCTCGATCCAGCAGGCTGGCAGCCACCTGCTGCGGCTGGTCAATGACGCACTGGATCTGGCCCGCATCGAGGCCGGCCGGCTGGAGCTCGACCTGCGCCCGTTCGATCTGGCTGGCCTGCTCGACCAGGTGCAGGCGTTGATGGAGCCGATGGCGAAGCAGCGCAACCTGGGGTTCCAGCGTGGGGGCGATCCGCTGGGGCCGATCAGCGTCAGCGGCGACGAGATGCGCGTGCGGCAGATCCTGCTCAACCTGCTGGGCAATGCAATCAAGTTCACCGAGCGCGGGCACGTCGGCCTGGCCGTGCGCCTGGAAGAGAACGGTGGCGGACTCTGCTTCGAAGTGCATGACACCGGCCCGGGCATCAACGCCGAGCAGCAGGACCGGCTGTTCCATCGCTTCGAACAGGCGGACGGCCCGCGCACTGCGTCGCGCTATGGCGGCAGCGGGTTGGGCCTGGCGATCTGCCAGGAGCTGGCCGTGGCCATGAACGGACGCATCGAAGTGGACAGCCAGCCGGGCAAGGGCGCGCGATTCCGGGTGTGGTTGCCGCTGCCCTGGATCCGGCAGGCCGCCAATGCGCCGGGCGAGTCGCCGGTGCTGCCGGTGCTGCCGCCGCTGCGCATCCTGCTGGTGGAAGATGACGCGACCGTGGCCGAGGTCATCGCCGGCCTGCTGCGTGGCCGTGGCCACGACGTGGTGCACGTGCTGCATGGCCTGGGCGCGCTTTCGGAGATTGCCACCGATGGTTTTGACGTGGGCCTGCTCGATCTCGATCTGCCCGCGCTGGACGGCACCGCCATCGCTCGCCAGCTGCGCACCATGGGCTATGAACTCCCCCTGGTGGCGGTCACCGCGCGCTCCGATGCCTACGCCGAGACCCAGGTCCTGGCGGCCGGGTTCGATGGCTTCCTGCGCAAGCCGGTGACCGGTGACATGCTGGTGACTGCCATTGCCCAGGCGCGCGCAAAACGACAAACCGCCCTTTGAATGCGCCAGTGCCGGGCGTGAACGGCGCGACTTTCGGTTTACCATGCCGACGCCCGTAGTGCGGGAATCATCAGAAGCAGCGTGAGGAGGCAATCGGTGGTGTATCTGCGGGCGGCGATGCTGCTGCTGGTCCTCCTGTGCTGCCTGTCGCCCGCTGCGGCGCAGCCGGTGCCACCGAGCCCGCGCCAGGTGACGGTGTTCGACGGCTTGCCGTCCAATACCGTGAACCGCATGGCCGAGGATCGTTACGGTTACCTCTGGATCGCCACCAACGACGGTCTGGCCCGCTACGATGGGCGCAACTACCGGATCTGGCGTTCGGAAGACGGCCTGCGCGACAACCGCATCTGGACGGTGCTGGTCGATGCCCGCAACCAACTCTGGATCGGCACCGAGAACGCGGGCCTGGTACGGATGTCGGCCGATCGCCGCCAGCTGCATTTCTACGACCGCAGCAGCCAGCCGTTGATGGGCACCAACACGGTCTGGAGCCTGGCCACCACGCCGGATGGTTCGGTCTGGTTCGGCACCCACGAAGGTGGTCTGTACCGCCTGGACAACCAGGACCGGCTGCAGCGCTTCCTGCCCGAAGCGAACAACCCACGCAGCCTGCCGGCCGCATCGGTGCCTTATCTGGCAACCCTGGCCGATGGCAGCCTGTGGATCGGCACCAAGCATGGTGTCGCGCGCTGGACCGGCACGGACTTTGAACGGGTTGGTGCCGGCATCGTTCCCAGCCTGCTGATCAATGGCCTGACGGCCGAGCCCGATGGCAGCCTCTGGATCAGCACGATGGCCGGTGCCATCGTGCGTCGTCCCGATGGTCGTTTCGAGGCACCGTCCTGGAAGCTGCCCGAAGGCGAACAGGTGCTGGGCATGATGCTGCGCGACGAGCAGGGCGGGCACTGGCTGGACACCCGCACCGGCCTTGGCCGCGCGGTCGATGGCCAGTACCAGGCCGTGCCGCTGTACAGCGCGGTGGCGCGTGGCCCGGTACGCCCGAACTGGACCGGCGCCTACGAGGATCGCGAGGGGGGCATCTGGCTGGCCAGCACCAACGCCGGCCTGTGGCACCTGCTGCCGCGCTGGTGGCAGTTCTCGGTGCTGTCGCGGCTGGAGGACGACCCCCGCTCGCTGCGCAATGCCTTCGTGCTGGGTACCAGCCCGTCCAGCAACGGCGGCATCTGGACGGTCGGCAGCCACGGCGCGCTGGACCGCTTCGATCCGAAGACCGGCCGCATCGAACAGCACCGCACCTGGGTCAACGGCATGCACTGGCTGACCTCGGTGCGCGAGGATCGCCGCGGCCAGGTCTGGATCGGCTCCAACGACGCGCTGCTGCGCTACGACCCGAAGCGGCGAGATCTGCGCCGCTGGGGCCGGGATGCCGGCGCCGACGCGACCATGGAAGGGGTCATCGAATCGATGATGACCTGTGATGGTGACAGCCTCTGGCTGATGCTGCCGTCGGGTCTTCAGCAGCGCGATCTGGATGGGCGCCTGCGGCGCCAGCTGGACAATGGCCAGCGCGGATTGCAGCAGGGCCAGCTCAATCTCGATGTGGAATGCGGGCCGCAGGACCATATCTGGCTGGCCAGCAGCCGAGGCCTGCTGCAGTGGCTGCCGGAAAGCGAGCGCTTCCAGCCGGTGCCGGGCGCACCGGCGACCGCGATCCATGCACTGCACGTGGGCAGCGATGGCCAGGTCTGGCTGTCCGAGGATGGCCGCCTGTCGCGCTACCGCTGGAGCCAGGGCCGGCTGGAGCGGCAGGCCGTGATCGGTGCCGAGCAGGGCTACCCGGCGATCTCCGCTTCGGGGCTGGTGGTCGATGTACAGGGGGTGGCGTGGGCAACCAGCGCGCGTGGCCTGGTGCGCATCGGCGCCGATGGCCAGAGCGTGCGCCTGTATGGCGTGCATGACGGCCTGCCGAGCCAGGAATTCCGCGAGCACACGCTGGTGATGTCGGGAGACGGCCATCTGGTGGCGGGTACGCCGTCCGGTGTGGTGGTGTTCGACCCGGAGCAGGTGCGGCCCTCGATGCGGCGTGCGCCGCTGGTGATCGAGCGGGTGGAGGTGCGCCGCAACGAGCAGGTGCTGGACCTCACCCACGACACGCCGTTGCAGATCGCCGATGGCGACCGCGATCTGCGCATCGTCGCGCGCCTGTTGTCGTTCGCCGATTCGGCGTCCAATACCTATCGTTACCGGTTGGCCGGCTATGACCCGGACTGGGTGGAAGTGGGACCGGCCGGTGAGCGCCTGTTCTCGCGGCTGGCACCGGGCAGCTATCGGCTGGAAGTGCAGGCGCGGTCGGCCGACCATGTCTGGTCACGGGTGCAGAGCCTGGAATTCCGCGTGCAGCCACCGTGGTGGCGCAGCCTGTCTGGCCTGCTGGTGCTGGCCTCGTTCGCGCTGCTGCTGACCAGCTGGTTCGCCTGGCTGTACCGTCGGCGCCTGCAGCGTCGCCACGCCTATCAGCTGGCGCTGCACAAGCAGGAGCTGGCCGAGCAGGCGTCGGCGGCCAAGACCCGCTTCCTGGCCAACCTTGGTCATGAGATCCGCACGCCGATGACCGGTGTGCTCGGCATGAGCGAGCTGCTGCTGTCCTCACCGCTGGATCCGCAGCAGCGCGGCTATACACAATCAATCCGCCACGCCGGCGAGCACCTGCTGCATCTGGTCAACGATGCGCTGGACCTGGCGCGGATCGAATCGGGCCGTCTGGAGTTGCAGTCCAAGCCGTTCGCGCTGAGCTGCCTGCTGCAGGACCTGGCGGCGCTGATGGGCCCGTTGGCTGCACAGAAGGGCCTGCGCTTCACCCTCGACAACCAGTTGCCGCCCGGCCTGCAGGCCACCGGCGACTCGATGCGGGTACGGCAGATCCTGCTGAACCTGCTTTCGAATGCGGTCAAGTTCACCAGCCGCGGCACCATCACCCTGCACGCGCGCAGCGACGCCGAGCTGCGATCGCTGCATTTCGAAGTGCGCGACACCGGCCCCGGCATCAGCCAGGAGCAACAGCAACGCCTGTTCCGCCGCTTCGAGCAGGCCGATGGTGCACGTACCGCGGCGCAGTACGGCGGCAGTGGCCTGGGCCTGGCGATCTGCCGCGAACTGGCGCATGCGATGCAGGGGCGGATCCAGGTGGAGAGCCAGCTCGGTCGCGGCACCTGCTTCGGCGTGACGTTGCCGTTGCCGATGGTGGTCGATGCCGATGCCGAAGCAGATGGTGAAACGCACCGCGAGGACGCGGCCAACATGCCGCCATTGCGGGTACTGCTGGTGGAGGACGACGCGACTGTGGCCGATGTGGTGCGCGGGCTGCTGAGTGCGCGCGGGCACGAGGTGGTACATGCGGGCCATGCGCTGGCGGCACTGCGTGAGATCAGTGCCGGTGATTTCGACGTCGGCCTGCTGGATCTCGACCTGCCGGGCCTGAGCGGCTTCGAGCTGGCCCAGCATCTGCGCAACCAGGGCTACATGCTGCCACTGCTGGCGGTGACCGCACGTACCGACCCGGACCTGCAGCAGCAGGTGGAGGCGGCCGGCATCGGTGGCTTCCTGCGCAAGCCGGTGACCGGGGAACTGCTGGTGGAAGCGATCGCCCGGGTGATGGGAAGGTAGGGATTATTGCAGGGCTTGCAGCCCTGCACCTGCAGAAGCAACGTCAACGTCAAAAGCGTGCAATCCGTGGGATGGCGGGGTGGGTCCGGTTGCGGGGGACGCTGCAAGTCCCCCTCCGGGGCCCGGCCCAGCCGCTGGCGGCTGTGCGTTCGGGCGCTTGCGAAGCGGTGCTTCGCAAGCAAAGCGCCCTCACCCATGTAAGCTCGGTCGCCGCTTGCTCGTGTGCGCTGTCCTGCGCACACGGCAAGACCGGGGTTGGGCCTCCTGCCCAACTCGCCCGAGGCATGCCTCGGGCCCATGCGGCTCACGCCCCCGCAACCGGACCCTCCCCGCCTTCGACAGTTTTCCGCGATCTGTCGGAGCACGGGGTCGGATCCCGTTGGCGCGCAACGGGCTCTGACCCCAATCTGGAATTCGATATCTGACAGATGTGTCGACCAAGGTCGACACCTACCAACAACCGCGCGTTCCAACAGTCGCCGTTACCCACAGCCGCGTGAACCTGTCAGAGGTGGGGCGGTGTGGGCTTGCAGGACCGTTGGCGCCATGGATGGCGCCATCGAGCCCCCATGGTGAAGTGACCCCCGGGAGTTGGACGCTAGATCCAACCCCGAGGGATACATGAACAAATACGACGCGCGTTTCAAACTGCAGGTCGCCAAAGAGGCCTGCAAGACCTCCACATCGGTCAAAGCCATTGCCCGTCGCCACGGCCTGGAGTTCTCCACGGTCAGGCGCTGGGTGGCGACCTATCGGCTGCATGGTTGGCGGGGATTTCATCGCCAGGCCCGGTCCTATGACCTCCCGTTCAAGCTGGCTGTCCTGGAGAAGATGAGCCAGGACGGCCTGTCCGGGCGCGAGGCCACCACCTACTTTCAAATTGGCGATGCCGGCGCGGTGGGGCGATGGCGGCGCCTGTATGCTCAAGGCGGTGCCCAAGCGTTGGCACCCCCTCCGCCGCCGCCCCGAAAGCCGATGAAGAAGACCCGTTCGTCCAAGCCGCCTGAAGATATGAGCCGCGATGAGCTGCTCAAGGAAGTCGCCTATCTGCGTGCGGAGACCGACTACCTAAAAAAACTCGATGCCTTGATCCGGGAAGAGCAGGCGGCGCAGGACGCAAAGCGCAAGCCGTCCAAGGATTGAGGCAGGTTCATACGCTGTCGCTTCTGCTCGAAGCAGCTGAGCTGTCACGCAGTACGTTCTATTACCAGAACCATGTCCTGGCCCATCCGGATCAGGATGAGGCAGCCCTGTGCGAGCGCATCCGTGCAATCTACGATCAAAGCCAAGGGCGCTATGGCTATCGCACGGTGACGCTGGAATTAGCCAATCAGGGTCATCGGACCAATCACAAGCGGGTTCAGCGCCTGATGGGGGAGATGGGGCTGAAATCGCGGGTGCGTGTGAAGCGCTACCAGGCCTTCAAGGGGGCGGCCAATGTTGTGGTTGGCAATGACCTCAATCGCCAGTTCCATGCCGAGCGGCCCAACCAGAAGTGGGTGACTGACGTGACCGAGTTCAAGGTGCAGGGCATGAAGCTATACCTGTCGCCGATCATGGACCTCTACAACGGCGAAATCGTGGCTTATCAGATCAAGCGTCGGCCCGTATTTGATCTGGTGGGTCAAATGCTGGAGGAGGCCATCAAGAAGCTTTCCCCGGATGAGCGCCCCATGATCCACTCCGACCAGGGCTGGCAGTACCAGCATGAAAACTACCGGCACATGCTGGAAAAGCACTCGTTGAAGCAAAGCATGTCCCGGCGCGGCAACTGCCTGGACAATGCGGCGATGGAGAGCTTCTTTGGAACGCTGAAGTCGGAATTCTTCTACCTGAACAGCTTTGACAGCCTCGAGAGTCTGGAGGCTGGGCTGGTGGAATACATCCAGTACTACAACGAAGAACGCATCAAACTGAAACTGAAAGGTCTGAGCCCGGTAAAGTACCGGGAGCAGGCCCAATCGGCCGCCTGACCCCGTCCAAGTCTCGGGGGTCACTTCATGGACGGGTTTACGGCGTGTCCTGCAAGCCCACACTGCCCCGCCATCCCACGGAATGCTCGCTGTTGCTGTTGCTGTTGCTGTTGCTTCGGGTTGGGCCTCTGCGGGTGCAGGGTGCAACCCTGCCGAACCCCCTCACTCCGCGACGTGCTCGACCTGCCGTGGCTCCGGCTTGGTGTCCGGCAGCTGCCAGAAGATCATCGTCGAGGTCAGAGTGATCGCGCCCACGCACAGGAACGTCGCATGCAGTGCCGCGGTGGCGCTGTTGCTGTCCAGGTGATTGCCGAACGCGGCCAGCAGGCTGCCGGCCGCCGCGGCACCGAAACCGGCGGCGAGCATCATCACCATCGACAGCAGGCTGTTGCCGGAACTGGCGAACTCGCGATCCAGATCCCGCAGCGTCACGGTGTTCATCACGGTGAACTGCAGTGAATTGACCGCGCCGAAGAACGCCAGCTGCAGCAGGCGCCAGGCCAGGTGCTGGCCGGGTGTCATCAGGATGAAGCTGGCCATCGCCAGGCCCACCAGCACGGTGTTGACCATCAGCACGCGGCGGTAGCCGTAGCGCTCGACCAGCTTCACCGCCAGCTTCTTCGACACCATGCCGGCCGCCGCCACCGGCACCATCATCAGGCCGGCGTTCATCGGGCCAAGGCCCAGGCCGACCTGCAGCAGCAGCGGGATCAGCATCGGCATGGCGCTGCTGCCGATGCGCGAGAACAGGTTGCCAAGGATGCCGATGCGGTAGCTGGGCACGCGGAACAGGGCCAGCGAGAACAACGGCGCGGTGGAGTTGGCGGCATGCAGCCAGTAACCGACCAGTGCGGCCAGGCCGGCCACGGTCATCAGCATCACCAGCGCATGTGGCGTTCCGAGCCCGGAGATGCCGTCCAGCGCCAGCGACAGCACCACCATCGCAAAGGCCAGCATGATGTAGCCGCGCAGGTCGAAACGGGTGCGATGGCTGGCGTAGTGGTCGGGCATGATCTTCATCGCGGCGATGAAACCGATCACGCCGATCGGCAGGTTGATCAGGAACACCCAGTGCCACGACGCGATCTCGACCAGCCAGCCACCCAACGTCGGGCCGATCAACGGGCCGACCAGCGCGGGGATGGCGATGAAGCTCATCGCGCGCAGGAAGTCCTCGCGTGGCACCGAACGCATCACTGCCAGGCGGCCGACCGGCAGCAGCATCGCACCGCCGATACCCTGCAGCACACGTGCCCCAACCAGCTGGTGCAGGTGCTGGGCCAGCGCGCAGGCCAGCGAGCCGAGGGTGAACAGGATGATCGCTACCAGGAAGGTACGACGCGTGCCGTAGCGGTCGGCGATCCATCCTGAGGCGGGAATGAAGGTGGCTACCGCCAATGCGTAGCTGAACACCACCGACTGCATCTGCAGCGGGCTTTCGCCCAGGCTGGCCGCCATCGCCGGCAAGGCCGTGTTGACGATGGTCGAGTCCAGCATCTGCATGAAGATCGCCAACGAAACCAGCCACAGCAGGGGGCGCTGGCGGGTGTAGGTCGATGGCGATGTGGACATGGGGTGTGGCCGGTGCAGCGTGGGGGTCGTCATGATCGCGCACTGCGGGTCACGGCGCGATCAACATCGCGCCGCAACCGCATGCGCAATGCTCAGCGCTGGCTGTGCGCGTGCACCGCGTCGACCAGCACCTGCACGTGCGCCGGGTCCATGTCCGGCGACATGCCGTGGCCGAGGTTGAACACATGGCCCTCGCGCGAACCACCGTTGCCGGCGGCATAGGTGTCGAGCACGCGTGCTGCTGCGGCGGCGATCGCATCCGGCGAGGCGTACAGGGTGGTCGGGTCGAGGTTGCCCTGCAGGGCGACGCGGCCGCCGGTGCGGCGCATCGCCTCGTCCAGATCCAGCGTCCAGTCCAGGCCCAGCGCATCGGCACCGGTCTGCGACAGCGCTTCCAGATGCAGGCCGGTGCCCTTGCCGAACAGGATCAGCGGGGTGCGCTCGTTGCCTTCGCCGCGCTCCAGGCCCTCGGCAATCCGCTGCAGGTAGCGCAGCGAGAACTCGCGGTACATCGACGGCGACAGCACGCCACCCCAGGTATCGAATACCTGCAGCGCCTGTGCACCGGCCGCGCGCTGCGCGCCGAGATAGGCGATCACCGCCTCGGTGGTGACCTCCAGCAGGCGGTGCAGGGCCTGCGGATGGTTCAGTGCCATCGCCTTGATCCGCGCGAAGTCCTTGCTGCCGCCGCCTTCCACCATGTAGCAGGCCAGCGTCCACGGGCTGCCGGAGAAACCGATCAGCGGCACCTGGCCGTCCAGCTCGCGACGGATCAGGCGCACCGCGTCCATCACATAGCCCAGGTCCTGTTCCATGTCCGGCACCGCCAGCCTGGCGATGGCCGCTTCATCTCGTACCGGGTGGCGGAACTTGGGGCCTTCGCCTTCGACGAAGTAGAGCTCCAGGCCCATCGCATCGGGAATGGTGAGGATGTCCGAGAACAGGATGGCGGCGTCCAGCGGGAAGCGGCGCAGCGGCTGCAGCGTGACTTCGCAGGCGATCTCCGGGTTCTTGGCCATGGCCAGGAAGCTGCCGGCCTTGGCCCGGGTTGCGCGGTACTCCGGCAGGTAGCGGCCGGCCTGGCGCATCAGCCAGACGGGGGTGCAGTCCACCGGTTCGCGGCGCAGGGCGCGCAGCAGGCGATCGTTGCGGAGAGGGCTGGTCACGATGGGCATTCCTTGGACGAAAGTTGGCAGCGGCGTCAGTCGCCGTGCGAAAGGATCTGGAAGCCGCGATGCAGTTCGGCATCGCGGGCCTTCTCGAAGGCATGGCGGGCTTCGTCGGCCTGCAGGAACAGCTCGCGCCGCAGCTGCGAGCGGCTGCCGACGCGGCCGCTCTCGCGCAGCAGTTCCCAGCCGCCGAACAGATCCGGCTGCAGGCTCAGGCGCAGGAAGCGCGGTGCCTGCGCACCGGCGTCGGGATGTTGCAGGTAGACGTGCATGGCGCCGATTGTAGCGGGGCCAGGGTGACCCCGGCCGCAACGCGGTCGTACCGGCCGTTGGCCGGCAACGTCATGAGCGGGGAAGCCGGTCAGCGGCCGGCACTACCAGGCTGCGCGGCAGGATTGCCGGCCAGCGGCCGGCACTACCGGACCGACAGCACCTTCAGCACCGCTGCCTCATCCACGTCCGGCACCACTTCGGCGCGGCCCATGCCACGCCACAGCACCAGGCGCAGGCGGCCGGCCACGTTCTTCTTGTCCAGCCGCATGCGGCCGAGCAGGGCCTGCGGATCCAGTCCTGCGGGGATCGCCACCGGCAGGCCGAGGCGTTCCAGCAGGGCCTGCAGGCGCGCACGGTCGGCATCGTCGGCCAGGCCCAGGTCGGTGGACAGCTTCGCCGCCAGCACCATGCCCACCGCCACCGCCTCGCCATGGTTCAGCGCATCGCGGCCGGGGGCGGAGTAGCCCTGTTCGGTCTCGATGGCGTGGCCGAAGGTGTGTCCCAGGTTGAGCAGGGCACGTTCCCCCTTCTCGAACGGATCGCGCTCGACGATGGCGGCCTTGTGCCGGCAACTGCGCGCGATGGCTTCAGAAAGCACGTTGTCTTCGCCGGCCAGCAGCGCATCGGCATGCTGCTGCAGCCATTCGAAGAACACTGCATCGCCCAGCGCGCCGTACTTCACCACTTCGGCCAGGCCGGCGCGCAGCTCGCGCGGTGGCAGGGTGGCCAGCACGCGGGTATCGGCAATGACCGCGCGCGGCGGATGGAACGCGCCGACCAGGTTCTTGCCGGCCGGAATGTCGACCGCGGTCTTGCCGCCCACGGACGAATCGACCATCGCCAACAGGGTGGTCGGCAGCTGCACGCAGTCCACCCCGCGCATCCAGCAGGCGGCAGCGAAACCGGCAAGGTCACCGACCACGCCGCCGCCGAGGGCGAACACGCAGGCGTCGCGGGTGGCACCGAGCGCGGCCAGTGCTTCGATCGCGCGGCCGAACTCGGCCAGGGTCTTGGAGGCTTCGCCGGCAGCCAGCACGTGCTCGCCGATGATCAGGTCCGCGCGTGCGGCCAGCAGCGTCTGTTTGACCGATGCCAGATAGCGCGGGGCGACTTCGCTGTCGCTGAGCAGCAGCACGTGGCGGCCGCGCACATGCGAGGCCAACGCGGTGCCGTCGGTCTGGGCACCAGCGCCGATGGTGATGGAGTAGGGGCGGTCGCCGCCAACGGCGACCTGCAGCAGGGCGGGGGAAGTCATGCGGTCAGGTCCTGGCGCTGCCATTGCGTGGCCAGCTTGACCACCAGGTGGGCGGTCGCGTCGGCAGCGGTGTACGGGTCGGTATCGAGGGTGAGGTCGGCCAGCTCGCGGTACAGCGGGTCGCGGTGAGCAGCCAGATCGTGCAGCACCTGCTCGCGGTCCGGGCGCTGCAGCAGTGGCCTGCCTTTGTCGCGGGCCAGGCGTTCCAGCTGCGCGGCAACGCTGACCCGCAGGTAGACCACGAAGCCGCGCTGGGCGATCAGCGCACGGTTGTCCGGATCCAGTACGGCGCCGCCACCGGTGGAGACCAGCTGGCCGCGGCCTTCCAGCACACGGGCCAAGGCTTCGCGCTCATGGCTGCGGAAGCCGGTTTCACCCGAGTGCTCGAAGATGGTCGGGATGCTGGCGCCGGCGGCATCAACGATGGCCTGGTCGACATCGACGAAGTCCAGCGTGAAGCGCTCGGCCAGGCGGCGGCCGATGCAGGTTTTGCCGGCGCCCATCGGGCCGATCAGGATCAGGTTCGGAGCAGGATTCATGCCCTCTGATGCTAACACCTCCGTGCCCTTGCCTTTACGTTCTTCACGTCAGGCTAGGCGTTCCTGCGGGGTCTCCCGCGCCAGCCGGAGTACAGGCCATGACGGTCGCCAAGGTCATCGAAATCACCGCCTCCTCGCCCAAAAGCGTGGAAGACGCCGTGCGCAGCGGGCTGAAGAAGGTTTCCGAGACGGTCAAGGGCATCCAGGGCGCCTGGGTGAACGAGACCAAGGTGGTCACCAATGGCAGCGGCGAAATCACCGAATGGCGGGTCAACCTGCGTGTAACCTTCCTGGTGGAATAGGCGCCCTCAGCGCACCGCCTGCACCTGGCGCTGGCCGTCCAGCACCACCACGTGGTCGGCCAGGGCGGGCAGGGCGCGCAGTGCCTGCCGGCTGACCCGCTCGTAGTACTGCACGAAGCGTTCCAGCTGAGGCCGGCTCATGCCGTGCCGGCCCGGCTGCGCGGCCTGCAGGTTCTGCTCCTGCTGCCAGCGCCAGCGCGGTACCACCGAGAAATCCGGCGGCTGCAGGAACCACAGGCGGTCGCAGCGCTGCCACAACGCCGGGTAGTCGCGGGCCAGCGCCTGGTTGCACCAGCGGCGCCAACGGCCATCGGCGTCGGCCTCGCGCTCCAGTGCGTTCAGCGGGCTGTCCAATGCGTTGTCATCCTGCGCCGGTGTGCCGAGGAACCAGCCTTCGAACACCAGCAGGTCCAATGGCTGCTGCAGCTGCGGCCACTGAGCCTCGGGCAGGCGTTCATCGGCCAGCTTGTCGAATCGTGGCATCGCGAAAGGCTGGCGTGCGGCCACCGCGTCCAGCACGGCGTGGGCCAGCGGCAGGTCGTGGGTGCCGGGCGGCCCGCGGGTGATCAGCAGCGGATGCACCTGGCGGGCCAGTCGCTGGCGCTGCGCACGGGTGAGGTAGACGTCATCGATCGACAGCGTGGCCGCGTTCAGGCCGCGTGCCTGGGCGCGCGCCACCACCTGCGCGGCCAGCGTCGATTTGCCGCTCCCCTGCAGGCCGCTGATCGCCAATACTGGAACCGCTGCGCCGCTGCCCAGCGCATCATCCAGCGCCTGTTCGGCCAATGTTTCGGGGAATCCTTTCACCTGGGGCATATACGCAGCAGCGGCCATGCAGCCACAATAGCCCAATCCGTGTGAGAAGAACGCAATCATGAGCGACCTGTACGCCGAAGCCCTGTCCACGTTTGCCGGCCTGTTCGACGAGGCCAAGCAGAGCCGCGAAGTCGAGCCGAACGCGATGACCGTGGCCACTGCCGATACGCAGGGCCGCCCGTCGGCGCGCACCGTGCTGCTGAAGGCGTTCGACGAGCGTGGCTTCGTCTTCTACACCCACCTGGACAGCCACAAGGGCCAGGAGCTGCAGGCCAATCCGCAGGCCGCGCTGTTGTTCCTGTGGCGCAGCCTGCGCGAGGCGGGCATCCAGGTGCGCATTGAAGGCCGCGTCGAGCAGGTCGCCGATGCCGAGGCCGACGCCTATTTCGCCAGCCGCCCGCGCATGAGCCAGATCGGCGCCTGGGCCTCGCAGCAGTCGAAGACGCTGGCGACGCGCGAGGAATTCGACGCACGCGTGGCCGAGATCGAAGCCCGCTTCGAGGGCAAGGACGTGCCGCGCCCGGACGGCTGGAGTGGCCTGCGGGTGGTGCCCGATCGCATCGAGTTCTGGTACGGCGCGCAGTTCCGCCTGCACGAACGCTGGTGCTATGAAGCCGGTGCCGAAGGGCGCTGGAGCAAGCGCCTGCTGTATCCGTAAGGCAACCTGATGCAACGCCTGCCGCTGTACCGTGTGGTGGTGTTCGTGCCGTCGGCAGCACTGGATGCAGTGAAGCAGGGCATCCTCGCGGTGGACGCGCTGGCGGCCGGCGACTACGAGCACGGGATGTGGTGGTCGGCGCCGGGGTTCGAGCAGTTCCGCCCGCGCGTGGGTGCGTCGCCCGTGCATGGTGAGGCGGGCCGCACCGAAGTGGTCGACAGCGTGCGCCTGGAATTCTGCCTGCCTCGGAATCCGCAGCGGCTGCAGCGCATCTTCGAACAGGGCATCGTGCCGCATCACCCGTGGCAGGTGCCGGTGGTGCAGGTGGAGGAAATCGAGCTGCTGCTGGCCAGGTAGATCCACGCCATGCGTGGATGAGATGCTTGACGGAAGAGCGGTGCGAACCAAGGTTCGCACCCACCAGGCAACGAGTGGTTACAACCCCTCCGCGCGCAGCCAGCGCCACAGCGTGGTGCGTGAAACGCCCAGCGCCTGCGCCATCCCCTCGCGATCATTGCGATGTTCCTGCAGCAGCGTTTCCAACTGCGCACGCGGTGGGCGCTTGCCGTTGCTTTCCACCGGCAATGCTGCAACGCCCTCGTTCACCAGTTCGGGCGCCAGCTGCAGCAGTCGCGCCGCATCGATCAGCCCTTCGCCCGGCTGCCAGTGGATGCGCAGACGATCAATCAGATTACGCAGCTCACGCACGTTGCCGGGCCACTCGGCGGTGGTCAGCACCGCCAGTGCGTCCTCATCCAGTGGCGCGTCGATGCCGCGCAGTTGACGGAAGAAGTGCTGCGCCAGCAGCGGGATATCACTGCGCCGCGCGCGCAGCGGCGGCAGGGCAATGCGCAGTGCGGCCAAGCGGTAATACAAGTCGCGCCGGAAGCTGCCGGCTGCCGCGCGCTGTTCCAGCGACTGCAGGGTGGCGGCCACCACGCGCAGGTCCACCGGGGTCGGTTCGGTGGCGCCGACACGCAGTACCTCGCGTTCTTCCAGCACCCGCAGCAGGCGGGTCTGCAGCGGTAGCGGCAGTTCGCCGATCTCGTCCAGGAACAGCGTCCCGCCGTCTGCGGCTTCGACCAGGCCGACACGGCCGCCACGGCGTGCGCCGGTGAAGGCGCCATCGCTATAGCCGAACAGTTCCGCCTCCAGCAGCGATTCGCTGATCGCGCCGCAGTTCAGTGCCACGAAGCGTCCGCGACGACCGCTGGCGGCGTGCAGCTGGCGCGCCACCAGTTCCTTGCCGGTGCCGGTTTCGCCGCTGACCAGCACGGTGCTGTCATGTGGGGCGTAGAGCGCGATCTGCGCGCGCACCCGCGCCATCGCGTCGCTGTCGCCGAGCAGTTCATGCGCATCGGCGCGCGCTGCCGGGCGCCGGCGTGGGGCAGGGCGGTTGCTGCCGGAACGTGCCAAGGTCTGGATCAGTTCCAGCGCATGTTCGAACGCCTGCCGCACCGAGTCGGCGGAGTACAGCAGCACGCCGGGCAGGCCGGCCTGTTCGGCGTGGTCGATGGCCATGCCGGTGCCGACGATCACTTCGATGCCGTTGGCGCGCAGATCGGCGATGCAGTCGCGCGCATCCTCGCGGGTGACGAAACGCCGATGCTCGATATCCAGGCCGAAACTCTGCTGGAAGTTGCTGAACACCGGCACGTCGCTGGCGTGGGTGACCAGGCCGATGCGGCTGGCGATGCGTCGCGCGCGCGCCAGTGCTTCCATCAGATCGAAGCCGTTGGCCTGGATCGGCACCAGCGGCAGCTCCAGCCGGCCGCGCAGCCAGGCGGCGTTGGAGCCACCGGCGATCACCACATCGCAGTGCTCGCGACGCAGGCGCTGGCCGATCACATCCACCGCTTCCTCGAAGCCGAGGTTGATCTGTTCGATGCGCGCGCGGCGGTCGAACTCGGGAATGACGTCGCCGAGCAGGCCGGTCAGCCGCGAGACGCTGACCGTCCAGATCACCGGGCGGCCGGGGTCGGTATCGGAATGGCGCAGGGGTGAGCGGGGCAGGTACATGGCGGCGGGTTCGGGCGAAGTGTTTCATGATACATCTGTTTCAGTGTTTCATATGTTTCACTATTGAGTGACGGTCATGTCCGTGAAATCAACGGCTTGCAGCTTGGCATGGTGCTTGCGCCTACCCATCCGTTCTTCAACCTGGATTGCCGCATGACTGCTTCCGCCCCTTTCTCCGCCGGTGCCCGTTTCCGTGAGGCGCTGGCTGCCGAGTCGCCGCTGCAGGTGATCGGCGCGATCAACGCCAACCATGCCCTGCTGGCCAAGCGCGCCGGCTTCCGTGCCATCTACCTGTCCGGCGGCGGCGTTGCCGCAGGCTCGCTGGGCCTGCCGGACCTGGGCATCAATACCCTGGAAGACGTGCTGGTGGACGTGCGCCGCATCACCGATGTCTGCGACCTGCCGCTGATGGTCGACATCGACACCGGCTTCGGCCCGAGCGCGTTCAACATCGCGCGCACCGTGAAGTCGCTGATCAAGGCCGGCGCGGCCGCCTGCCACATCGAGGACCAGGTCGGCGCCAAGCGCTGCGGTCACCGCCCCGGCAAGGAGATCGTCTCGCAGGGTGAAATGGTCGACCGCGTGAAGGCGGCTGCCGATGCCAAGACTGATCCGGACTTCTTCCTGATCGCGCGCACCGACGCCATCCAGGTGGACGGCGTGGACAAGGCCATCGAGCGCGCCATCGCCTGCGTTGAGGCGGGTGCCGACGGCATCTTCGCCGAGGCCGCCTACGACCTGGACACCTACCGCCGCTTCGTCGACGCGGTGAAGGTACCGGTGCTGGCCAACATCACCGAATTCGGTGCCACCCCGCTGTTCAGCCGCGATGAACTGGCCTCGGCCGGCGTCGCCATCCAGCTGTTCCCGCTGTCTGCCTTCCGCGCCGCCAACAAGGCTGCCGAGAACGTCTACCAGGCGGTGCGCCGCGATGGCCACCAGCGCAATGTGGTGGAGACCATGCAGACCCGCGAAGAACTCTACGACCGCATCGGCTACCACGCCTTCGAGCAGCAGCTCGATGCACTGTTCGCCGCCAAGAAATAAGCAGTACCCTGCACCATCAAGTTTTCGGAGGGAAACATGAACGATACGACCGCAACCCCGACCTTCAAGCCGAAGAAGTCCGTCGCCCTGTCCGGCACCGCCGCCGGCAACACCGCGCTGTGCAGCGTGGGCCGTAGTGGCAACGATCTGCACTACCGTGGCTACGACATCCTGGACCTGGCCAACACCAGCGAGTTCGAGGAAATCGCCTATCTGCTGGTGCACGGCAAGCTGCCGACCCGCGCCGAGCTGGTTTCGTACAAGGCCAAGCTGAAGTCGCTGCGTGGCATCCCGGCCGCGGTGAAGGCGGCGCTGGAAGAACTGCCGCCGTCGGCGCACCCGATGGACGTGATGCGCACCGGCGTGTCCGTGCTCGGCTGCGTGGCGCCGGAGAAGGACGACCACAACCATCCGGGCGCGCGCGACATCGCCGACAAGCTGATGGCCTGCCTCGGTTCGATGCTGCTGTACTGGTACCACTGGAGCCACAACGGCCGCGCCATCGACGTGGAAACCGACGATGACTCGATCGGTGGCCACTTCCTGCACCTGCTGCACGGCGAGAAGCCGCAGGAATCGTGGGTGAAGGCGATGCACACCTCGCTGATCCTGTACGCCGAGCACGAGTTCAACGCCTCGACCTTCACCTGCCGCGTCATCGCCGGTACCGGCAGCGACATGTACAGCGCGATCTGCGGTGGCATCGGCGCGCTGCGCGGCCCGAAGCACGGCGGCGCCAACGAAGTGGCGTTCGAAGTGCAGAAGCGCTACGACAACCCGGATGAAGCCGAGGAAGACATCAAGGCCCGCGTCGAGCGCAAGGAAGTGGTGATCGGTTTCGGCCACCCGGTCTACACCGTCTCCGATCCGCGCAACAAGGTGATCAAGGACGTGGCCCGCGAGCTGTCTGAAGAACAGTCCAGCATGAAGATGTACGACATCGCCGAGCGCCTGGAATCGGTGATGTGGGACATCAAGAAGATGTTCCCGAACCTGGACTGGTTCAGTGCCGTCAGCTACCACATGATGGGCGTGCCGACCGCGATGTTCACCCCGCTGTTCGTGATCGCCCGCACCGCCGGCTGGAGCGCGCACATCGTCGAGCAGCGCATCGACGGCAAGATCATTCGCCCGAGCGCCAACTACATCGGTCCGGAAGACCGCGACTTCGTCGCCATCGACAAGCGCGTCTGATCCACCTGCTGTACCCATCCGGCCGGCCCCATGCCGGCCGGATGCTTTCGCCGCCGCACCGCCGGCACCCGGCCCGCCTCAAGCACTCCGCCAGCCCATGAATACCGATTACCGCAAGAACCTCCCCGGCAGCACGCTGGACTATTTCGACGCGCGCGCCGCTGTCGATGCGATCCAGCCTGGCGCCTATGCCACCCTGCCGTACACCTCGCGCGTGCTGGCCGAGAACCTGGTGCGCCGCTGCGATCCGGCCACGCTCGGCGATTCGCTGAAGCAGCTGATCGAGCGCCGCCGCGACCTCGATTTCCCGTGGTTCCCGGCGCGCGTTGTGTGCCACGACATCCTCGGCCAGACCGCACTGGTCGACCTGGCCGGTCTGCGCGATGCGATCGCCGACAAGGGCGGTGACCCGGCCAAGGTGAATCCGGTGGTGCCGGTGCAGTTGATCGTCGATCACTCGCTGGCAGTGGAATGTGGTGGTTTCGATCCGCAGGCGTTCGAGAAGAACCGCGCGATCGAAGATCGTCGCAATGAAGACCGTTTCCACTTCATCGACTGGACCAAGCTGGCCTTCGAGAACGTGGACGTGATTCCGCCGGGCAACGGCATCATGCACCAGATCAACCTGGAGAAGATGTCGCCGGTGGTCTACGTGCAGGACGGCGTGGCCTTCCCGGATACCTGCGTGGGCACCGACAGCCACACCCCACACGTGGATGCGCTGGGCGTGATCGCGATTGGTGTTGGCGGCCTGGAAGCGGAGAACGTGATGCTGGGCCGCGCGTCCTGGATGCGCCTGCCCGACACCGTCGGTGTCGAACTGAGTGGCCGCCCGCAGCCGGGCATCACCGCCACCGATGTGGTGCTGGCCCTGACCGAGTTCCTGCGCAAGGAACGCGTGGTCGGTGCGTGGCTTGAATTCTTCGGCGAGGGTGCCGCGGCACTGACCATCGGTGACCGCGCCACCATCTCCAACATGTGCCCCGAATACGGTGCGACCGCCGCGATGTTCTACATCGACGGGCAGACCATCGATTACCTGCGCCTGACCGGCCGCGAGGAATCGCAGGTGGCGCTGGTGGAGAACTATGCCCGCACCACCGGCCTGTGGGCCGATGATCTGGCCACCGCGCAGTACGAGCGCGTGCTGCGCTTCGATCTGTCCAGCGTGGTGCGCAACATGGCCGGCCCGTCCAACCCGCACAAGCGCGTGGCGACCGCCGAGCTGGCCGAGCGCGGCATTGCCGACGAAGCCAAGCTGGAAGCGGGCAGAGCCGAACAGGCGCAGGGCCTGATGCCCGATGGCGCGGTGATCATCGCCGCCATCACCAGCTGCACCAATACCTCCAACCCGCGCAACGTGATCGCCGCTGCACTGCTGGCGCGCAACGCCAACGCGCGTGGCCTGCAGCGCAAGCCGTGGGTGAAGTCGTCGCTGGCGCCGGGTTCCAAGGCCGTGCAGTTGTACCTGGAAGAGTCCGGCCTGATGCCGGACCTGGAGCAGCTCGGCTTCGGCATCGTCGCCTTCGCCTGCACCACCTGCAACGGCATGAGCGGTGCGCTGGACCCGAAGATCCAGCAGGAGATCATCGACCGTGACCTGTATTCCACCGCCGTGCTGTCGGGCAACCGCAACTTCGATGGCCGCATCCACCCGTATGCGAAGCAGGCCTTCCTGGCTTCGCCGCCGCTGGTGATCGCCTATGCCATCGCCGGCACCGTGCGCTTCGATATCGAGAAGGACGTGCTGGGCGTGGACACCGACGGCAACGAGGTGCGCCTGAAGGACATCTGGCCGAGCGACGCCGAGATCGACGCGGTGGTGAAGGCCTCGGTGAAGCCGGAGCAGTTCCGCCGCGTCTACAACCCGATGTTCAACGTGCGCGTGGAGCACGGTGCGGCGGTCAGCCCGCTGTACGACTGGCGCCCGCAGAGCACCTACATCCGCCGTCCGCCGTACTGGGAGGGCGCGCTGGCCGGTGAGCGTACGCTGTCTGGCATGCGCGCATTGGCGGTGCTGCCGGACAACATCACCACCGACCACCTGTCGCCGTCCAACGCGATCCTGGCGTCCAGTGCCGCCGGTGAGTACCTGGCGAAGATGGGCCTGCCGGAAGAGGACTTCAATTCCTACGCCACCCACCGCGGCGACCACTTGACCGCGCAGCGCGCCACCTTCGCCAACCCGAAGCTGTTCAACGAGATGGTGCGCAACGACGACGGCAGCGTGAAGCAGGGTTCGCTGGCGCGCGTGGAGCCGGAAGGCAAGGTCATGCGCATGTGGGAAGCGATCGAAACCTACATGGACCGCAAGCAGCCGCTGATCATCATTGCCGGTGCCGACTACGGGCAGGGCAGCTCGCGCGACTGGGCCGCCAAGGGCGTGCGCCTGGCCGGCGTGGAGGCGATCGCGGCCGAAGGCTTCGAACGGATTCACCGTACCAACCTGATCGGCATGGGCGTGCTGCCGCTGGAGTTCAAGCCGGGCACCACCCGCCTGACCCTGGGCATCGACGGCACCGAGACCTTCGACGTGATCGGCGAGCGCACCCCGCGCGCCGAGCTGACCCTGGTCATCCACCGCCGCGACGGCCAGGACGTGATCGTGCCGGTCACCTGCCGCCTGGACAGCGACGAGGAAGTGGCGATCTACGAGGCCGGCGGCGTGCTGCAGCGTTTCGCCCAGGACTTCCTGGAAGGCGCCAAGGTGGCGTGATGCGGGGCTGAATGCCTGCCCCCGGCGTCCGGGGGCGGGCTTGTCCGACACCAGGGCAGAGCGCACACTGACTTGGCAAAAACTGCCAAAGGAGAGTTTCGTGGCCACCATGAACATTTCGCTGACCGATCCGCTCAAGCAGTTCGTGGACGAGGAAGTGCGCGAAGGCGGCTACTCCAGTACGTCGGACTACGTGCGTGACCTGATCCGCCAGCGTCAGCGCAGCAAGGCTGAAGCGCTGCTCAAGCAGTTGATAGCCGAGGGGCTGGCATCGGGGCCTGCCGTTCCGGTGACAGCGGCTACATTCGAGCGGATGCGTCGCGAACTGACCGAAGGGATGGAGCGTGAAGGCGATTGAATGGAGGCCTCGGGCCGAAGCCGACGCAGCCGATGCCGCGCTGTGGTTCGCACGGCAGGGGGGCCTGGTACTGGGTCGGCGCTTTCTCGCCGAGTTGGAGGCCACGCTTCAACGCATCGCGGTGTTTCCATGCTCGGGTTCCATCCGGCACGCCGATCTTGCAGCACAGCTGCCGGTGCCTTTGCGCTTCATGCTGGTTCCTGGCTTCGAACGCTACCTCGTCTATTACCTCGATCTACCGGACCGCGTGGACGTCATGCGGGTGTGGTGCGTTGATCGTGGCCTTGACGCACTGATGCAAGACATTTCCTGAAATCCAAACGCTTGGATCCGACGATGAATTTTCTTCCGCAACTCCGTATTCCCGCTACCTACATGCGCGGCGGCACCAGCAAGGGCGTGTTCTTCCGCCTGCAGGATCTTCCCGAAGCCGCGCAGGTGCCGGGCGCCGCACGCGATGCGCTGCTGATGCGCGTGATCGGCTCGCCCGATCCGTATGGCAAGCAGACCGACGGCATGGGCGGCGCCACCTCCAGTACCAGCAAGTGCGTGATCATTTCCACCGCTTCGGTGCCTGACCACGACGTGGACTACCTGTATGGCCAGGTGTCGATCGACACCGCCTTCGTCGACTGGAGCGGCAACTGCGGCAACCTCAGCACTGCGGTGGGTCCGTTCGCGATTGCCAATGGTCTGATCGATCCGGCCCGCGTGCCGCGCGATGGCCTGTGCACCGTGCGCATCTGGCAGGCCAACATCGGCAAGACCATCATCGCGCACGTGCCGATGCGCGATGGCGAAGTACAGGAGATCGGCGATTTCGAGCTGGATGGCGTGACCTTCCCGGCCGCCGAGATCCAGCTGGAATTCATCGATCCGTCCGATGACGGCGATGCGGGCGCGATGTTCCCGACCGGCAACCTGGTCGACACCCTCGATGTCCCCGGCGTGGGCAGTTTCGAGGTGACGATGATCACCGCGGGAATCCCGACCATCTTCCTCAACGCCGCCGACCTCGGCTACACCGGCACCGAGCTGCAGCCGGCGATCAATGAGGACAAGGCCGCACTGCAGAAATTCGAGACCATCCGCGCACATGGCGCGCTGCGCATGGGCCTGATCTCGAAACTTGAAGACGCAGCAACCCGCCAGCACACGCCGAAGGTGGCCTTCGTGGCGCCGGCGCAGGACTATGTGTCGTCCAGTGGCAAGGCAATCCCGGCGTCGGCCATCGATCTGCACGCACGTGCGTTGTCGATGGGTAAGCTGCACCACGCGATGATGGGAACTGCCGCCGTGGCGATCGGCACCGCAGCAGCGATTCCAGGCACCCTGGTCAATCGTGCGGCGGGTGGTGGCGAGCGGGAGGCGGTGACCTTCGGTCATCCCTCCGGCACGCTGCGCGTGGGCGCGCAGGCCGGCCTCGTTGACGGCCAGTGGACGGTGACCAAGGCCATCATGAGCCGCAGCGCCCGTGTGCTGATGGAAGGCAAGGTGCGGGTGCCGGCCGAGTAACCAGCCGGTCGGCGCTGGCATCACATGCTTCGGTAGATGCCAACCTTGGTTGGCATGGCATTGGCACCGCCCGGGCAATGTCCAGCGCCAACCAAGGTTGGCGACTACCGGGATGCGCGGCCTGACCTGCTTTTCTGAAGAGGAGATCGACGATGTCCGACAGCCACACCCCATCCAACGAGCGTGCAGCGTGGGATGCGCTGCTGGTGGACATCGTCGATTACGTGCGCGACGCACGCATCGACTCACCCCTGGCGTTCCAGACCGCGCACCACTGCCTGCTCGATACGCTTGGGTGCGGACTGGAGGCACTTTCTTTCCCGGCCTGCAGCAAGCTGCTCGGTCCACTGGTGCCGGGCATCAGCGTGGTCAACGGCGCGCGCGTGCCGGGCACGCACTACGTGCTGGACCCGGTGCAGGCCGCCTTCAACCTCGGCGCAATGGTGCGTTGGCTGGATTTCAACGACACCTGGCTGGCGGCCGAATGGGGCCATCCGTCGGACAACCTGGGCGGCATCCTTGCCGTCTGCGATTGGCTGGGGCGCAACGCGCAGGCCCTGCGCCGCCCGCCGCCGACCGTGCACGACGTGCTGCTGGCGATGATCAAGGCGCACGAGATCCAGGGTGTACTGGCCCTGCAGAATTCCTTCAATCGGGTCGGGCTGGACCATGTGGTGCTGGTCAAGGTCGCCACCACCGCTGTGGTGGCGCAGCTGCTCGGGCTGGATCGCGAACGCATGCTCAATGCAGTGTCGCTGGCCTGGGTCGATGGCCAGGCGCTGCGGACCTACCGGCACGCTCCCAACACCGGCTCGCGCAAGAGCTGGGCCGCCGGCGATGCGACCAGTCGTGGCGTGCGCCTGGCCTTGATGGCGGCCAGTGGTGAGATGGGCTATCCCAGCGTGCTCAGCGCGCCAACCTGGGGCTTCGAGGCCGTGTCCATGCGCGGTCAGGCACTGACGCTGGGGCGACCGTTGGGCAGCTATGTGATGGAGAACGTGCTGTTCAAGATCAGCTACCCGGCCGAGTTCCACGGCCAGACCGCAGTGGAGGCCGCGGTCATGCTGCACCAGCAGTTGCGTGCGATGGGGCGGCGGGTCGAGGACATCGCGCACATTGCGATCCGGACCCAGGAAGCCTGCATCCGCATCATCGACAAGCAGGGCCCACTGCATAACCCGGCCGACCGCGACCACTGCGTGCAGTACATGGTCGCCATCGCGCTGCTGCACGGGCGGTTGACGGCCGAGGATTACGAGGACGACGTTGCCGCCGACCCGCGAATCGACGCACTGCGCGCGAAGATGACCTGCCATGAAGACCCGCAGCTCAGCGCCGATTACCTGGACCCGGAAAAGCGCAGCATCGCCAACGGCCTGAGCGTGCGCTTCACCGATGGCACCGAGCTGCCCGAGGTACTGGTGGAATACCCGCTGGGCCACGCGCGCCGACGTGAGGAGGGCATTCCACTGCTGATGGACAAATTCCGCCGGCACCTGGCCCACCGCTTCCCGACCAGCCAGCAGCAGCGCATCCTGGCCGCATCGCTGGACCCGGTGGCCCTGGCGGCAATGCCGGTGACCGACTACGTGGACCTGTACCTGCCGGGGTAGCAACGCTTTGGTGGGTGCCAACCTTGGTTGGCACGGGCCCAACGCCAACCAAGGTTGGCGGCTACCGGGACCGCCTTGGTCGGCACGGATCCGATCCAGCCGGGCGCGGCCCGGTGCCACCGTTCCGATGCATTCCTGCCGAATTCGCGTCAACACCTTGACGCGGCCTGCCTATAATGGCCGCCTCGATCAAGGAGTGACGACATGAGCGGTCCGGCACGGCGGAAGCGGTGGGGATGGGCGGCGGCGGTACTGGCAGGAGGCCTGTTGCTGGGCCTGGCCGGTTGTCGCAACGACAGCGGGCAGCTGCCCAAGGCCAGCGGTGAAGCGATCACCACCCAGGCCGAGCAGGTGAAGGAATTCACCCTGCTGCGCGCCTACCCGGACCAGAAGAATGACGGCCTGTCGCTGGCGTTGGAGTTCTCGCGCCCGCTGGTCGGCACCCAGGATTTCGACAAGCTGGTGCGCTTCGAAGAGAAGGTCGGCACCGACGACAGCAGCTGGACGCTGTCCGATGACGGCCTGACCCTCCGCTATCCGTTCGTGGAGGCTGGCAAGGAGTTCAGCCTGGTGGTCTCGCCCGACCTGCTGGCCGCCGATGGCAGTCGCCTGGGCAAGGAACTGAAGCAGAAGGTGTTCAGCGGCGAGCTGAAGCCGGTGGTCGGCTTCGCCTCGCAGGGCAGCGTGCTGCCGGCCAAGGACAGCCGTGGCCTGCCGGTGGTCTCGGTGAACGTGCCGGAGGTTGACGTCGAATTCCTGCGCGTGCGCGAGAAGGACCTGCCGACCTTCTTCAGCCAGTACCAGCGTGGCGGCCGCCGTGGCAGCTGGGAGCTGAGCAGCGACTACGAACGCCGCCCGATCAACAAACTGGCCGAGCCGGTCTACGTCAACCGCTTCATTCTCGGCGGCAAGAAGAACGAGCGGGTGCTGACCTACCTGCCGACCCAGGACATCAAGGAACTGCAGGAGCCGGGCCTGTACTTTGCCCTGCTCAAGCGCACCGGTGACTACGAAGGCGAGTTCGATACCGCGTTCTTCTCGGTCAGCGACATCGGCCTGCATACCCGTGCCTACAAGGACAAGCTGTTCGTGCACACCGCCGGCCTCAAGGACGGCGCGCCGCTGAAGGGCATCGACCTGCGCGTGCTCGACGCCAAGGGCGAGGTGGTACTGAAGGGCAGCACCGACGGCAACGGCAATGCGCTGCTGAACTACACGCTGGATGCCACTCACGTGCTGGTCGCCAGCACGGGCAAGGACACCAGCTTCCTGCCGTTCAACCAGCCGGCGCTGGACCTGAGCGAATTCGCCGTGGCCGGCCGTGACAATGCCTGGTTCGACGTCTATGCCTGGTCCGGGCGCGACCTGTATCGCCCGGGCGAAACCGTGCGCCTGTCCGCCCTGCTGCGCGACAACGATGGCAAGCCGGTCAAGGCTCAGCCGGTGTTCCTGCGCCTGAAGCAGCCCGACGGCAAGACCTTCCGCGAGACCCGCCTGCAGCCGGGCGAGCAGGGCTACATCAATTTCGAGCAGGTGATCCCCGCCGAGGCGCCGACCGGGCGCTGGCAGGTCGAGTTCCGCACCGACCCGGCGAGCAAGGAAGCGATCCAGGGCATGACCCTGCGCATCGAGGAGTTCCTGCCCGAGCGCATGAAGCTGGACCTGGACAGCGCACAGAAGACGCTGAAGCCGGGTGAGGACCTGCGCCTGCAGGCCAATGGCGCCTACCTGTACGGGGCGCCGGCCGACGGCAACCGTTTCACCGCGCGCATGGCGGTGGCCGCTGAGCAGCAGCCGGTCGAGGGCCTGCCGGGCTACTTCTTCGGTGACCCGACCCTGCAGCTGCCGCGCGAAGCCAAGGACGTGATCGATACCACGCTGCCGGGCAACGGCCAGCTGCGTGAGGATGTGGCGTTGCCGGAAGAGGCGGCCAAGGCCAAGGCGCCGATCGCTGTGGTGCTGTCCGGCAGCCTGTATGAAACCGGTGGCCGTACCGTCACCCGCACCCTGAAGCGGGTGATGTGGCCGGCCAACGCGCTGGTTGGCGTGCGCCCGCTGTTCAACCCCGAGGATGGTGCCGACTCCAACGGCAATGCACGCTTCGAGTTGATGCGCGTGGATGCTGCGGGCACACCGCAGCCGGCCAAGGGCCTGAAGATCACCCTGGTGCGCGAGCTGCGCGACTACCACTGGACCTTCAACGACAACCGCTGGGACTACGATTTCACCCGCCGCTTCGAGAACAAGGAAACCCGCACCGTCGACGCCGGCAGCAGCGCGGTCGCCTTCGATTTCCCGGTGGAGTGGGGCGAGTACCGGGTGGACGTGTTCGATCCGTCCACCGGCCTGACCAGCCGCTACCCGTTCCGTGCCGGCTGGAGCTGGGGCGATGACAACCGCGGCCTGGACGCGCGCCCGGACAAGGTCAAGCTGGGCCTGGACAAGACCGGGTACAAGGCCGGTGACACGCTGGAGGTGACGGTGACCCCGCCGCATGCCGGCAAGGGCATCCTGATGGTCGAGACCGACCGCATGCTGTACGTGCAGGACATCGAGGCCAAGCCGGGTTCGACCTTCAAGATTCCGGTCACCGCCGACTGGGAACGCCACGACGTCTACATCACCGCACTGGTGTTCCGCGGCGGTAGTGCGCCGAGCAAGATCACCCCGGCGCGTGCCGTGGGCGTGGTGCACGTGCCGATGGACCGCAAGGGCCGCACCGTGGCGGTCGGCCTGGTGGCGCCCAAGCAGATGCGCCCGGAACAGGACCTGCCGGTGACGGTCAGTGCACCGCAGCTGGCCGGCAAGATGGCGCACGTCACCGTCTCGGCGGTGGACGTGGGCATCCTCAACATCACCCGCTTCCCGGTGCCCGATGCCGGTGCGCACTTCTTCGCCCAGCGTCGCCTCGGCATTGATGCCTATGACATCTACAGCCGGGTGATCGAGAGCTTTGACGGCGGTGCCGGCAGGCTGAAGTTCGGTGGCGACATGGCGCTGCAGGCATTGCCGCAGGCCAAGCGCCCGACCGCGCGCGTGCAGACCGTGGACCTGTTCTCCGGCCCGGTGCAGCTCGATGCCAAGGGCATCGCCCGCATCCGCCTGAAGGTGCCGGACTTCAACGGCACCCTGCGGGTGTCGGCACTGGTCTACAGCGATGACCAGTACGGCAAGCGCGATGTGGAAACCGTGGTGCGCGCGCCGATCCTGGCCGAAGCCAGCATGCCGCGCGTGCTCGCCCCGGGCGACCGCAGCACCGTGACCCTGGACGTGCAGAACTTCACCGGCAAGCCGGGCCAGTTCAACGTGAAGGTGGAAAGCGAAGGCCCGCTGAACCTGGGCGAGGGCAGCCGCAGCGTGCAGTTGAATGCCGATGCCAAGACAACGCTGAGTTTCCCGCTGTCCGCGCGTGAGGGCCACAGCGTGGCCAAGGTGCGCGTACGTGTGGACGGCAACGGCTTCAAGGCCGACCGCCGCTACGAACTGCCGGTGCGTGCCGCGTGGCCGCAGGTGCTGCGTTCGCAGGTGCGCACGCTGGATCCGCTGGCAGCGGTCAGTCTCGACAACAGCCTGACCGATGGCCTGATGTCCGAGTCGGTGAATGCCCGCCTGCTGGTCAGCCCGCTGCCGCCGATTCCGTTCGCCAGTGCGCTGCAGGGCGCGCTGAACTACCCGTACGGCTGTGCCGAGCAGACCACCAGCAAGGGCTACGCCGCGCTGATCCTGGACCAGGCGACGTCGTCGATGCTCGGTGCCGATGGCCTGGATGCCAAGACCCGTCGCGAACGCATGGAAGGTGCGTTCGGTCGCCTGGCGTCGATGCAGGTGGCCAACGGCAACTTCTCGATGTGGGGTGACGACGGCTACGTGAACCCGTGGCTGACCCCGTACATCACCGAGTTCCTGCTCGATGCCAAGGACGCCGGTTTCGCGGTGCCGGACAACGTGCTGCAGAAGGCACTGAACCGGCTCAGCGAGGACCTGCTGTCCGGTGGCAACCAGTTCTACGGCCAGGACGACCGCGAGAAGCTGAAGTTCGCCAACCAGGCCTATTCGGGCTACGTGCTGGCCAGGGTCAACCGTGCGCCGCTGGGTACCCTGCGCACGCTGTACGACAACGAGCGCAGCAAGGCGGTCGGCGGCCTGTCGCTGGTCCATCTGGGCGTGGCGCTGTCGCTGCAGGGTGACGCCAAGCGTGGCCAGGCTGCGCTGGCCGCAGCCTTCGCCAAGTCCAGCAGCGAACGTCCGTCGTACTTCGGCGACTATGGCAGCGCCATCCGTGATGACGCGCTGATGATCGCGCTGACGCACGAGAACAAGCTGGCCAAGCCGGCCTGGGATGCCCGTGCGGTTGACCTCGGCCGAGGCCTGGATGCGCGCCGCAATGCCGGCTGGATGTGGCTGAGTACGCAGGAGCAGGTGGCCATCGCCCGTCTTGGCAAGGCCCTGGCCGCCAACCAGAAGGCACTGGTGGCCGGTGAACTGGTGATTGGTGGCAACACCGAAGCCATCGGTGAGCGCAAGCTGTTCGGCCGCAACTTCAGTGCCAGCGAACTGGCCAGTGGCGTGCGCTTCACCCCGCAGGGCCAGCCGCCGATGTTCGCCAGCATCGACGTGGCCGGCATCCCGCGCAGTGCGCCGGCACCGGACAACAGCGTGCTGGGCATTGAGCGCAGCTACTTCGGCACCGATGGCAAGCCGTGGTCGCCGCGTCCGCTGAAGGAAGGCGAAGCGCTGATCGTGCGCGTCACCGTCACCGCCGACACCACGATGCCCGATGCACTGCTGACCGACCTGCTGCCGGCCGGCCTGGAGATCGAGAACTTCAACCTGGGCGATGCCAAGCAGTGGGCCGACGTGGTGGTTGATGGCATCACCATCAGCGACCGCGGCGAAGCTGCCGACACCAAGCACGAAGAGTTCCGCGACGACCGCTATGTGGCTGCGCTGAAGCTCTCGCGTGGCAGCAAGGCCAACGTGTTCTATCTGGTGCGTGCGGTGACCCCGGGTACCTACTCGGTGCCGCCGCCGCTGGTGGAGGACATGTACCGGCCGCAGCTGCGTGGCGTCGGCCGTAGCAACCCGACCACGATCACGGTGGTACAGCCGTGACCGCGCGGACGGGCCGCGACGGCGCGGCCCGTCCCGCTGGCAAGCTCCAATCCGGCACGCTGCAATGAAGAAGACGATGTCGATCCGGCTGGCGGCCCTGCGCCGCCGGTTGCGGCCGCTGTGGCCGTGGCTGCGCTGGGGCACGGCTGCCACGCTGGCGCTGCTGCTGGTGCTGGATTTCGCCTTCCCGCCGCCGCTGCCGAAGCAGCGCGATACCAGCACCCTGGTGGTGGCTGCCGACGGTACGCCGCTGCGTGCGTTCGCCGATGCCGAGGGCGTGTGGCGCTATCCGGCATCGATCGACAGCGTCTCGCCGCTGTACCTGCAGGCGCTGCTGACCTACGAAGACCGCTGGTTCTGGCGCCATCCGGGTATCAACCCGCTGGCCATCCTGCGTGCCAGCGGCCAGCTGCTGCGCGGTGGTCGCATCGTTTCCGGCGGCTCGACCCTGACCATGCAGGTCGCGCGCATCCTCGACCCGCATACGCGCACACCCTGGGGAAAGCTCAAGCAGATTCTGCGCGCGGTGCAGCTGGAAGTGCATCTGAGCAAGCGGCAGATCCTGGCCCTGTATCTGGAGCGCGCGCCCTACGGTGGCACCATCGAGGGCGTGGAAGCGGCCAGCTGGGCCTATCTGGGCAAGCCGGCGGCGCAGCTGTCACATGCCGAGGCCGCCTTGCTGGCGGTACTGCCACAGGCACCGAGCCGGCTGCGCCCGGACCGCCACCCGGAAGCCGCGCAGAAAGCGCGTGACAAGGTGCTGTCACGCATGGCCGAACTGGGCGCGTGGACGCCGGAGGAAGTGCAGGATGCGCGCATCGAGAACGTGGTGGCACGCTCGCTGCGGCCGCCGCTGCATGCCGCGTTGCTGGCCCAGCGCCTGCACTCGGCGCATCCAGGCCAGGCACGCATCCAGAGCAGTATCGACATCGGCCTGCAGCGCACCCTGGAAGAACGCGTGGCCAGCTACTTCTCCACGCTGCCCGAGCGCACTTCGGCGGCCCTGCTGGTGGTCGACAACCAGACCCTGCAGGCGCGTGCCTATGTCGGCACGCTGGCGTTCGGTGACCGCCAGCGGCTCGGCCACGTGGACATGGTGCAGGCCTGGCGTTCGCCGGGCTCCACGCTCAAGCCGTTCCTGTATGCAATGGCGCTGGACGATGGCCTGATCCATTCGGAAAGCCTGCTGGTCGATGCGCCGCAGAGTTTCGGCAGCTACCGCCCCGGCAACTTCGACATGGCCTTCAATGGACCGATCGGCGCCTCCAGCGCGCTGCGGCTGTCACTCAACGTACCCTCGGTGGATCTGCTGCAGCGGGTCGGTCCGGCGCGCTTCGCCGCACGCCTGTCGCACTCCGGCATCCAGCTGCGCTTCCCGCCGGGCAGCACGCCCAACCTCTCGCTGATTCTGGGCGGTACCGGGGCGCGGCTGGAAGATCTGGTCGGCGCGTTCGCCGCGCTCAACCGCAACGGCATCGCCGGGCGCGTGCGCTACACCGATGACGAACCGATGATCGAGCGGCGACTGGCCTCGCCGGGCGCCAGCTGGATCGTGCGCGAAATGCTGGAATCGAACCCGCGCCCAGGCTACAGCGTCGGTACGTTCGATGTCGGTGGCCGCCCGCGGGTGGCGTGGAAGACCGGCACCAGCTATGGCTATCGCGATGCGTGGGCGATCGGCAGTACCCGCCACTACACCGTGGGTGTGTGGGTGGGCCGGCCGGATGGCACGCCGTTGCCGGGCCAGTACGGCGCGGTCACCGCACTGCCGCTGATGTTCGAGGTGGTGGACAGCCTGCCGCGCCAGCGCGGCGATTCGGCTGCCGCACCGATGCCGGCCAGTGTCAGCCAGGAAGACATCTGCTGGCCCACCGGCGAACGCGCCGAGGGCCTGCCGGCGGCGCTGTGCCAACGGCGGATGTCGGCCTATCTGCTGGACGGCGCGGCGCCGCCGACCTTCCCCGAGCGCGAGGCACGGCGCTGGCAGCCGGGGCGGCAGCGTTACCTGGCCGACGCGCGAACCGGCTTGCGTGTATCCGCTGATTGCCGTTTGCCGCATGAGGAAGTCGCGCTTGAGATCGCGCGTTGGCCGGCGTTGTTGTCACCGTGGCTGCCCAAGGCCACGCGCGCTGCCTCGCAGTTGCCGGCGCTGTCGCCGGATTGCCGCGACGACGGGCGTGAGGCCAGCGTGGCCCTGCACATCGATGGCCTCAATGATGGCGCCACGCTGGCGCGTGCGCCAAACTCGGAACATGGCGTGCGCCTGCAGCTGCGCGCGCTGGGCAGCGAACAGGTGGTGGACTGGTTGCTGGATGGACGCTGGATCGCGCAGACCCACGGCGCGCAGTTGATGCAGCGCGAGTTCGCCGATCCGGGCGCACACACTTTGACCGCGCTGGCGGCCGATGGCGCGTGGACGCAGGTGCGGTTCAACGTTCTCCGCTAGATGCCGGCCTTGGTCGGCGCGCGGCCCAACGCCAACGACACCGCCGTGCTCTGGTAGGTGCCAACCTTGGTTGGCACGCGGCAAAGACGCCCACCAAGGTGGGCATCTACCAGATCATTCCCCGATCCACCCATCCAGCAGGTCGGCGAACTCATCGGCGTGCTCCTCTTCCTGTGCAAGGATCTCTTCAAGGATGCGCTTGGTGGTGGTATCGCGGTCGCCGATGAAGTTGATCATCTCGCGGTAGCTGTCGATGGCGATGCGTTCGGCCACCAGGTTCTCGCGCACCATGTCGCGCAGGTCGCTGCCTTCCTTGTACTCGGCATGCGAGCGCGCGGTCAGCGTGTCGGGGTTGAAGTCCGGCTCGCCGCCGAGCTGGACGATGCGCTCGGCCAGCTTGCCGGCGTGCGCCTGTTCCTGCTGTGCATGTTCGAGGAATTCGGCTTTCACCGCGTCGGCCAGCATGCCCTTGGCCATGAAGTAGTGCCGGTAGTAGCGCAGCACGCATACGTACTCGGTGGCCAGTGCATCGTTGAGCAGCTTGATCACGACCTTGCGGTCGGCGCTGTAGCTGTCGGTGATCGCACCGTCTTCGATATTGCGACGGGCGCGTTCGCGCAGGGTCTTGCGGTCACTGATGCCGGGCACCTTTGCGGCAGGCTTTGCGGCTTTGGCTGGCTTGGTGGACATGGCTGGCCGTTTCCTCTTGCGGTGGAAGATCAGGTTGGCAGGTGCTCCAGCACGTATTCGGCCGAAGACACTTCGAACTGGCCGGGCTGCTCGATCCAGGCCGCACGCACCACGCCATCCACCACGTACAGGGCGAAACGGCGTGAGCGGATGCCCATGCCCGAGGCGCTGGCGTCGAGCTCCAGGCCGAGCGCACGGGTCAGTTCGGCATTGCCGTCGGACAGCATCAGCAGGCCGTCGGGCACGCTCTGGTCGGCGGCCCAGGCCTTCATCACGAACGGGTCGTTGACCGCCATGCAGTAGACATCGATGCCGCGCTGGCGGAACGCCTGGAATTTCTCGACGTAGCCGGGCAGGTGGCGCGCCGAGCAGGTCGGGGTGAACGCGCCGGGTACGGCGAACAGCACCACCTTGCGTGCGTCGAACAGCGAATGCGTATCGAGCGTTTCGATGCCCTCGCGGATGCGCTTGAGGGTCACTTCCGGAATGCGGTCGCCGACATGGATGGTCATGGGGAACTCCTTGCTGGGGCAGGCTAGTGGGCCGGATGGGACAGGGGCGTCAAGACATTGGAAAACCCGTGTGCAGGCCCCATCTTCAGGCTTTGCGGCAGGGGCTTCCAGCCACAGCGTGGCGCATGGGGATGGCAGCCGCATTGCGCAGGATCAGTCGGCCTCACCGTGGCCGCACGAGGGGCGGCGTAGCATGCCGGCGCGTAGAATGAACCCGGGGCGGCGCCACCGGCGCGGCCGAAGCAGATCGAGGTAGCTGGATGGAATTCAAGGATTACTACGCCACCCTGGGGGTGGAACCGAGCGCGGGCGAGGCGGAGATCAAGACCGCCTACCGCCGGCTGGCACGCAAGTACCACCCGGACGTCAGCAAGGAGGCCGGGGCCGAAGACAAGTTCAAGGCGGTCAACGAGGCCTACGAGGCGCTGCGCGATCCGGAAAAGCGCGCGGCCTACGACCAGCTGCGCGCGCAGGGCTATCGCCCGGGCGAGGAGTTCAACGTGCCGCCGAACTATGGTGGTGCTGGCGGTTTCAATTTCGAGGAAGTATTCGGCGGTGGCGGCCCCAATGGCGGCTTCAGCGACTTCTTCGAGAGCCTGTTCGCGCGCCAGCGTGGCGGTGGTGGTGCTGGTCCGGGGCCGGGCTTCAGCAGCCAGGGCCACGCGCCCAACCGCGACACCCGCGCCAAGCTGTCGGTTCCGCTGGAAGCGGCCTACAGCGGCGACAGCCTGCGCATCACCGTCAACGGCAAGCAGCTGGACGTGCGCGTGCCCAAGGGTATCCGCCCGGGCCAGGTGATCCGCCTGGCGGGGCAGGGCAACCACGGCGGTAACCTGCTGCTGGAAGTGGAATACGCCGCCCACCCGCAGTTCGAGGTTGATGGCCGCAACATCCTCTACACGCTGCCGGTCACGCCGTGGCAGGCCGCGCTGGGTACGAGCATCAGCGTGCCGACCCTGGGTGGAGCGGTGGAACTGAAGATTCCGGCCGATTCCGATGCCGGCCGCAAGCTGCGCCTGCGTGGCCGTGGGCTGCCGGGCAATCCGGATGGCGACCAGATCGTCGAGATCGAGATCGTGGCCCCGGCCGCGACTGACGAGGCGCAGAAGAAGGCGTACCGGAACCTGGCCAAGGCCTTCGGCGAGACCATTTGAAGGTAGTGCCGGCCGCTGGCCGGCAACTTCATTGCCCGGGACGGTGATGCGTGGTTGCCGGCCAGCGGCCGGCACTACCGCGCGTGTCTCAGCCCTGCCCGGCGAACACCCGTTCCAGCACCTCGGACAGTTCGTCTTCCGAGAACGGCTTGGTGATGTAGGCCTTGGCGCCCTGGCGCATGCCCCACATGCGGTCGGTGTCCTGGTCCTTGGTGGTCACCAGGATCACCGGGATATGCCGGGTCGCCTCGTCGCGGGCGAGGGTGCGGGTGGCCTGGAAGCCATTGAGGTTGGGCATCACCACGTCCATCAGGACCAGGTCGGGCAGCTCGGCCTTGGCGGTTTCGACCCCGGCGGCGCCATCGGTGGCGGTCAGGATCTGGTGCCCGAGCTTCTCGACGATGCGCTGTATCCCCAACAGCTGCGACGGTGAGTCGTCGACGATCAGAATGCGTGCCATGTTGTTCCCCATGTAATGCCCGCAGTGTAGTGCGGGCCCATTACTGGCGGGAGGGGCGCATCTGCCGTCCGTCGCCTGCCTGCGACGTTCAGTCGATCCGCACCACGGTGCGGCCCAGCGAACCGCCCGCCAGCATCCGTTCGAACACGGCAGGAAGGCCATCGAGGCCGACTTCGGCGGTGCAGATGCGGTCCAGCTGCTGCGGCTTCCAGTCACTGCCCAGCCGCGACCACACTTCTTCGCGCAGCCCGCGCGGTGCATTGGCCGAGGACACGCCCAGCAGTGACACGCCGCGCAGGATGAACGGCATCACCGTCATGTCCAGCGTCGGGCTGGCTGCCAGGCCGGCACTGACCACGCTGCCGTAGGGCACCGTCTGTGCCAGCAGGCTGGCAAGCATGTCGCCTCCGGCATTGTCGAGGCCCCCGCCGAAGCGGGCCGACTGCAGTGGGCCGGTGTCGGACAGTGCCTCGCGCGGTAGTACTTCAGTGGCGCCGATACCATGCAGGAACTCGGCCTGGTCCGGTTTGCCGCTGACTGCGTGCACGGTGTAGCCGGCACGACTGAAGATCGACAGCGCCAGCGCGCCGACACCGCCGCTGGCGCCGGTGACCGCCAACGGGCCGAGTTCCGGCACCTGCCGGTTGTCCTGCATGCGCAGCAGCGCCAGCGCCGCCGTGAAGCCGGCGGTGCCCAGCACCATCGCCTCGCGCGGGCTGAGCCCGGCCGGCTGGGCAATCACCGCACGCGACTCCAGCCGCACATACTGGCTGTAGCCGCCATCGCGGGTTTCGCTGAGGCCGCAGCCGGTGGCCAGCACCGCATCGCCTTCACGCCAGTCTGGATCGGTGCTGGCAACCACGGTGCCGGCCACGTCGATGCCCCCCACCAGCGGGAAGCGGCGCAGGATCCTGCCCTTGCCGGTGCCCGCCAGGGCATCCTTGTAGTTGACCGAAGACCAGTGGGCGCGGATCAGTACCTGGCCGGGGTTGAGGTCGTCGACATTGAGCTGGGCCAGGCCGCTGCGGTAGCCGGCGTCGTCGTTTTCGATGCGGAAGGCGGTGAACGGGGTGGTGGGGGCCATCGGCGTTGCCTGACTTCGAGGAAAACGCCACCTTACCCCGTTGCCCCCCTTTCGATCCTGCCGATCCGCCCCATCTTGTATGATCGGTGATGGTTTCACGGCTGGTGGTGCGGGAAGGGCCCGCGCCGCAGCCCAAATCTTGATGGAGCGTGCATGGCCTGGAATACACCCGGCGGCAACAAGGGCGGACAAGGCCCCGAGGACAATCGACGCGGGCCCTTCGGGTCGCGCGGCGGTGGCAATGGTGGTGGCTGGGGCGGACTGCCCGGGCCGCTGAAGGACCTGTTCGACGGTGGCATCATGCGTTGGGTGGTGGCAGCCGTGGTGTTGCTGGTGCTGTTCTCCAGCTTCCAGCTGATCGGCGAACAGCAGCGTGGCGTGGTGCTGCGCTTCGGCCAGTTCTCGCGCATCCTGCAGCCCGGCCCGAACTTCAAGCTGCCGTGGCCGATCGAATCGGTCACCAAGGTCAATGCCACCGAGATCAAGACCTTCTCGATCCAGGTGCCGGTGCTGACCCGCGACGAGAACATCGTCAACGTCTCGCTGAACGTCCAGTACCGCATCGACGACCCGCAGCAGTACCTGTTCGGCACGGTCGATGCCAACCAGGTGCTGGAGCAGTCGGCGCAGAGCGCGGTGCGCGAGGAAGTCGGCCGTGCCGACCTCAACGCGGTACTGAACAACCGTGGCCCGTTGGCCGTGGCCGCCGAGGAGCGCCTGCAGGCGCTGCTGAAGGCGTTCAAGACCGGCCTGACCGTGACCGGCCTGACCCTGCAGGACGCCCGTCCGCCGGAAGAAGTGAAGCCGGCCTTCGACGAGGTCAACGGTGCCCAGCAGGTCAAGGAACGCTTGATCAACGAAGCCCAGGCCTACGCCGCCAAGGTCGTGCCGGAAGCCCGAGGCCAGGCCTCGCGTGCCCGTACCACCGCCGAAGGCTACAAGCAGGCCGTGGTCTCCAAGGCTGAGGGTGACGCGCAGCGCTTCAGCCTGTTGCAGGCCCAGTACAAGGACGCCCCGGAAGTGACCCGCAAGCGCCTGTGGCTGGAGACCGTGCAGCAGGTGCTGAGCGAGAACCGCAAGGTGATCGGTGGCGATGGCCGCCAGCTGATCTACGTGCCGATGACCGGCGATACCCGTCCCACCACCTCGGCGCCGCCGGGAGTGACCAATCCGGAGGTGGTGATGCCGTCGCTGCCGGGTGCAGCGGCGGAAGCTTCCCGTGATCCGGGCCGGCCGGTGGGCCGCCCGACCGGGCGACCGAGCGGCCGTGAGGAGGGCAGCCGATGAAGAGTCCTATCTGGATCGCCGTGATCGTGGCGGTGGTGCTGGGCCTGCTTGGCTCGGTGTACGTGGTCCGTGAGGACCAGACCGCCATGGTGCTGAACCTGGGCAAGGTGGTGCGTTCGGACATCAAGCCGGGCCTGCACTTCAAGGTGCCGGTGGTGGAAACGGTGAAGGTCTTCGACCGCCGCTTCCAGGTGCTCGACACCGCCCCGGCGCGTTACTTCACCGCCGAGCAGAAGGACGTCAGCGTCGACTTCTTCGCCATCGGCTACATCTCCAACGTGGGTGACTACTTCCGTGCCACCGGTGGCGATCCGCGCATCGCCAATGCCCGCCTGGCACCGATCATCACCGACTCGCTGCGCAACCAGATCAACTCGCGCACCCTGCAGCAGCTGGTCTCCGGCGACCGCAGCGAGCTGATCGCCGAGCAGCTGAAGGGGATCAACGAAGCGGTGGCCGGCCTCGGCATGCAGATGATCGACCTGCGCATCAAGCAGGTGGACCTGCCGACCGACAGCCAGGTGATCAATGACGTGTACGAGCGCATGCGTGCGCAGCGCAAGCAGGAAGCGGCCAAGCTGCGTGCGGAGGGCGAGGAGCAGTCGCTGACCATCCGCGCCCAGGCTGACCGTGACAGCACCGTGCTGATCGCCGAAGCCGAGCGTGATGCACAGCGCCTGCGCGGTGAAGGCGATGCCGATGCGGCGCGCATCTACGGCAAGGCCGGCTCGGCCGACCCGTCGTTCTATGCGTTCTACCGCAGCCTGGAGGCCTACCGTGGCTCCATGAGCGACGGCAACGGCGTGATCGTGCTCGACAAGAACGACCCGTTCCTGCAGTACCTGAAGAACGACCGCTGAGGTCGCAGGGCAGTACCCCACGGGGCCCGGCCAGATGCCGGGCCCCGTGCTTTTTCCGGAGTCCCCCATGAAAGATCTGTTCGCCGCCGTCTGCCTGGTGGCGGTGCTGGAAGGCCTGTTCCTGTTCGTCGCCCCGTTCGCCTGGAAGCGCATGGCCGAGCGCCTGCTGGACCTGCCCAGCCCGGCCCTGCGCAGCTTTGGCGGGCTGGTGCTGCTGGCCGGCCTGAGCCTGCTGTGGTGGGCGCGGCATTGAAAGGGTAGTGCCGGCCGCTGGCCGGCAACCTGGGATTGCCCACCAGCGGCCGCCTGCGTTCACATGCGTGGCCCGGCTCTGGTAGCTGCCAACCTTGGTTGGCATTGCCGGCCAGCGGCCGGCACTACCGGGAGGTGCCTGACCGGCCGGCACATGCGTGGTCCGGCTCTGGCAGATGCCAACCTTGGTTGGCATTGCCGGCCAACGGCCGGCACTACCGGGAGGCACCTGACCGGCCGGTACATGCGTGGCCCGGCTCTGGTAGATGCCAACCTTGGTTGGCATTGCCGGCCAACGGCCGGCACGACCGGGCGGGGCGGCTGACCGGCCGGTGAAGCCGTCCGTCGGAAAGGTGGCACCCGACCCCGGAAACCCGGATAATGCACAAAAGCCGGACGGGCCTCCCCGTTCGGCTTTTTCCGTGTCTGGGCCTTCCATCGCCGGCTGCTCCCCGTTTGGAGCCGCCCTCCAGGTGCTGGCCAGCCCCGCCACGGTTCAACCGTCCGCGGCCCCGATGGCCGCAACATATGAGGAGCCCGTCATGGGTCAGTCTGTCGTAGTGTTGGGTGCCCAGTGGGGCGATGAAGGCAAGGGCAAGATCGTCGATCTGCTCACTGAGGAAATCGGCGCCGTCGTGCGCTTCCAGGGCGGCCACAACGCCGGCCACACCCTGGTCATCAACGGTAAGAAGACCGTCCTGCACCTGATCCCGTCGGGCATCCTGCGTGACGATGCGCTGTGCCTGATCGGCAACGGCGTGGTGATCTCGCCGGCCGCGCTGCAGAAGGAAATCGCCGAGCTGGAAGCCTCCGGCGTGGAAGTGCGTTCGCGCCTGAAGATCTCCCCGGCCGCGCCGCTGATCATGCCGTACCACATCGCCCTGGACCAGGCGCGCGAGCGCGCTGCCGGCGGCAAGGCGATCGGCACCACCGGCCGTGGCATCGGCCCGGCCTACGAAGACAAGGTGGCGCGTCGCGGTATCCGCATCGCCGACCTGCATTACCCGAAGCAGCTGGAAGAACTGCTGCGCACCGCGCTGGATTACCACAACTTCGTGCTGACCAAGTATCTGAACACCGATGCGGTCGATTTCCAGAAGACCTTCGACGAAGCGCTGGCCTTCGGCGAATACGTGCAGCCGATGAAGTCCGACGTGGCCGGCATCCTGCACGACCTGCGCAAGCAGGGTAAGCGCGTGCTGTTCGAAGGCGCGCAGGGTGCGCTGCTGGACATCGACCACGGCACCTACCCGTACGTCACCAGCTCCAACACCACCGTGGGTGGTGCACTGGCCGGTTCCGGCGTCGGCGCCGATTCGATCGACTACGTGCTGGGCATCGCCAAGGCCTACGCCACCCGCGTCGGCGGCGGCCCGTTCCCGACCGAACTGGACGACGAAGTCGGCCAGGGCATCCGTGACCGCGGCGCCGAGTACGGTGCCTCGACCGGCCGTCCGCGTCGCTGCGGCTGGATGGACATCGTCGCGCTGAAGCGCGCAGTGGCCATCAACGGCATCAGCGGCCTGTGCATCACCAAGCTGGACGTGCTGGATGGCATGGAAAAGCTGAAGGTCTGCATCGCCTACGAATACAACGGCAAGCGCACCGAGTACGCGCCGCTGGACGCGCAGGGCTGGGAAGACTGCACCCCGGTGTACCTGGAGTTCCCGGGCTGGAGCGAGAACACCCACGGCATCACCAACTGGGACGACCTGCCGCCGGCTGCGCGCGCCTACCTGCGTTCGCTGGAAGAGCTGGCCGGCTGCCCGATCAGCATCGTCTCCACTGGCCCGGATCGCGACCACACCATGGTCCTGCAGGATCCGTTCGCCTGAGGTGGCGTCGGGCGCTGCCCGGCGTAGGTGACAGGAAGAGCCCCGCGAAAGCGGGGCTTTTTCGTTACTGTGTCGGCACGGCCGGCAGGGAGGTGACGTGATGACCCGGATGTCAGCGTGAAGGGCGTAACGGTGGTGCGGATCACCCTGTGGGTGCTGTGGAGCCTGTGGGCGCTTGCCTGCGCGGTGCTGGTGCTGGGCGCGATCGCCAACCACATGGCCTCACGCACGCAGGTGCTGCCTCTGGTGCTGAGCCCGGGTGCGACGGCCGAGGTCACGGTCTACCGCTTCATCGATGACCAACTGCGGCTGCGCCTGCGTTACGCGGATGACGGTACTGCCACGGCGATCGATCCTGAGGTGCGCCTGCGCGCGGAAACCCCGACAGATCAAACTGACTTCCGCGCCAAAACGCGTTCGGGCGTGCCGGGTTCCGGCATCACCCGCGCGCTGGAATCGGTTGAGCCTGCTGGATTTGCCGCCTCGTACTTCGGTTATGGCCGGGGGGATGCGCTGCCGCGCGGGCGCTCGTGGCTGCGGGTGACTGTTCTGGCGGTCGAGCCCGCGCTGGCGGGGCGCGCGGCCTCGGTGGAACTGCTGCCACCGATGGACGTACTGAAGCTGACCGACCTGGACTACGCGTGGCTGTGGCCGTTCTTCTTCTGGAAGGTGGCGGCGTTGTTCCTGCTGATTCCGGGCGCTGCGCTGGTGGTATTCACCATCACCTTGCGGCACTGGCAGCGTCAGGCGTCGAAGCCGCCTGTTTCAACAGCGGATACGGATTGATCGACTCTCCCTTCCACCACTGTTTTTCCGGACCCAGCAGGTGCACCTCAAAGTGCAGGTGCGGGGCCTCGGTGCTGGCGTTACCGGTGCTGCCCACGTAACCGATCACCTCTCCGCGCTTGATCACCTGCTTCTCCGCCAGGCCATCGGCGTAGCGCTGCAGATGCGCGTAGTAGTAGCACCAGCGCCCGCTGGGCTCGAACTGGTAAATCGTCAAGCCGCCGCGCTCGCTGTCGAACAGTTTTTCAACCGTTCCATCGGCCACCGCCAGCACCGGCGTACCGGCATCGGCCATGATGTCGATGGCATCGTGCACGCGTCCCTCGCTGCGGGCATCGGTGAAGGTATCGCGCAGCTGGGACGCCTGGATACCCTGCACCGGCAGCAGCAGACCGGATGGTGCATCCGCAGTCTGCGCGGCCGACGGCGCGGTGTTGGCGGGTGGGGCTGTTGCGGGTGTCGCTACAGATTCCTTCGCCGGCGCCGCTGCCAGTGCCGATTGCGCTTGCGGCAGCGGGGCGGGTACCGGATCACCCGCATCGCGGTGCAGCCACCAGCCTGCACCCAGCCCCAGCAGAACGCCCAGCACGATCAGTTGCGAAAGGCGCATCGGCTCACTCCTGCATCACCACGGGTACCGAGGTATCCACGGCATCGGCCACGCGCAGCGCATCCCAGTTGGTCATGCGCACGCAGCCATGCGATTCGGTCTTGCCCACATGGCCGGGTTCGGGCGTGCCATGCAGGCCGTAATGCGGCTTGGACAGATCGATCCAGACCCGCCCGACCGGATTGTTCGGACCCGGTGGCAGGGTGGCCTTCTTTTCGCCCTTGCGGGCATCCCAGAACAGTTTCGGGTTGTAGTGGAACGGCGGGTCGCGGTAAACGCCCAGGATCTTCCATTCGCCGATCGGTAACGGGTCGTGCTGGCTGCCCGACGACACCGGCACCTGTGCGATCACCTTGCCCTGCGCATCCAGCAGCTGCAGCGTGGAGTCGGATTTGTCGACCACGATCTTCGCCGCCTTCGGCAATGCGGCCAGTGCGATGTTGGGTACCTGGATGCGGCTGCCGGCCTTGGTCAGGTCCACGCCGGGATTGAGCGCCTTCATCAGCTCAGGGGAGGCATGGAAGCGCTCGCCGAGGGCTTCTTCCACACTGCCGTAGCCCAGCGATGTGAGCTTGGCCTGGGCGGCGGGCCCTTTCGGTGTGGCCTGGAACGGACCGGCAACATCCTCAGCAGTCAGCGTGTAGCTGGCCAGCGGCCCAACGGTATCGGCCTGCAGGGCCTTCCAGGTGGTGTCGTCCAGTTCGCCCGTTACGTCCAGCCCATGCGCTGCCTGGAAACCCGACACCGCGCGTCGCTGGTTGCTGCCCATTTCGCCATCGATCTGGCCAGGGGAGAAATTCGCGCGATCCAGCAGCACCTGGGCGTGCAGGGCGGAGTGGGGTGCGGTATCCGGTCCGGCCGTTTCGGCAATGGGTGCGGGCAAGTGGGGCGGCGGCGCCTGCGCGAAGGCTGGCGACGCCAGCAGCGAGAGAGCGAGCAGGGTGGATCGGGACACGGGCAAGGGCATTGGGATCTCCAGCAGGTCACGCCACCACCTTGCCCGCAGCAGCCGCCGAGCCACCGTGAAAGGGATCTGATGCCCGCATGAGCAGCCATGGGTATTGCAGCCGTGTCCAGCGCGCAGGTGCTGCTGCGCAGGGGGCTCACCAAGGTGAACGGTGGCCGACGCCGTCGACGGACGGCGATCAAGATTGCCTGCCGGGCCGCCGATAAGGGCGCATCCCCCCGTTTTGGATACCCCCATGAACTACTTGAGGAACGTCAGGGTTGCCTGGCGTCTTGGGCTGGGCTTTGGCCTGTTGCTGCTGCTGGTTGCCGCCGTGGTGGCCACCGGCGCCACCGCCAGTGTCGTGCAGAAGCGCGCGATGCAGCAGGTGGTCGATGTCAGCGTGGCCAAGGTGCGCCTGCTGTCGCAGATGCTCGATGCCAACAACCAGATGATGGTGGTGCGCCGCGAGATGCTGATCCGCCAGGGCGAAGACCGCGGCCACGACGAGCAGCGCATCGCCGATCTGGTGAAGCGCTACGAGGCCAGCTGGACCGCCTACCAGGCGCTGCCCAGCGACGCCGACGGCAAGGCCATTGCCGAAACCATCGCCGCCAAGCGTGCCATTGCGCGCCCGCTCAACAAGCAGACCAGCGAACTGATGGAGCAGGGCGACTACCCGGGCGCCGTGGCGCTGACCCTGGGGCCGGTGCAGGAAGCGGCCAATGGCTGGAACAAGGCGCTGTCCGATGGCGTGGACTTCGAAGAGAAGGAAAGCCGTGATGCCGCCGCCGAGGCGATTCGTCTGGGTGAGCGCAGTCTGCTGCAGCTGCTGGTGCTGGGCGGTGTCGCGCTGCTGGTGGGCATCGGTGCCTCGGTGATGATCGGCCGCAGCCTGACCGGCCCGCTGGCCCGCGCCGTGAACCTGGCCGAACGCCTGTCCAAGGGACAGTTGGACCAGGAGTTTCGTCTTGGTGGCCGCGATGAACTGACCCAGCTGGGCGAAGCGATGGCCAGTGTGCGGCAGAGTGTGCAGGCGGCGATCGGCGCACAGCTGCAGATGGCCGAACAGCATGAGGCCGGCGCGATCCGCTATCGCATGGACGTCACGGCGTTCCCCGGCGACTTCGGCCGCATGGTGCAGGCCACCAACAGCCTAGTCGAATCGCACGTGCAGGTGGAACTGCTGATGGCTGAAGTGATGCAGCGCTACGCCATCGGCGACCTCAGCCGTGACCTGCCGGATTACCCGGGCGAGAAGGGAACGCTAACCCGCACCCTGGCGGCAGTGAAGCAGAGCCTGATGGCGATCAACGCGCAGATCGATGAACTGGCCCGCGCCGCACGCGCCGGTGATTTCAGCATGCGTGGCGATGCCGCAGCGTTCCAGTACCAGTTCAAGGCGATGGTCGAGCACCTCAACGGCATGATGGCCAGTTCGCAGGCCAGCATCGCCGACGTCTCCGACGTCCTGCGTGCAATCTCGCACGGCGACCTGACCGCACGCATGGAGGGCGAGTACGACGGTGTGTTCGCGCGCATGCGCGACGACGCCAACACCACCACCGCACAGCTGACCGGCATCGTGCGGGGCATCCAGGTGGCCGCCGACAGCATCAACAACGCAGCGCAGGAACTGGCCGCCGGCAACAACGACCTGTCGCGCCGCACCGAGCAGCAGGCCGCCAACCTGGAAGAGGCCGCAGCATCGATGGAGGAGCTGACCTCCACCGTGCGCCAGAATGCCGAGCTGGCCCGTCAGGCCGACAGCGAAGCGCATGCCGCCGGTGCCGCAGTGCGCGAGACCGAGCAGGCAATGGCACAGATGGCATCGGTGATGGGCGAGATCGATCAGTCATCGGCACGCATCTCGGAGATCTCCACGGTGATCGACGGCATTGCGTTCCAGACCAACATCCTGGCGCTGAATGCTGCGGTGGAAGCGGCGCGTGCAGGTGAGCAGGGGCGTGGTTTTGCCGTGGTTGCCAGCGAAGTGCGCACGCTCGCGCAGCGTGCCGGTGTCGCCGCCAAGGAGATCAAGGAGCTGATCGAAGACGCCGCTGCGAAGGTGAAGAGCGGCCTGGCAGTGACCGTTGAATCGGAAGCCGCGATCGCCCGCGTGGCACAGGCAAGTTCGCGCACCACCCAGCTGATGAGCGACATCGCAGCGGCAAGCAAGGAACAGGCCGCCGGTATCGAGCAGGTCAACCAGGTGGTGGTGCAGATGGACCAGGTGACCCAGCAGAACGCTGCGCTGGTGGAAGAAGCCACCGCCGCCAGCCGCGCACTGGAAGAACAGGCGCATGCACTGACCACGTCGGTGTCGGTGTTCAAGGTGGAAGGCGACACAGCTTCGGTTGTGCCGCGTCGCGCAGCCTGAGCTGCTGCGCGGTAAGCGTTGTGGTGCCGGTCACACCATGGGCGTCCATGGTGTGACCGGATGTCAGTCCACGACTTTGCTGATATGTCCGTTCTCAATCTTCCAGATCACGTCCTTGGCCGTACTCACGAACAGTGGCGCGCGTGCCCAGAGACTCCAGTAAACGTGGACCTCGGTCGGCGTTGGATCGAGTAGGTGGGTCACCATCATGGCACCCTTCCGCGGTGGACGCTGCAGCGTGATGCAGGAGAGGGTGTAAGGCCGGCTGGAAGTGATCTTTTCATCCGCGATTTCCACGCGATGGCTTCCCCCCAGAGGCACCGCTGCAGGATCGAATGTGCCGGGAAGCAGGTAGACACTCCAGGCATTTGCCGTGCCGTCCACGTTCGGTAGCACGACCGTGTTGTAGTTCTTCGAGCACGCTTGAAACTTGCTGCTCAATGCCAGTGCACGCGCAGCTGCCGCGCCGGCCTCATAAGGCGATAGTGGCTCGGGTGGCGACAGGGTCTGTACAGGACCGGCAAGCGTTCCCTTGTCGTCGGTGACTACCCGATACAGCACGCTACTGTCACCTCCGAGGATACTGACGACATAGCGGTTGTCGCGTTGTTCGGTGACCCATCCAGCAACGCGGTCATCCTTGCGCATTCCCTTCGCTACGAGTGCGTCGGTTGCGCGTTCGGCGGCAAGATCATGTTCAAACAATGACCGGCCGAGAGATTCGATCCGCGCAATATCGGCGTCCGCAGTCGCGGTCGCAGCCTGACGGGATTCGTGGGGTGGGTCAGAGGCGGTGATCGCATGCGCAGCGGGTGCCATCGATAGCAGGGCTGCCAAAGCTGCGGAGCATTGGACATTCATGGATGATTCCCCTTTGCCGCGTCCAGCGGCTTGGAGAAGTATGGCTGATCTGCGGGCTGCAATCCCGATTGACGGGCTCAGCTGCTGGCGCGGGTACGTGCCGCTTTCTTCGCCGCCACCTTTCGCGCGGTCTTCCTCGCCGCACGGGTCTTCGCCGCTTTCTTCGCGGCAGCACTACGCGATGCAGGGGTGGTGGCCTTCTTCGCCACCGTCTTCTTTGTTGCCTTCTTCGTGGCCGTCTTGCGGGCCGGCGCCTTCTTCGTAGCAGTCTTCTTGGCAGCCACCTTCCTGGTGGTGACCTTCTTCGCCACCTCGCGCCCACTGCCACTGCGCTTGCCGCCGCCGTCCTGCTTGTTCACAGTGGCCCAGGCGATGCGCTCTGCGGTGCTTTCGCTGGCACCGCGCTCGCGCTCGCTCTCTTCGATGTGCTCGGCCTGGCGCTTCTGCTTTTCGGTATAGGCGGACTTGTCACCGCGGGGCATGGCCTGTTCTCCGGTGGGGGCTGGCCCCCACGGTGGGCCTAGCGGCGTTAAGCGCAAGTCCCGCAAGGGTGATCGCACCGGCAAGGGGCCTCGGCTATGCTTGTGGCATGCGAGTCGAGCCCGCCGACATCGAAGCCCTGTTCGACGCCATCCCGGATGTGCTGTTCTTCATCAAGGACCTTCAGGGGCGTTACACCCACGTCAACCAGACCATGCTGCGGCGGCTGGGTCTGCGCGCGCGCAAGGACGTGATCGGACGTACCGCGGCCGAGATCTACCCGACCGGCCTCAGTGCGGACTACGTCGACCAGGACGCCCGCGTGCTGTCCGGTGAGGTGATCGAGAACCTGATGGAGCTCCACCTGTTCGCCAACCGTGAACCGGGCTGGTGCCTGACCTGCAAGCGCCCGCTGGTGGTCGATGGGGCCATCGAGGGCCTGATCGGCATATCCCGCGACCTCGGCCAGAAGGACAGCCTGGGCACCCAATACGAGCAGCTGCGGCTGGCCCTGGCCCACCTCAATGCGCACTACGCCGAGAACGTGCGCATGCAGACCCTGCTGGACATCACCGGCTTCTCGCTGTCGAAGCTGGAGCGCAGCTTCCGCAAGGTGTTCCAGATGACCCCGCAGCAGGTGCTGACCCGGCTGCGGATCCAGATGGCCATGCACCTGCTGCACGGTGACGACAGCATCGCCTGCATCGGCCAGGCCTGCGGTTTCAGCGACCAGAGCGCCTTTACCCGCAAGTTCAAGGCTGAAACCGGTTTCTCGCCGCGCGCCTACCGGGCCCGTATTGGTGGCAACGTCGGCGAGCCGGCGCTGGCCTGAGCCGCCTGCTGCGCTGTGCCTATCCCCGTGGGCACGGGACAGGGTAAGGTGTCGCCCCTGTAGCCCGCCGCCAGCCCCGCCGATGCCCAACTCGATTCCGACCGCTTCGCCGTCCCGCCTCGGACATTCGCTCAAGCCCCGCCAGCTGATCATGATGGGTCTGGGCAGCGCCATCGGCGCCGGCCTGTTCCTCGGCTCGGGCGTGGGTGTACAGGCGGCCGGCCCGGCGGTTCTGGTGTCGTATCTGGTCGCTGGTGCGCTGGTGGTCATCGTGATGAACGCACTGGGCGAGATGGCGGCGGCCAAGCCGACCAGTGGCGCGTTCTCGGTCTACGCCGCTGATGCCATGGGAGCTACCGCCGGCGCCACCGTGGGCTGGCTGTGGTGGGTGCAGCTGGTGATCGTGATCGCCGCCGAAGCCGTCGGCGCGGCCGGGCTTCTTGCCACGGTCTGGCCGGCGATACCGGTACCGATGGCGGCGCTGGCCTTCATGCTGTTCTTCACCGCGATCAATCTGCTCGGGGTGAAGAACTTCGGCGAGTTCGAATTCTGGTTCGCCATCCTCAAGGTGGCGGCGATCCTGGCCTTCATCGCCATCGGTGTGGCGCTGCTGATGGGCTGGCTGCCGCAGGTGACCTCGCCGGGCTTGAGCAACTTCACCGAGCATGGCGGCTTCGCGCCGAAGGGGCTGGCCGGCATCGGCGCGGCGCTGCTGGTTGTCGTTTTTGCCTTTGGCGGCACCGAGATCGTAGCCGTCGCTGCGGCCGAAACCGAAGATCCCGAGCGCAGCATTGCCCGTGCCATCCGCACCGTGGCCTGGCGCATCCTGGTGTTCTACATCGGCTCGCTGAGCGTGATCATCGCCGTGGTGCCGTGGACCAGCGAGGCGCTGAAGTCGCCGTTCGCTGCGGTGCTGGATATTGCCCGCATCCCGGGCGCGGGTACGGCCATCACCCTGATCGCCGTGATCGCGCTGCTGTCGGCGCTCAATGCCAACCTCTACGGCGCCTCGCGCATGATGTATTCGCTGGCGCAGCGCCGCGAAGCGCCGGCCGTGTTGGGCTGGACCGATCCGCGCCAGGTGCCGGTGATCGCCGTGCTGGCCAGCGTGCTGTTCGGTTTCGCCGCCACGGTGATGGAGCTGCTGTTCCCGGACCGGGTGCTGCCGGTGCTGCTGAACATCGTCGGTTCCACCTGCCTGCTGGTGTGGACGCTGTCGCTGGTGTCGCAGCTGGTGCTGCGTCGCCGCGCGGATCGCCTGGGTACCCGCCTGCCGTTCCGCATGGCCGGCTTCCCGTGGCTGACCTGCTGCGCGCTGGCGATCCTGGCACTGATCTTCGGCCTGCTGCTGAGCGAGTCGCACACCCGCCTGCAGTTCCTGTCGATGGTGGCACTGACTGCCACGATCGCCGCCAGCAGCGCCATCGCCCGGCGCATGCGCGAGGCGTGACTGAAGATGCCGGCCAGCGGCCGGCACTACCACGGGGGCTGCACATCCGCCGTGCCATCCTGATCGTGTGGGCCGTCCGCGGCCCGTCGACCAGGAGTACCGCATGCTGCGCAGCCGCCCCTTCCTGATGTTCACCGGCCAGGCCGAAGCGGCCCTGGCTCTGTATGCCGAGGCCTTCGCCGATTTCCGCCTGCTGGCAATGCAGCGCCATCCGGACGGCGCCGGTGCCGGCGTGCCCGGGCAGGTCCGCCAGGCCATCTTCCTGCTCGGTGGAACCCACTACCTGTGCTTCGACAGCCTGGACGTGCACGATTTCACCTTCTCACCGTCGATCTCGCTGTTCGTGGAGTGCTCCGGCGCCGAGCAGTTCGAGCGTGCCGCACGCGTGCTGGGTGAGGGCGGCCATTGGTTGATGCCGGTGGGTGACTACGATTTCAGCAACCGCTACGGCTGGGTGCAGGACCGCTTCGGTGTCTCGTGGCAGTTGAGCCTGGGGCAGATGCCGGATCCGTGATCGGATGTTTGTGGGTGTGGACCTTGGTCCACACGCGCTTATGAAAACGGCCCGCTTGCGCGGGCCGTTCTGTTTACCGATGCAGCGAGGAATCACGCCTCGACTTCATCATCCTTGTAGGCATCGACCGGGATGCAGGCGCACATCACGTTCTTGTCGCCGTACACGTTGTCGACGCGCGCCACCGGCGGCCAGTACTTCTGCAGCTTCAGGCTCGGCAGCGGGAACGCAGCCAGTTCGCGCGGGTAGGCGTGGGTCCACTCGCTGGCGGTCACCGCGGTCGCGGTATGCGGCGCGTTCTTCAGCGGGTTGTCCTCGCGGTCCAGGCGGCCGTCTTCGATCGCGGTGATTTCCTCGCGGATCTGGATCATCGCGTCGATGAAGCGGTCCAGCTCGTGCAGCGATTCGCTCTCGGTCGGCTCGACCATCAGCGTGCCCGCCACCGGGAAGCTCAGGGTCGGGGCGTGGAAGCCGAAGTCGATCAGGCGCTTGGCCACGTCCTCGGCGCCGATGCCGCTGGTCTTCTCCAGCGGGCGCACGTCCAGGATGCACTCGTGTGCCACCAGGCCGTTGCGGCCGGTGTACAGGGTCTTGAAGTGCGGGGCCAGGCGCTTGGCGATGTAGTTGGCGTTGAGCTGCGCGACCTGGGTGGCCTTGCGCAGGCCGTCGCGGCCCATCATCGCGATGTACATCCAGCTGATCGGCAGGATCGAGGCGCTGCCGAAGCTGGCCGCGCTGACCATGCCGACCGGGCCGTTGTCACCCAGCTTGCCCGGCAGGAACGGGGCCAGGTGCTCCTTGACCGCGCACGGGCCGACGCCCGGGCCGCCACCACCGTGCGGGATGCAGAAGGTCTTGTGCAGGTTCAGGTGCGAAACATCCGAACCCCACTTGCCCGGCTTGGCCACGCCGACCAGGGCGTTCATGTTGGCACCGTCGGTGTACACCTGGCCGCCGTGCTTGTGGATGATCTCGCAGATCTCCACCACCTCCTCCTCGAACACGCCGTGCGTGGACGGGTAGGTCATCATGATCGCGGCCAGGCGGTCGCTGTACTTCTCGGCGTTGAGGCGGATGTCCTCGACGTCGACGTTGCCGTTGGCATCGGTCTTGGTCACCACCACCTTCATGCCGCACATCTGTGCCGAGGCCGGGTTGGTGCCGTGCGCCGAGTCCGGAATCAGGCAGATATCGCGATGTTCCTCACCGCGCGAGCGGTGGTAGGCGCGGATCGCCAGCAGGCCGGCGTACTCGCCCTGCGCGCCGGAGTTCGGCTGCAGGCTGACCGCGTCGTAGCCGGTGCATTCCACCAGCATCGCTTCCAGCGTGTCGATCAGTTCCTTGTAGCCCAGCGCCTGGTCGGCCGGCACCAGCGGGTGGATCTGCGAGAACTCCGGCCAGGTCACCGGGATCATCTCGGCGGTGGCGTTGAGCTTCATGGTGCACGAGCCCAGCGGGATCATCGTGCGGTCCATTGCCAGGTCCTTGTCGGCCAGCGAACGCAGGTAGCGCAGCAGCTCGTGCTCGCTGTGGTGGGTGTTGAACACCGGGTGGGTCAGGAACGCGGACTGGCGCAGCAGGCCGGCCGGCAGCGCATCGGCAGTGCTGGCATCCAGTGCGTCGACGTCCAGCGAGGCACCGAACACGGCAGCCACGGCGACGATGTCGGCGCGGGTAGTGGTCTCGTCCAGGCTGATGCCGACCGAGTCGCTGTCGATCGCGCGCAGGTTGTAGCCGGCGGCGCGGGCCTTGGCGTGGATCTCATCGGCGTGCACGCCGGTGACATGCAGGGTGTCGAAGAAGTCGCCACCGACCTGCACGCCTGCATTGCGCAGCGCTGCGGCCAGGATCGAGGCCAGGCGATGGGTCCGGCGGGCAATGCGGGTCAGGCCTTCCGGGCCGTGGTAGACGGCGTACATCGAGGCCATCACCGCCAGCAGCACCTGTGCAGTACAGATGTTGGAGGTGGCCTTCTCGCGGCGGATGTGCTGCTCGCGGGTCTGCAGGGTCAGGCGGTAGGCCGGGTTGCCCTGCGCGTCGATCGAGACGCCGATCAGGCGGCCCGGCATCGAGCGCTTGTAGGCGTCACGGCACGCCATGAAGGCGGCGTGCGGGCCACCGAAGCCGAACGGCACGCCGAAACGCTGGCTGTTGCCGACCACGATGTCCGCGCCCCATTCGCCCGGGGCGGCCAGCAGGGTCAGGGCCAGCAGGTCGGTGGCCACGGCCACCAGGCCGCCGCGTGCGTGCACGGCATCGACCAGCGCCTTGTAGTCGCCGACCTGGCCGAAGGTGTCCGGGTACTGCAGCAGCAGGCCGAAGGCTTCCGCTTCCAGCGCTTCGGCCGGGGTGCCCACGCGCAGCACGATGCCCATCGGTTCGGCACGCGTGCGCAGCAGTTCCAGCGTCTGCGGGTGCACGGCGTCGTGCACGAAGAAGGTGTCCGACTTCGACTTGGCCGAACGCTTGGCCAGGGTCATCGCTTCGGCGGCGGCAGTGGCTTCGTCCAGCAGCGAGGCGTTGGCGATTTCCATGCCGGTGAGGTCGGCGCACAGGGTCTGGAAGTTGATCAGCGCTTCCATGCGGCCCTGCGAGATTTCCGCCTGGTACGGGGTGTAGGCGGTGTACCAGGCCGGGTTTTCCAGGATGTTGCGCAGGATCACGTTCGGCGTGTGGGTACCGTAGTAGCCCTGGCCGATGAAGCTGCGCAGCACGGTGTTCTTGTCGGCGATCGCACGGATCTTCGCCAGTGCCTGCACTTCGGTCATCGACTCCGGCAGCGCCAGCGGCACCGGCGACTTGATCTTGGCCGGTACGATGGCATCGGTCATGCCATCCAGCGACGCGTGGCCGACGACATCGAGCATCTGCGCGATCTCGGCGTCGTTGGGGCCGATGTGGCGCTCGACGAACGCATTGTGGTGCTCGAGCTCACGCAGGGAAGGGGTGTTCTGGGACATGGCGAAGGATCCGTCAGGAAAGGGCACACGCACGGGCACAAGCCGCCGGTCGGCGGTCTGCGGGGCGCCCCTCTGTCCTTTTGCCTGAGAGTTTAAAAGCGCGGCGGACCGCAGCTTCGTGCCCCTTCGGCGCCGGATCGAACCGGTCTCTCCAGAGTTCTGTTACGGGTGGTATCGGGCCTGAGCGATTACGGGCGTTGCGCCTTCGGCAGCGGTGTTCCGCTTCTCCCACCGTGTTGCCCGCTGATTATAGCCCGTTGCGAGCCCGCCGGCCGCCTCCAGGCATGGCCGCCGCGCCTGAATGGCCGATGGCCCGGCCGTGCGTTTTGTGCACAGCTGCATGGCATCGGTCGCAATCCCCACCTATGATGGGCGGATACCCGAATTCATCTGGCGCCGTCCCTGCAGAAGGGGACCGGCGCCCGCCGTGCGTGCCGCGCATGGCCCTGCCGGACGCCTTCCCCATGACCGCCGCTGTTGCTCCCTCCACCCGCCGCATGGCCCTGCTGCTCGCCGGTCTGGCCATGTTCGGTCCGTTCTCGATCGACACCATCTTCCCGGCGTTCCCGCAGCTGGCCCAGCGCTTGGCGGTGGACGAAGTGGCGGTGCAACAGACCATCAGCGTGTACCTGCTGTTCTACGGCCTGATGAGCCTGGCGCACGGCCCGCTGTCCGATGCCTGGGGCCGCAAGCGGGTGATCCTCGGCGGCCTGGTGGTGTTCGTCGGCGCCTCGGTCGGCTGTGCGCTGTCCACTGACCTGACCACGCTGCTGGGCTTCCGCGCACTGCAGGGCCTGTCGGCAGGTGTCGGCATGATCGTCGGCCGAGCGGTGATCCGCGATCTCTACCATGGCCACGACGCGCAGCGCCTGATGAGCCAGGTGTCGATGCTGTTCGGCATCGCCCCGGCCATCGCACCGATCATCGGTGGCTGGATCCTGCTCAGTGGCGCCGGCTGGCCGCTGATCTTCTGGTTCCTGGTGGTGTTCGGGCTGGTCCTGCTGGCGGCCACTGCGCGCTACCTGCCGGAGACCCATCCGGTTGAAGCGCGCGTGCCGTTGTCGCCGCGCACGTTGATGCGTGATTACCTGCGCATCGGCTTCAACCCGCGCTTCCTGCGCCTGGCGCTGGCCGGCAGCATCGGCTTCGGTGGCATCTTCCTGTACATCTCCTCGGCGCCGGTGTTCGTGATGCAGCACCTGCATCTGGGCGAGGGCGGCTTCGCCTGGCTGTTCATCCCCACCATCGGCGGCATGACCACCGGCTCGTACCTGTCTGGGCGCATGGCCGGGCACACCACGCCTACCCGCCAGGTCGCCATCGGTTTCGGCCTGTGCGCGCTGTCGGTGCTGTTGAACGTCGGCTACGTGGCGCTGGCCCCGCAGTTCGTGCTGCCGTGGGCGGTGCTGCCGATCTTCCTGGGCGGCATGGGCATGGCGCTGATCTTCCCGATCCTGGCGCTGGCGGTGCTGGACATGTACCCGCACCAGCGCGGCCTGGCCTCGTCGCTGCAGGCCTTCGTGCAGCTGATGATCAGCACCGTGGTGGCCGGCGTGGTATCGCCGCTGCTGAGCGCCAGCCCGCTGCACCTGGCCTTGGGCCAGGCTGCGTTCTTCGGTGCTGGTTTCGTGTTCTGGTACTGGGAACACCAGCGTGAACGTGCGGCGCAGGCAGTCTGCACGGGTCACTGAGCAGCGTGCAGGGGTAGGGCAGGCCGCGACGCCGGCAGCGCTTGCGACGGGAAACCACCGGACTAGGCTGGGCACTCCAGCCAGCCGGTGCACGGGTGCACGACAGCCAGCCAATCCGATGTCGTTGCATGAGGTTCCCCCATGGCTGCGCAGCAGACCTACCGCCTGTTCGAGGTGGCGCTGAAGGAGCGCCGCGTTCTCTCCCCTTCCCTGGACCGCATGGTGTTCACCGGTGCCGACGTGGCGCGGATGAAAACCGAAGGCCCGGATCAGCGCATCAAGGTGTTCTTCCCCTTGCCCGGCCAGGAGGTGCCGCAGGTCCCCAGCGGTGACGACTGGTACCCACGCTATCGGGCGCTGCCGGACGATCAGCGCCCGCCGATGCGCACCTACACCATCCGCCAGCTGCGTGCGGAGCAGGGCGAGGTCGATGTCGATTTCGTCATCCACGGGGTGACCGGACCCGCTTCGCGCTGGGCCATGCATGCACGGCCGGGCGATCGCGTGGTGCTGCTGGCCCCCGACGCCGACTGTGCCGAGAGCAGCGAAGGCTGGGAGTGGAAGCCACCGGCCGGTGTCGGCCAGGTACTGCTGGTGGCCGATGAAACGGCGTTACCTGCGGTGGCGGGCATCCTCGAAGAGCTGGCGGCCATGCCTGATCCGCCGCGCACGCTGGCGTTGCTGGAAGTGGCCCAGGCCGGCGATGCGGTGCCGTTGAAAGCGCCGGGCACCGCCGAGCTGGTGTGGTTGCCGCGTGGGCAGGCCGCCTATGGCCAGCCGCTGCTGCAGGCGGTCCAGGAACGGCTGTCAGCGACCTCGAGCGTGCCTGCTGGCGATGCGCTGGAGGAGATCGACGTCGATACGCAGATCCTCTGGGAGCAGGCCGACACCTGCGTGGCCGGGCCGCTGTACGCCTGGGTGGCGGGCGAGGCGGGGGCGGTGATGGCGATCCGCCGCCATCTGGTGCGTGACTGCGGGCTGGACCGTCGCGCGATCACCTTCATGGGCTACTGGCGGCACGGCAAGGTGCTGGACTGACCATGCTGGATCGAGCACGCGTGAAGCAGCGCTGCGGGCGGGGTGCGCTATCCTTGCGCCCCCCTTCGCAGCGGTACCGCACCATGTCCACCAGCTCCAAGACCCGCCGCGACCAGCGCCGTCGCCAGGAAAAGCAGGCCGCCAACAAGGCCGCCGCGCAGGCATCGCCGGTGGAACCGCATGCCGAGCTGCGCGATGCGCAGCGCACCCTGCTGGCCGGTGTCGTGCGCCGTGACGGCGAATGGGTGCTGGGCATGGACGGCCGCATCGCTGGCCACAGCGAGAGCGCTGCGCAGGTGCTGGCGCTGATCATGCAGGCCGGTGAACTGCACGAGCGCAACGGCACGCCGGTGCGCCTGATGTACTCCGATGCGCTGCGCGATGCCGCGCAGGCCGAAGCGAAGGAGAAGGGCCAGACCTTCGAGGAATTCAAGGCCGAGCTGGCTGCGGCGATGGCGGCGAAGAAGAACAGCTGACAGGCTTTTCGGTAGAGCCGGCCGCTGGCCGGCTGCCCGTTGGGTCTTCATCGCGTGGTTGCCGGCCAGCGGCCGGCACTACCGGAAAGGGGCGGATCCTCGCGGACCCGCCCCTTTTCTCATTTCGCCGCCGGGGCCGCGTTGGCCTGCCAGCCGCACATCTGGCCTTCGTTTGATTGCTGTTTCGGTAGAGCCGGCCGCTGGCCGGCTGCCAGACAGATGTCCACCGTGCAGTTGCCGGCCAGCGGCCGGCACTACCGGAAAGGGGCGGATCCTCGCGGACCCGCCCCTTTTCTCAATTCGCCGCCGGGGCCGCGTTGGCCTGCCAGCCGCACATCTGGCCTTCGTTCTGCTGCTTCAGCCACTCGTTGACCGGGGTGAAGTACTCGATCATCGGGCCGGCATCGAGCTTGTCGGTACCGGTCAGCTCCTTCAGCGTGGCCTGCCACGGCTGGCTGGCACCCTTGCTCAGCATCGCCCAGTACTTCTGGCCGGCTTCCTTGTTGCCGTAGAAGGTGCACTCATGCAGCGGGCCCTTGTAGCCGGACGCGTCGCACAGGCCCTTGTAGAACTGGAACTGCAGGATGCGCGCCAGGAAGTAGCGGGTGTACGGGGTGTTGCCCGGCACGTGGTACTTCGCGCCCGGATCGAAGAATTCTTCGCCACGGGTGCTGGCCGGTGCCACGCCCTGGTACTTGGCCTTCAGGTCCCACCATGCCTTGTTGTAGTTGTCGGCGGTGATCGAACCGTCGAACACGCCCCAGCGCCAGCGGTCGATCATCAGCCCGAACGGCAGGAACGACACGCCCGACAGTGCCATGCGCATCTGGTTGTTGATGACCGCCTCGCGGCTTTCGGTCGGCGCATCGACCAGGCCGATCGAGCTGAGGTACTTGGGCGTCATCGCCAGCACGATGGTGTCGCCGATCGCCTCATGGAAGCCATCGTTGGCACCGCCCTGGAACAGCGGCGGAAGCGGGTTGTAGGCCAGGTCGTAATAGATGTGGCCCAGCTCGTGGTAGATGGTGGTGAAGTTCTCTTCGTTCGGCTTGATGCACATCTTGGTGCGCACGTCGCCTTCCATGTTCATGTCCCAGGCGCTGGCGTGGCAGACCACGTCGCGATCGTCGGGCTTGATGAACTGGGTCTTTTCCCAGTACGACTGCGGCAGCGACGGCATGCCCAGCGACACGTAGAAGTCCTGTGCGCGCTCGGTCATCTGCTTGGCGGTACGCAGTTCGGCCTCGCGCTGTGCCTTGTACTGCGCCGCTACGTTGGCGTCCTTGCCGGCCTTGGCCAGCGCTGCGCTCAGGTTGGTCTGGTACTGCTTTTCCAGCGCCGCGGTGATGTCCAGGCTGCCGGCACCCGGGTACGGTTCCAGCTGGTCCCACAGGTTCGACCAGTCCTGCTGCCACATGTTGCCGAGCAGGTGCGCGGCGATCAGGCCGTTGCCCACTTCGGCCTTGTCCTTGCCGTAGGTCTTGTCCAGCTTGCCGCGTGCATAGCAGTGCAGCTGCTCGTACATCGGCTTGACCTGCTCCCACAGGCGATCGGTTTCCGGGCCGATCTGCTCCGGCGGCATGTCGTAGCCGCTGCGCCACATCTGGCCGGCATCGGTGAAGCCCATGCCCTTGGCGCCTTCATTCACCAGGCCGACGAACTTCTGGTAGTCGCCGCGCATGCTCCTGGTGGTGCTGTGCCAGCCCTGCCAGGCGTCGAGCTGCTTGTCGTAGTCGCGGCTGCGTGCCAGCACCTGCTCCAGCTCGCCCAGCTGGCGGCAGGAGTTGGGATCGTTGGCATCGGTGCAGTACTTGCCGGCACCGTAGCTGCCTTCCATGCGGGTGGCGATCTGGGTCAGCTCGGCCAGCTTGGCCGGGTCACGCGGTGCCGGCATCGAGGACATCAGCTTCAGCAGGTGGATCGCGCGCTTGCTGTCCTCGCTCATCGGCTTGCCGTCGAACTTGGCGGCCTGTTCGATCCAGCTGTTGAGCTGGGTCAGCGAGCGCTCGTTGGCCTTGGCCGCGATGCGTTCCGAATCACTGTTGATGTACGTGGAGGACAGCCACTGCGCCGAGGTCATCTCCGGGTAGGCGGCCTTGAACTCGGTATTGATGCGGGCCACGAACTGGTCGGCGGTTTCGCCGGCCGGGGCGCTGCTGCTGGCGGTATCGGTGCCTGGGGCAGCTTCCTTCTTGCAGGCGGCCAGGGCCAGCGTGGCGGCGGCGATTGCCGAGGCCAGCAGGAGATGACGGTGTTTCACGGGAGGTCCTTGGGTGGTGAACGACGGCCGAAGGCTAGTGGGCCGTCGCTGCCACCGCAAGTGGCGGAAGTCGGTTGGGTTCGGCAGGGCTGCGCCCTGCACCTGCCGAAGCCTTCAAGCAACGTCAACGTCAGAAGCGGGTATTCCGTGGTTTGGCGGGGCGGTGTCGGAGTGCGGGGACGCCGCAAGTACGTCCCTGTAGGCTTGGCAGCCGCATCCATGCGGCTGACACCCCGCACTCCGACACCGATCCATGCGGCTGACACCCCGCACTCCGACACCGCCCCACCTCCGACAGATTCCGTGTGCTGTGGGTAGGTGTCGACCTTGGTCGACACATCTGTCAGATATCGAAATGAATCTGGGGTCAGATCCGGTTTCCTCCGGAAAACGGATCTGACCCCAAGGCCGTTCCATCAGATCGCGGAAAACTGTCGAAGGCGGGGTGGGTCCGGTGGCGGGGGTGTCAGCCGCATGGATGCGGCTGCCAAGCCTCCAGGGACGGATTCACGGCGTCCCCCGCCACCGGACCCACCCCGCCATCCCACGGAATGCACGCTGTTGCTGCTGCTTCGGCCGTTGCGGTTGCGGTTGCCTCTGCAGGTGCAGGGCTGCAAGCCCTGCCGAACAACCCTCAACCCTCGCAGTTGGCGAACACGTCGCGGTCGCGCTCGTACAGCGAGGTCTTCACCTGCATCAGGCCCAGCACCGACGGGAACAGGTTGTCATGGTCGGTGTAGGCCGCCGAACGCTTGCGCACGCACTGCAGGTCCAGCCCGCGGCTGCTGGCGAAGCCCTGCGAGAACCACATCGTCATCGGTACCCGGGTCTGCTCGGCCGGCGCGATGGCGTAGGGCACGCCATGCAGGAACAGGCCCTTCTCGCCCAGCGACTCGCCGTGGTCGGACAGGTAGAGCATCGCCGTGTCGTAGTCCTGCATGCCCTGCAGCGTACCGATGGTCTTGGTCAGGAAGTGATCGGTGTACAGCACGGCATTGTCGTAACTGTTGGTGATCTCTTCGCGCGAGCAGCGGCCGATGTCGCGGGTATCGCAGGTGGGGGTGAAGCGGCGGAACGCGGGCGGGTAGCGCTCGAAGTAGGCCGGGCCGTGGTTGCCCAGCTGATGCAGCACCACGACGCGGTCGCCCGGCTTTGCACGTACCTGGGTGGCCAGGTCCTGCAGCAGGATTTCATCCATGCAGCGGCCGTCAGCGCACAGGCCCGGGGTGGTCGCATCGGATAATGACTGGAAGTCCAGGCCTTCGCACACGCCCTTGCAGCCGGACTGGTTGTCACGCCACAGCGGCGTAATACCGGCACGGTTCAATACGTGCAGCAACGACTGGTGCGCGCGGATCTTCTTCTCGTCGTAGTCGTGACGACCCCATGGCGAGAACAGGCACGGCAGCGAAACCTCGGTGCTGGTGCCGCACGAGTGCATGTCCGGGAAATTGATCACGCTGGCCTGCGCCAGTTCCGGGGTGGTGTTGCGGCCACCGTTGAGCCCCCAGTTCTGCGCGCGCACGGTCTCGCCCATGACGATCACCAGCAGGCGCGGCTTGCTGGCCGGCGCGCGCGGGGTGGCCTTGGCATCGGTGCCGATCGGCAGCTTCGGCGCGCGCTGCACCGGGTTGTCACCGCGCAGTGCACGCGGCATGCCCAGCAGCACGTTGGCCGGTGTCGCGAGGTAGCGCACTTCGCGCTGGTTGCGCATCAGTGCCGAGACATCCTGGAACGAGATCAATGCGCCGCCCACCGCGGTCACTGCCGCCACGACCAGGAAGCCGACGCGCCAGAGCAGGCTGCGGCCCCAGCTGCGGCGGCGCAGCTGCACGCGCCACAGCACCGCCATCGGCAGCACTGCCAGCAACAGCACCGGCCACACCAGCGATATGGTCATCAGCTCGCGGCTTTCCTTGGGATCGGTCGCCAGCACGTTGCGCAGCATGTCCGCATCCAGGTAGATGTGGTAGCGGCTCATGTAATGCGCAGCGAATGCGGTCACCAGCAGCAACAGGCTGATCACCACCTTGGCGTTCCAGCGCCAGACCAGGATGCCCAGCAGCACGCCGTGCGCACCGAGCAGCAACAGCAGCAGCGACAGCGCGTAGCGCAGGCTGCCCGGATGGCTGGCCATCGCGCTGTGCCAGAACAGGCCATTGCCGGCCACTGCGAAGAACAGGCTGGTCAGTGTGATCAGTGCTTCGGTGGACAGCTGCGGCCGCCAGCGGCGAAGGTTCGCCAACGCGGGAAGGCGGGCGGGGCGTTGGACCGATGCACTCATGCGTTTGCCTCCTGGCAGTGGGGACGGTCCAGCTGACGGCGGGCCAGGACGCGTTTGACGATCAGATACAGGCCCAGCGAAAGCAGCCAGCAGATCAACGCAGTAGCAACGTCATGCGAAAGGAAATGCGCGCCCCGCAGTTGCTGGCTCACGCCGAATACCAGGCCGGTGCCAAGGCCGATCCACAACCCGGCCCAGCGCCATGAAGGGCGCCACAGCAAGGCGAAAAAGTACAGGGACAACCATGCATAGCCCGCGCTGGCGTGGCCGGCCGGGAAGCAGGCCTGTGCGGCCATACCTGCGGGGCGTGCCGTGAAAAGCCCGATGAACGGCTGGTGGCCACCGTAGCGCAGCAGGTCCCAGGGGCATTCCATCGGCACCAGCGACTTCAGCAGGGAGATCACACCCGTGCCCAGGGCCATGGCAATCACGACATAAAGCAGCGCCCACCGCAGGGTGCGATCGCGACCCTTTCGCCAGTGGTGGAAGCACAGCAGGATCGCCACGAGCGCAGCAGCCGTGCTCAGCCACTTGCCGGCCTTGTGCACCACTGTGCGGGTGACCCAGGCGTCCTGTAGCGCCCAATGGCCACCCTCAAGGCGGAACAGGTGATCGGCGACCCATTGGTCGCCGCCGAAACCCATCAGCAGCGTAAACACGGACAGACCGATTGCGACAGGCAGCCAGAGGTGAGTTACGGCGAATTTTGACGCCAGTGGCGATGTCGCAAGCGGCGCTACCGAATCAAGGGGACGGACGGGCATGCTGGGAAAGGGCGGGTCGGGAATCCGCGGCCATGCTCGTCACTTGGATGTCGGAGAAGGGTCGGACGCTCGTTCGTGCCGGGTTAATGCTTGCCCGGCACGGGTCAGCGTTCAGTCTTCTTCAGCGGTCGCGCCGGCCCGTTCGGCGTGGCATTCCGCGTCCCACGCGGTACCGGGAAGCAGTTGCCAGCGATTCCTGTTGGCAATACCGATATCGATCACCTTGCTCGGGTCCACGCACGGGCTCATCGCATCGTCCAGCACCAGCAGCCAGCGCTTGCCCGGTGCCTCGGCCAGCCACGGGCCGGCGTCGTGCCACTGCTCGGCCCAGGGCCGCTTGAAGCCGAACTCGCGCACCGGCCGGTCGGCCTGCAACAGGTTCTGCTCGCGCCAGGCCACCAGCGCCAGTTCGGCGTCGGGTCCGATTCGCGCGCCCACGCGGCGCATGAGTGCCGACGCCGAAGCGAAGGGGTCCAGTGCAGGCATCAGCACCAGGCCGTAGAGCATCCACAGCATGCCGTGGGTCAGCAGTACCAGCGTCGCGGCACGGCGTACCCGCAGCCACACGATCAGCGTGGCCAGGGCAATGGCGAAGGTCAGCAGGCCATCGCCGAGCACCGGCAGCAACGTCTCGGGCATGGCGCGGCGTTGCAGTTGCGCCAACGCCCATGGGTGCTCGGTCATCAGCATCACGCCGAGTATGCCGGTGGCCAGCATCAGCACCACGCTGTAGCCGAACAGGTAGCGGCGCACGCACACGCGGCGCAGCAGGCCGGGCAGCAGCGGCGCCACGGCCAGTGCCATCGCCGGCAGCATCGGCAGCAGGTACACCTCGCGCTTGCCCGGGCTGGCACTGAAGAACACCAGTACCAGTACGGCCCAGCCCAGCAGCAGCCACTGGCGGCGATCGCCACGACGGATGCGGCGCCACCACGGCTTGAACAGCATCGGCAGCAGCAGGCTGCCCGGCAGCCACAGGGTCAGGATCACCTGCAGGTAGTACCAGGCCGGCTGCCGGTGGTGCCAGGCATTGGCGTAGCGGGTGCCGGTCTGCTTGAACAACAGCTCGTGCGCGTAGGCCTGCAGTTCGGCGCTGGGCGTATGCAGCAGGGCCCAGCCCAGCGGCGCCAGCCACACGCCCACGCCCAGCAGGAACGCCGGGATCAACCACAGCAGCGTTGCCGGGTGCGGACCCTCCACACGGTGCCCGCGACGGCGCTGGTACAGCCACCAGCCGAACCAGGGCAGCACCAGCAGCAGCGGCAGGAAACCCACGCCCTTGGTCACCGTGCCGACACCGGCGGCGAAACCGGCCAGCCACAGCGCGGGCAGGTTGCGACGTTCGCACAGGTGCCGCATCAAGCCCCACAGGGCGACGGTGGTCATCCCCACCAGCACCATGTCGATCTGCGCACGCTTGGCCATCAGCCCGAACTGCAGGGTGCAGAACAGCGCCGCGAGGGCATAGATGGAATGCCGCGGCGACCACAGCCGCCGTGCCAGATCCGACACCAGCCACAGACTCAGCAGGGCGCCCAGCAATGACGGCAGCAGGAACGACCATTGCCAGCTGCCGACCACCTCGTAGGCGGCCGCCTGCAGCCACATGAACACCGGTGGTTTCTCGGCATACAGCTCGCTGCCACGATGCGGCAGCAGCCATTGCCCGCTCTCGACCATGGTCCGTGCGGCCAGCACGAAGCGCGGCTCGTCCGGTGGCTGCGGCTGCCGAAGGCCGATGCCCGCTGCCAATGCAGCAATGATCAGCAGCCACAACAGGGGCAGTCGCCAACGGCGGGGCAGGGCTACGGGCACGGCAGGCTCCGGGAGCAAAACGGCCATTCTGAGGTGGCAGGGGTGGGAAAAGCGTCAGAAGGGGGCGGGACGACCGCATTCCGACATGGGCGGCGCTACCATGGTACGAACTTCCGTGGATGTTTCGTGCATGCGTCTGTTGGTGATCGAGGACAACCGCCAGCTGGTGGCCAACCTGTTCGACTATTTCGAGTCGCGCGGGCATGTGCTGGACGTGGCCCCGGATGGCATCACCGGCCTGCACCTGGCCGGCAGCCACCCCTACGATGCGGTGATCCTGGACTGGATGCTGCCGCGCATGGAGGGACCGGAAGTGCTGCGCCGGCTGCGTGCCGAACACGCGTCGGAGGTGCCGGTGATCATGCTGACCGCGCGCGATGAACTGCCGGACAAGATCGCCGGCTTCCGCGCCGGTGCCGACGACTACCTGACCAAGCCGTTCGCCCTGCCCGAGCTGGAGGTGCGGCTGGAAGCGCTGCTGCTGCGTGCGCAGGGCCGCAACCCGCGCAAGCGCCTGCAGGTGGGCGACCTGGTGCTGGACCTGGCGACGCTGGAGGCGCAGCGTGAGGGCCAGGTGCTGCACCTGTACCCGGCCTGCCGCAAACTGCTGGAAGTGCTGATGCGGGCCAGCCCGGGTGCGGTGACGCGACAGCAGCTGGAGTTCGCCCTGTGGGGTGACGAGCCGCCGGATGGCGACCTGCTGCGTTCGCATGTCTACGAGTTGCGTCGCAGCGTTGACGGTCCGTTTGCCGAGAAGCTGATCCACACCCTGCCGCGCGTGGGTTACCGGTTGGCGGTAGTGGAGGGTGCCGACGCCGGCAGGAATGCTGATGAGGGCGCGTAAGCCGGGGCCGTTGTACCGGCGCGTGGTGTGGTGGTTGCTGGGCTATCTGGCGCTGCTGTCGATCGCGGTGTTCAGCGTCGGCAACTACGTGCACGAGCACGCCGAGCATGCCGCCTGGCGCGCGCTGCTCAACTCCGAGCTCGACAGCATCGTCGAGCATGTCGAGCACGAACCGCACTATCGCTGGCAGGATTCGGACACGCTGAGCCTGTACCGCTTCGACGCGGTCAACCTTCCCGATAGCCTGCGTACCCTGCATCCAGGGCTGCACGACGGCGTAATGGTCAAGGGCCGCGAGACGGCGGTGATGGTGCGTGAAACCCAGTCGATGGGACGGGTCGCGCTGGTACTGGACATCTCCGACTTCCATGACCTGGAACAGTTCGCCACGCGCTGGGTGATGCTGGCCGGGGTGATCATGATCTTCGTTACCGTGCTGATGGCTTCGTTCGGCATGGAGCGGATGGTGCGTCCGCTGAGCCTGCTGGCACAACACATCGCCGCGCTCAGGCCGGGCGTGCAGGGGCAGCGCATCGAGGTCGACCCGCGCGGCAGCTCAGAGCTGCACACCATTGCCAATGCGCTGAACGATTACCTGGACCGCAACGAGCAGTTCGTCGAACGCGAGCGGGTCTTCATCAGCACCGCCAGCCACGAATTGCGCACGCCGATTGCGGTGATGACCGGTGCCGCCGAACTGGCGCTGGAGCAACCGGGCCTGCCCGAGCGTGCGCGCCAGCAGATGCAACGGGTACTGCGCACCGCACAGAGCGTGGAGCAGCTGATCGAACTGCTGCTGGTGCTGGCGCGTGATCCGGCGCGACTGGCGGCGCGTGCCGAGCGCATCGCGCTGGACCAGCTGCTGCCGGAGATCGTCGACGACCATCGCCACCTGCTGGGCGACAAGGACCTGAGCATCGGCATCCAGGCCGCACCGGTGGACATCGTCGCGCCGCTGGCGGTGGTGCAGGCAGCGATCGGCAACCTGCTGCGCAACGCCATCGAGAACAGTGGCCGTGGCCACATCGAATTGCGCCTGAGTTCATCGGCGGTGCTGACCCTGCAGGACCCGGGACATGGCATGAGCCCGGAAGAGATCGCGGCGATCCATGCGCGGATGGCCCGTGGCGAACGCGCCGATCGTGGCGGCGGCATCGGACTGGATCTGATCGCGCGGCTGTGCGAGCACCTGGGATGGACCCTGCAGTTGCAGCCCTGCGAGCCGCGTGGCACACGTGTCACGCTCGATTTCAGTGCCTCGCGACCGCGCTGATCCGGCCGTTCGTGTAGATGCCAACCTTGGTTGGCATGCCGTTCGTCGACCAAGGTCGACGCCTACCCAGGCGGTGGCTGTCCGTGTTCTGGTAGGTGCCAGCCCTGGTTGGCATGCCTCGGCGGTGGCTGTCCGTGTCCTGGTAGATGCCAACCTTGGTTGGCATGCCCCGGCGGTGGCTGGCCGTGCTCTGGTAGATGCCAACCTTGGTTGGCATGCCGTTCGTCGACCAAGGTCGACGCCTACCCAGGCGGTGGCTGTCCGTGTTCTGGTAGGTGCCAGCCCTGGTTGGCATGCCCCGGCGGTGGCTGTCCGTGTCCTGGTAGATGCCAGCCCTGGTTGGCATGCCCTGGCGGTGGCTGGCCGTGCTCTGGTAGATGCCAACCTTGGTTGGCATGCCGTTCGTCGACCAAGGTCGACGCCCACCCAGGCAATGGCTGTCCGCTTCAACGCCCGTTCGGTCGCGCCACGTGCTGGTCGATCAGGATCACGTTGCCGTCGGGATCGGCCAACTGCAGATAGCCCCTACCCTGGCCATCAGGATCGGTGCGGACCGCCAGTTCGATGCCCCTGGCATCCAGCTCTGCCTGCAGCTCACGCACATCCTGGAAGTGGGGCAGTTCCTGCTTGTGCTGGTCCCAGCCGGGGTTGAAGGTCAGCAGGTTGCCCTCGAACATGCCCTGGAACAGCCCGATCACCGTGCCGTTGCTGCGCATCACCAGCCAGTTCTGTGCCGGATCGCCGCCGGTGACCGAGAAGCCCAGGGCTTCGTAGAAGGCACGGGAGGCCGCGAGATCCTTCACCGAGAGGCTGACCGAAAAGGCACCAAGCTGCATGGGTGGGCTCCCTGACGGGATGGGGGGTGTCGGCACTGCAGCATGACCGGGCGTGAAGACAATGTTAATCTCGATCTGCGCCGCCTTATGCGGCGCTTTTTTTTCTCCGCTCTTTCGATCGACAGAGGATCCCATGCCGACCGAACCCGCTACTGCCCTGATCAGCAACGACATCGTTGGACTGGGCCTGATTGCCGCCACCCTGGCCCTGATCTTCTGGGCCGCCAGTGGTCCAACCCCGCTGCTGAAGAAGATCTTCGCCTGGGTGCCGGCCCTGCTGCTGTGCTATTTCATCCCCGCCGTCTACAACACCGCCGGTGTCATCGATGGCCACAACACCTCGCTGTACAACCCGGTCGCGCGTGACGTGCTGCTGCCGGCCGCGCTGGTCCTGCTGACCCTGTCGATCGACCTGAAAGGCGTCATCAAGCTCGGCCCGAAACTGCTGATCGTGTTCTGTGCCGGTACCGCCGGCATCATGCTCGGCGCCATCGTTTCGTTCCAGCTGATGAAGCTGATCCATCCGGAAACCGTGGCGGGTGATACCTGGGCCGGCATGGCGGCGCTGGCCGGCAGCTGGATCGGTGGCGGCGCCAACATGGTCGCCATGCGCGAAGTGTTCGGCACCGATGCCACCACCTTCGGCCAGTTCGCGGTGGTTGACGTGGCCTGTGCCAGTCTGTGGATGGCGATCCTGCTGTTCCTGGCCAACCGCGCACAGCAGATCGACACCCGCAATGGTGCCGACACCCGTGCCATCGACGAGATGAAGGCGCGCATCAGTGCCTACGAGGCACAGAACGCACGCATTCCCAGCATGACCGACCTGATGGTGATCGTTGGCGTGGCCTTGGGTGGCGTCGGCCTGGCCCACGCCATCGCCGCGCCGCTGTCGGGCTGGTTCAAGGCCAACGTCAGCTGGGCCAGCCAGTTCAGCCTGGACAGCCAGTTCGTCTGGGTGATCCTGCTGTCCACGGCGATGGGCCTGGGCCTGAGCTTCACCCGTGCGCGCCGGCTGGAAGCGGCCGGTGCGTCGCGGCTGGGCACGGTGTTCCTGTACTTCCTGATCGCCTGCATCGGCATGCAGATGAACCTGCTGTCGCTGCTGGATCGGCCGTGGCTGTTCCTGCTCGGCGCGATCTGGATGGCCACGCACGTGCTGGTGCTGTGGGTGGTGGCCAAGCTGCTGCGCGCGCCGCTGTTCTTCTTCGCCATTGGTTCGCAGGGCAACATCGGCGCAGCCGCTTCGGCCCCTGTGGTGGCGGCGGCGTTCCATCCGACGCTGGCGCCGGTGGGCGTGCTGCTGGGTACGGTGGGTTATGCCACCGGCACGGGCCTGGCCTACGTCACCGGCCTGATCCTGAAGTGGATGGCCACCGGCTGAGTCCGGGCCGCCCCGGCGTCATGCCTGCGTAGATACACGCCATGCGTGGATGCATTTCATGGGTATCCATGAACAAGGAAGGGGTCAGATCTGTTTCCCGGAGGAAACGGATCTGACCCCGGACTCAACTCGATATCTGCCAGGTTTCATCCACGCATGGCGTGGATCTACTCAACGTCACTCGAGCGCTGTTGAACCGGACCCTCAACAGCAGCGGCCACCGTTGCGTCCGCCATAACGTGCTTCCTGGCGCTCGCGGAAGAACGTCTTGTAGTCCATCGGCTCCTGGTCCGGATGCTTTTCCAGCATGTGCCGGACGTAGTTGTCGTAATCAGGAATGCCACAGCACAGTCGTGCGGTCTGCACCAGGCGCCGCCAGATGCGGCGGTGCGCCTGGTACTGGCCGGCGGGAACCAGTTGGGTACCCATCACAGATCCACCATTTCATGCGGCTTCAGCGCCACGTACGGGGTCTCGCGGTCGGTACGCTGCGGGTTGCGGCGGGCCGCCAGGATGGTCTTGATCGAATACACCAGCACCGCGCCCACCACCAGCAGGAACAGCGCGGTCAGGCCGGTGTTGACGTAGGCGTTGACCACGATCTGCTTCATCTGCGCCACCGACTTGGCCGGTGCGGTGATCGTGTCGCTGGCGAGCGCGGCCTGGAATTTGTGCGCCTGGGCCAGGAAGCCCTGTGCCGGGTTGCTGTCGAAGATCTTGATGAAGCCGGCGTAGGTGGTGCAGATCAGCAGCCATATGGCCGGAACCGCGGTGACCCACGCATAGCGGTCACGCTTCATCTTGAACAGCACCACCGTGCCCAGCATCAATGCGATGCCGGCCAGCATCTGGTTGGAGATGCCGAACAGCGGCCACAGCGTCTGGATGCCGCCGAACGGATCGACCACGCCGGTGTAGAGCAGGTAGCCCCACAGCGCCACGCAGCCGGCGGTACCGATGATGTTGGCGGTCCACGATTCGGTCTTCTTCAGGGCCGGCACGAAGTTGCCCAGCAGGTCCTGCAGCATGAAGCGGCCCGCACGGGTACCGGCGTCCACCGCGGTGAGGATGAACAGCGCTTCGAACAGGATCGCGAAGTGGTACCAGAACGCCATCATCGCGTCGCTGCCACTGGGAATCGCTTCGTGCAGGATCTGCGCGATGCCTACCGCCAGTGTTGGCGCACCACCAGCGCGGTGCAGGATGGTCGGTTCACCGATCGCCGCCGCAGTCGCGGTCAGCTGCTCAGGCGTGATGGTGAAGCCCCAGGTGTTGGTGATGTAGTGCGCGGCCGAGGCCGCATCGGCACCGATCACCGCCGCCGGGCTGTTCATCGCGAAATAGATGCCCGGATCGATGATCGAGGCCGCCACCAGCGCCATCACCGCGACGAACGATTCCATCAGCATGCCGCCGTAGCCGATGTAGCGCATGTGCGCTTCATTGGCCAGCAGCTTCGGCGTGGTGCCGGAGGAAATCAACGCGTGGAAGCCGGAGACCGCACCGCAGGCGATGGTGATGAACAGGAACGGGAACATGCCGCCCTTCCACACCGGGCCGTCGCCGCTGGCGGCGAACTGGGTCAGCGCCGGCATCTTCAGTTCCGGCATCACCACCAGGATGCCGATGGCCAGCGCGATGATGGTGCCGATCTTGAGGAAGGTCGACAGGTAATCACGCGGGGCCAGCAGCAGCCACACCGGCAGCACCGAGGCGACGAAGCCGTAGCCGATCAGCATCCAGGTGATCTGGGTGCCGGTGAAGGTGAAGGCCGGGCCCCAGACCGGATCGGCGGCGACCTTGCCGCCGTACCAGATCGCGGCCAGCAGCAGGATCAGGCCAACCACCGAGATCTCGCCGATCTTGCCGGGGCGGATGTAGCGCATGTACACGCCCATCAGGATCGCGATGGGCATCGTCGCGATCACCGTGAACATGCCCCACGGGCTTTCGGCCAGCGCCTTGACCACCACCATCGCCAGCACTGCCAGGATGATGATCATGATCAGGAACGCACCGAACAGCGCGATGGTGCCGGGCACCTGGCCCATCTCTTCTCTTACCAGGTCACCCAGCGAGCGGCCATTGCGGCGGCTGGACAGGAACAGGACCATGAAGTCCTGCACCGCACCGGCCAACACCACGCCCACCACCAGCCACAGCAGGCCAGGCAGGTAGCCCATCTGCGCGGCCAGGACCGGGCCGACCAGCGGGCCGGCGCCGGCAATGGCGGCGAAGTGGTGGCCGAACAGTACGTGCTTGTTGGTCGGCACGTAGTCCAGGCCATCGTTGTTGATCACCGCCGGGGTGGCCCGGGTCGGATCCAGCTGCATCACCTTGTTGGCGATGAACAGGCTGTAGAAGCGATAGGCGACGAGGTACAGCGACACCGCCGCGACGACGATCCACAGGGCATTGATGTGTTCGCCGCGGCGCAGCGCCACGGTGCCCAGACAGAACGCGCCGAGCAGAGCGAGTACCGCCCAGCCCAGTTTGGAAAACCCTTTCATGAGGTGCTCTCTCCCGGAAAGACAGACAAAGAGTCCTGCTTGCCCACGACAGGGTCAATTGGCACAGGACGAATCGGCGGTAGTACTTTGGTCGTACGGCGGCTGCGCTGACGTGCAGCGAACATCAGGGATGGAACAATCGGTTGCGGAGCCATCCATTGGCCTACGGCCGTGTGGCGTCCATCTTCAGTGGCACCCATCCAACAGGAGTCGCCATGAGCTTTCCCGAACCGGTCCGCGTACTGCGCACCATCCGTGGCATGCCCACCTCCGACGGTGCCGGCGTGCGCCTGACCCGCGTCATCGGCGGCCCGACGCTGCCCGACCTGGATCCGTTCCTGCTGCTTGATGAGTTCGGTACCGACCGCGCCGAGGACTACATCGCCGGCTTCCCGGAACACCCGCACCGTGGTTTCGAGACCGTCACCTACATGCTCGACGGGCGCATGCGGCATCGCGACAACCATGGCAACGAAGGCCTGCTCACCCCGGGCAGCGTGCAGTGGATGACCGCTGGCCGTGGCCTGGTGCATTCGGAGATGCCCGAGCAGGAAAGCGGGCAGATGCGCGGGTTCCAGCTGTGGGTGAACCTGCCGGCGAAGGAGAAGATGACCGACCCGAAGTACCAGGAATTCGCACCCGAGCGCATTCCCGTGGTGCACCCGGAGCCGGGCGTGGAGGTGAAGGTGATTGCCGGCAGCGTGGACGGCACCGATGGCCCGATCGTGCAGCCGGCCACCGATCCGCTCTACCTGGACATCACGCTGGCGCCCGACCGGGCCTGGACCTATGCGCTGCCGGAGGGGCACAACGCGTTCGCCTACGTGTTCGAAGGTGCGATGACCGTGGGTGAGCAGGACGCCGCGCGTGACGTGGCGCGCCAGGAACTGGCGGTGCTGGGCGGTGGCGAGCAGTTGCACCTTTCGGCCGGCAGCGAAGGTGCGCGGTTGATCCTGGTGGCCGGCCGTCCGCTGCGCGAGCCGGTGATGCGGCATGGCCCGTTCGTGATGAACACGCGGCAGGAACTGATGCAGGCCTTCGTCGATTTCCAGGAAGGCAAGTTCTGAGGGAGTGCCGGCCGCTGGCCGGCTGCAGCCTCGGACAAAGGCGGATCGGGGTGCCGGCCAGCGGCCAGCACTACCGTCGGATCGGCTCGCATTGCGGGGATGCTGCCAGGCAGTCATCCCCGTCACCTTCAGCGCCCCGCGGCCACGGCCGACGGGGTCAGGCTCATGCCCTGCGCCAGCTGCTGCAGCGAGCCCAGTTCCTGCGCGCTGTCCGGATACAGCGAAATCTGCGCGTAACGCCCTTTGTCGAGCTTGACCACACTGATGCGACGCTCGGCATAGCCGGGCGGCTGCTGGCCACCCAGATCGGGCTGGTACCAGTACAGCGATTCACCGCCGAAGCTGCCCTTTTCCTGGCGCAGCGAGCGGTTCAATGGAAGGTTGGGATCGCGCGCACTGAGCATCAGGCTCAGTACCTCGCGGCCATCGCCGGTGCTGGCGCGGCAGACCAGGAAATCGGCCTGTGCCTGCTGTTGCCACTGCAGGCCGCTGCTGGCCGGCAATGAAGGACATTCGGTGGGAGCCTGCGCGGCGGCCTGGGCCACCGCGAACAGCAGGCTCGACAACACTACAGGCGCGAACTTCATGCATCCCCCAAGGTGGTGTGTCGTTGGCTCCGCCGGATGGACCGGCAGCCTTGGCATCCCATCCCCGGATGCCGCCCCGGCCGGCATGTGCACGGACGGTCAACTCAACCTTAACGGAACGTGAGCGATCGCACAAATCGCGGTTACACGCGTAACCATTGCGGCCGATGGTCGGCCGCAATGGTCCGCACAGGCCTCAGCGGTCGTTGCCGATCCACTTGTAGATGATGCCGCCGATCGCGCCGCCCAGCAGCGGGGCGACCCAGAACAGCCACAGCTGGCTGACCGCGCCGCTGCCGGCGAAGAAGGCCACCGCCGTGGAACGGGCCGGGTTCACCGAGGTGTTGGTGACCGGGATGCTGATCAGGTGGATCAGGGTCAGCGACAGGCCGATCGCCAGCGGGGCGAACCCGGCCGGTGCCTTGCCGTGGGTGGCGCCCATGATCACGATCAGGAACACGGCGGTCAGCACCACTTCGCACAGGAAGGCCGCGGCCACGCTGTAGCCGCCGGGGGACAGCGCGCCGTAGCCGTTGCTGGCGAATGCACCGGCCTGGCTGCCATCAATGGCGAAGCCGCTGGCGCCCGATGCGATCTGCAGCAGGATGAAGCCGGCCAGCAGGCCGCCGGCGACCTGGGCGATGATGTACGGGATCAGGTCCTTGGTCGGGAAACGACCGCCGGCCCACAGGCCGACACTGACCGCCGGATTGAAGTGCGCGCCGGAGATATGGCCGAACGCATAGGCGCCGGTCACCACGGTCAGGCCGAAGGCCAGCGCAACGCCGAGGAAACCGATACCCAGCGGATTGCCGTCACCGCCGAACTTGGCGGCCAGCACGGCACTGCCACAGCCACCCAGAACCAGCCAGAACGTGCCGAGGAACTCGGCGGACAAGCGTTTACCCATGCTCATGTGTTGCACTCCTTTGACGGTCGAAAGTGTGATTTATGTCACATTTCAATGATCAGCGGGTGACTGTAGTGTCAACGCCGGGTGCAGGGATACACCTTCGGATGTGTGCAACACGCGATGTCAGTACTGCGGCAGCGGGATGAATTCCTTGTCGTCGCCCGGAATGGTGCCGAAGCGGCCGGCCTCCCAGTCGTGCTTGGCCTGTTCGATACGTTCCTTCGAGCTGGACACGAAGTTCCACCACAGGTGACGCGGGCCATCCAGCGGCTCGCCACCGAACAACATCGCCTTCACCGGCGTCTTCGCGCGCAGGCGGCCACGCGCACCAGCCTCGGGGATCACCAGGTGCTGGGCAGGGATGTCCACGCCATCCAGCTGCGCGTCGCCTTCGAGGATGTACAGCGCGCGCTCGCGGTGGCCGTTGTCGATATCGATTTCCGCATCCGGGTCGAGGTCGATCGCCACGTTGAGCGTATCGGCGAACACCTTCACCGGCGATTCTTCGCCGTAGGCGCGGCCGGCAATGACGCGCAGCCATGCGCCATTGCGGCGCTGCTCCGGCAGGGTGGCGGCGGCATGGTGGTAGAACGCCGGTTCGATTTCCTCATGCGATTTCGGCAGCGCCACCCAGGTCTGCATGCCGTGGATCGGGTTGTCATGGTCGCGGTCCGGCTGCGGCGTGCGCTCGGAATGGGCGATGCCGCGGCCGGCGGTCATCCAGTTGACGTCACCGGGGCGGATCACCTGATCCGAACCCAGCGTGTCGCGGTGGCCGATCGCGCCCGACCACAGATAGGTGACGGTGGCCAGGCCGATATGCGGATGCGGGCGCACGTCGATGGCGGTGCCGGGATGCATGAGTGCCGGGCCCATCTGGTCGACGAACACGAACGAGCCGATGCTGCGCGCCTGCAGGGTCGGGACGGCGCGACGGACTTCGAGTCCGCCGATGTCGTGCACGCGCGGGGCGATGATGGTGGTCATGCGGGCGTTCTCGCTGGCAGGGATCAGGTGATCAGCATCGCATGCAGCGGTGACGGGGACATGCCCCGTATGGGTAACAGGTTGTTCCGTAGAGTCGAGCTTGCTCGACTGGGGTTCCAGCCAACGGCGCAGCCCCTCGTGGCTGTGGGTTGGTCGCTGAAGGCAGAAGCAAGATCAAAAGCTGCGCTTGGCCGGGCGGGTGGGTGGCGCAGGGGACGCTGCAAGTACGTCCATGTAAGCTCGATCGCCGCATCCATGCGGCTCACGCCCCTGCGCCACCCACCCGCCCGGCCTCTGACGGTTTCCGTGTGCTGTCCAGCCACGGAGAAGAAAAAAGAAAATCAAAGTCAAAATCAAACGCCGGTCGCTTCGCTCGCATCCACGCATGGCGTGGACCAAGCGTGTCGACCAAGGTCGACACCTACCAGCTCCCGAAGGTCACTGACCGTCACCGGGAAACTGTCAGGGGTGGGGCGGTGTGGGCAGGCAGGACCGTTGGCGCCATGGATGGCGCCATCGAGCCCCCATGGACGGGTTTACGGCGTGTCCTGCCTGCCCACACCGCCCCGCCCAGCAAACAGAAAAGCCAGAGCCGCTGCGGCTCTGGCTTTTGGGGCTGCCGGCCAGCGGCCGGCACTACCGCGGGTGCCGGGCCGCAGGCCCGGCCGATCAACTCACACCACCGGTTCGCGCAGGGCGGGGTTGTCCCAGCCCGGGCGCGGGGCGAAACGGTCGCCGTGACGCTGCTGCAGTGCCTTCAGCCGCTCGACGATCGCATCGGCACCGACCGCACGGATGTGCTGGATCGGACCACCGCGGAACGGTGCGAAGCCGGTGCCGAAGATCACGCCGGCATCCAGCAGGTCCGCATCGGCCACCACGCCTTCGTGCAGGCAGGCCACCGCTTCATTCAACAGCGGCAGGATCAGGCGGTCCTCCAGATCGGCCGGTGCCTGGTAATCGCTGGCCACGTCCGGCTTCTTCGCACGGCCGTTTTCCCAGGTATAGATGCCCTGGCCATCCTTCTTACCGCGCTTGTCCGGTTCCACCGTCTGCAGCGCGGCCGGAATCTGCAGGCCGAGGAACGGTGCCAGTTCGCGGCCAACGCCAGCGGCCACGTCCAGGCCCACGGTATCGATCAGTTCGATCGGGCCCATCGGCATGCCGAACTTCACCGCCGCCCTGTCGATCACCGGGCCCGGGATGCCTTCGGCGTAGGCAGTGGCGGCTTCCAGCATGTACGGGAACAGCACGCGGTTGACCAGGAAGCCCGGGCTGCCGGCCACCGGCACCGGGAACTTGCCCAGTGCTTTGCAGAACGCGGCCAGGCGACGTTCGGTCTCAGGCGCCATGCCGTCGTGATGGATGATTTCCACCAGCGGCATCTGCGCGACCGGGTTGAAGTAGTGCAGGCCAGCGAACTGTGCCGGGCGCTGGATGTGGTCGCGCAGCTCCACCAGTGGAATCGACGAGGTGTTGGTGGTCAGCAGCGCGTCCAGCTTCATCTTCGGTTCCAGCGTCTGGTACAGCGCGCGCTTGGCTTCCGGGTTCTCGATGATCGCTTCGATCACCAGGTCGGCCTCGGCCACGCCGTTGCCTTCCAGGTCGGCACGCAGGCGCGCGGCCACCGCGGGACGCTTGCTCTCGTCGCGTACCTTCTTGGCGAACAGCGCCTGCGCGCGCTCCATGGCCGGGTCGATGAAGCGCTGCTCGCGGTCCTGCAGGGTCACCTCGAAGCCCTTGTAGGCGGCCCACGCGGCGATATCACCGCCCATCACGCCGGCGCCGACCACGTGCACGTGGCGGATGCCGGAATCACCACCGCCGAGGCCCTTCAGGCGCTCGGTCAGGAAGAAGATGCGGATCAGGTTGCGCGCGGTCGGCGTGCTGGCCAGCTTCACCACGGCACGCCGCTCGGCATCCAGGCGTGCCTGGATCGGCTTGCCGCCGCTGCGCTGCCAGGTGCTGATCAGCGCGTAGGGCGCCGGGTACTGGTCCTTCTTGGCCTTGCGTGCGACCTGCTTGACCATCTGCGGTGCCAGCAGGGTGCGTGCCAGCCAGGTGTTGGTGGCCCAGGCCGTCGCGCGCTGCTTGAACGGGCGGGTGGTGCCGGACAGCGCCAGCGCGACGGCGGTGTCGAGCACCACTGCTGGTGCCACCACCTTGTCGACCAGGCCGATGCCGCGCGCGGCCGAGGCCGACAGGGTGCGGCCGGTCAGCATCATGTCCATCGCCGCCGGTGCGCCGACCAGCTGAGGCAGGCGCGCGCTGCCACCCCAGCCCGGGAAGATGCCCAGCTGGGTCTCCGGTAGGCCGATGCGGGTACTGCTGTCATTGGAGGCCACGCGGTAGCGGCAGGCCAGCGCCAGCTCGGTACCGCCGCCCAGGCAGTGGCCGTGGATGGCTGCCACGGTCGGGCAGGGCAGTTCAGCCAGCTTCTGGTAGGTGGCCTGGCCGCGACGGATGGCGTCGTTGACGGTGCCGCGGCGGTCGAACTCCTGGAACTCCTTCAGGTCGGCACCGGCAATGAAGCCGGCCTTCTTCAGCGACTGGATCACCACGCCCTTGGGCGGGTCCAGTGCAATGCGCTCGAGCAGGTCGCCCAGTTCCAGCAGCACGTCCTGCGACATGGCGTTGACGCTGCTGTCCTGACGATCCAGGGAGAGAACCACCACGCCGTCGTCGCGGATCTCGGGGTGCCAGTGGCTGAAGCGGAGACCATCGAAGCCTGAGAGCATGGACGTTCCATCCGGTTGTGTATGGAGAAGCGGCTATGATCCAGAGGTTGTTTCCCCCGCGTCAAATCCCAATAGCAGGGGAGTGGCGACCCCGGATCCATGGCCGTGGACCGGGACGCTAACGGAACGGTGGTTAAAAGCTGGTGCGGCGCCAGGTGATCGGCGACTGAACTTTTCCCGGGATTGGCAGTCTCATTGCCCGACGTCGGTTGGGCTGACAGGAGTGCGGCCCCTCATGGCCGATGTTGATACACCTCAGGAGCTGGATCTGGAACTGGTCCGGCGCGTGCAGCACGGCGAGAGCGCCGCGTTCGATGTCCTGGTGCGCAAGTACCAGCATCGCGTGGTGGCCCTGGTCGGTCGCTACATCGCCGACTGGAGCGAATGTCAGGACGTCGCCCAGGACACTTTCATCCGTGCGTACCGCGCGATCGGAAGTTTCCGCGGCGATGCCCAGTTCTCAACCTGGTTGCATCGAATCGCCGTGAATACCGCCAAAAACTACCTGGCTTCACACAATCGCCGGCCGCCGACCGATGACATCGACATCGGTGACGCCGAACAGTTCGACAGCGGGACGCGCCTGCGCGACACCGATACGCCCGAACGCGAGTTGATGCGCCAGGAACTGGAACAGACAGTGATGAAGGCCGTCAATGCGCTGCCGGAAGAACTCCGGTTGGCGATCACCCTGCGCGAGGTGGAAGGCCTGAGTTACGAAGATATCGCGCAGAAAATGGGGTGCCCGATCGGCACCGTGCGTTCACGGATCTTCCGGGCGCGCGAGGCGATCGACACCGAACTCCGGCCGCTGTTGGACATCGGCAGCGCCACCCGTGAGAAGAGCCGCGTATGACCAGTAATCCGTTCAACGAATCGCAGAACCACCAATCGCCCGCCGGGCAGCGCCTGGACCAGCGCCATCGCGAACAGCTGTCGGCCCTGGTCGATGGCGAGCTGGGCGCCGACGAAGCGCGCTTCCTGCTGCGCCGGATGGAGCACGACCCCGAGCTGGCCGGCTGCCAGGAACGCTGGCAGCTGCTGGGTGACGTGATGCGCGGGCAGGCCTCGGCGCTGGCGCCGGCCGGCTTCAGCGCGGCCGTGGCCGCCGCCATCGCTGCCGAACCGGCGCCGCAGGCCGAGCCGCGCCGCGAGGTGCGCCGCAGCGGTTGGCGGGCCTGGGGCGGTGGCGCCGCACTGGCCGCCTCGGTGGCGGCGGTGGCGCTGTTCATGGGCGGCGAGAAGCTGAAAGAGGCCACCCCGGGCGAGCCGCTGGCACCGCAGGTGATCGCCAGCCAGGCCGAACTTGCGCCCGCACCGGCGCCGACGACGCCGGCTCCGGTAACCGAAGCCTCGGTGGATACCGCCGCAATGGCCGTGGCCGGTGTACCGGCAGTGGCCATGGCCGCGGCCAGCCGACGCCAGGACACCCGTCGCGCCAGCGCTACCCGCAGCCAGCAGGCCGCGCGTGCCGCCCAGCGCGAGGACATGCCGCAACGCGCCGTGGCCGCCGCACAGGCGCCGCTGACCCCGACCGTGCCGGCCAATGCCAGCCGCAACATGCCGTTCGGTGAGGTTGGTGGCCTGCAGGCGCGACCGTGGCCGCGCTCCAGCCTGGCGCCCGCTGCCGGTGGCGCGCTCAATGCGAGCTTCCCGGCCCACGCCGGGGGCGCCGCGTTCTACCCGTTCGAGCCGCGCCTGCAGGACGACCTGCCGGTGCCGCCGCGCCCGCGCGACTGAGCCGGGCGCTTTCACGCCCCGCCGTCGGCGGGGCCCGTATTCCTCTTTCCATCCGATCCGGAGGTTGCCGTCCGATGACTCCCCGACTCCGCACGCAGGCCATGGGCCTGCTGGCCCTGACCCTGCCGTTGGTGGCCTGCGCGCAGGCCCCGGCTCCGGCCGCCCAGACCCAGGCCGCGCCGGCCGCCGCGCCGCGGGCCCCGGCCCAGCCGCTGGTCACGGGCCTGCCTGACTTCACCAATCTGGTCGAACAGGTCGGGCCTGGCGTGGTCAACGTCGACACCACCATCGTCCGCAACAACCGCCAGGCCTCGCGGGGCCCGATGGGGGGCGACGATGACATGCCGGAGTTCTTCCGCCGCTTCTTCGGCCCGGATTTCCCGATGCCGGGGCAGGGCCCGGGCGGTCCGGACGGTGGCCCCAGCATCAAGGGCCGCGGCATGGGCTCGGGCTTCATCATCTCGCCCGATGGCTATGTGCTGACCAACTACCACGTGGTGGCCGATGCCAGCGAGGTGAAGGTCAAGCTGGGTGACCGCCGTGAGTTCACCGCGAAAGTGGTGGGCAGCGACCAGCAGTACGACGTGGCACTGCTGAAAATCGACGGCAAGAACCTGCCGACCGTGCGCGTTGGCGACTCCAACTCCCTCAAGCCGGGTCAGTGGGTGGTCGCGATCGGTTCGCCGTTCGGCCTCGACCACTCGGTCACTGCCGGCGTGGTCAGCGCCCTCGGCCGCAGCACAGGTGGCCCGGACCAGCGCTACGTGCCCTTCATCCAGACCGACGTGGCGATCAACCAGGGCAACTCCGGTGGCCCGCTGCTGAACACCCGTGGCGAAGTGGTCGGCATCAACTCGCAGATCTTCTCCGCCTCGGGCGGCTACATGGGCATCAGCTTCGCGATCCCCATCGACCTGGCGATGAGCGCGGTCGAGCAGATCAAGAAGACCGGCAAGGTCACCCGTGGCCAGCTCGGCGCGGTGGTGCAGGAAATCGACGGGCTGAAGGCGCAGGCGATGGGCCTGCCGGACAGCCGCGGCGCCCTGGTCAACCAGATCGTGCCGGACTCGGCTGCAGCCCGGGCCGGGGTGAAGATCGGTGATGTGATCCGTTCGGTGAACGGCGCGCCGGTCAACAGCTGGTCCGACCTGCCGCCGCTGATCGGCGCGATGGCACCGGGCAGCCGGGTCACCCTGGGTGTGATCCGTGATGGCAAGCCGCGCGACCTCAGTGCCACCCTGACCGCACTGACCGAAGACGGGCAGGCCGGTTCGCGTGGCCCGGCCACCGGCGACAGCGATGCGGCTCCGCAGGCCGGCGCCAATGCCCTGCTGGGGCTGGACGTCAGTGACCTGACCGCACCGCAGCGCAAGCAGCTGGGCCTGGAATCGGGCGAAGGCGTGCGCATCACCGGGGTCAAGGGCCAGGGCGCGCGTGATGCGGGCCTGTCTCCGGGCATGGTGATCCTGCAGGTGGCCAGCACCCAGGTCGGCAGCGTGGACGCGCTGAACCGTGCGCTTTCCAGCTACAAGAAGGGTGACGTGGTGATGCTGCTGGTGCGCACCGGCAGCGGCAACAGCGCGTTCGTCGCGGTCAAGGCCGGCCAGTAAGGCCTGCCGGGGCCGCTTCGGCGGCCCCTGCTTTTCCCCGAAGCCCCGCCCTGGCGGGGCTTCGGCCATTCCGGGCCCGGTCCGATGAGGCCGTTTTCGCGGGCGGGCGCCGGGCATGCGATAATCGACCGTTACCCTGACGACGCCGCGCGCCGCCGCCACCTATGTCTTCTGATTCGATGCGGAACATCCGCAACTTCTCCATCATCGCCCATGTCGACCACGGCAAGTCCACGCTGGCCGACCGCATCATCCAGCTCTGTGGTGGCCTGCAGGCCCGCGAGATGGAAGCGCAGGTGCTCGACTCCAACCCGATCGAGCGCGAGCGTGGCATCACGATCAAGGCGCAGTCGGTGTCGCTGCCGTACCTGGCCAAGGACGGGCAGACCTACCATCTGAACTTCATCGACACCCCCGGCCACGTCGACTTCTCCTATGAAGTCAGCCGCTCGCTGGCCGCCTGCGAAGGCGCGCTGCTGGTGGTCGATGCGGCCCAGGGCGTGGAAGCGCAGTCGGTGGCCAACTGCTACACCGCCGTGGAGCAGGGCCTGGAAGTGGTGCCGGTGATCAACAAGATCGACCTGCCCACCGCCGACATCGAGCGCGCCAAGGCCGAGATCGAGGCCGTGATCGGCATCGATGCCTCCGACGCCGTGCCGGTCAGCGCCAAGACCGGGCTAAACGTGCAGGACGTGCTGGAAGCGATCGTGCATCGCATCCCGCCGCCGAAGCCGCGCGACACCGACAAGCTGCAGGCGCTGATCATCGACTCCTGGTTCGACAACTACCTGGGTGTGGTCTCGCTGGTGCGCGTGATGCAGGGCGAGATCAAGGCAGGTGACAAGCTGCAGGTGATGTCCACCGGCCGCAACCACCAGGTCGACAACGTCGGCGTGTTCACCCCGAAGCGCAAGGTGCTGCCGGCGCTGCGTGCAGGTGAAGTGGGTTGGGTCACCGCCAGCATCAAGGACGTGCACGGTGCGCCGGTCGGCGACACCCTGACCCTGGCCGGCGACCCGGCGCCGAAGCCGCTGCCGGGTTTCCAGGAAATGCAGCCGCGCGTGTTCGCCGGCCTGTTCCCGGTCGACGCCGAGGACTACCCGGACCTGCGCGAAGCGCTGGACAAGCTGCGCCTGAACGATGCCGCGCTGCGTTTCGAGCCGGAAAGCTCCGAGGCGATGGGCTTCGGCTTCCGCTGCGGCTTCCTCGGCATGCTGCACATGGAAATCGTGCAGGAGCGCCTGGAGCGCGAATACAACCTGGACCTGATCAGCACCGCGCCGACGGTGGTGTATGAAGTCCTGAAGACCGATGGCTCGATCATCAACATGGACAACCCGGCCAAGCTGCCGCCGGTGAACCAGGTCGAGGAGATCCGCGAGCCGATCATCCGTGCCAACGTGCTCACCCCCGAGGAGTACATCGGCAACATCATCAAGCTGTGCGAAGAGAAGCGCGGCAGCCAGATCGGCATCAACTACCTGGGCAGCCAGGTGCAGATCAGCTACGAGCTGCCGATGGCCGAGGTGGTGCTGGACTTCTTCGACAAGCTGAAGTCGGTCAGCCGGGGCTATGCCTCGCTGGATTACCACTTCGTGCGCTTCGACGCAGGCCCGTTCGTGCGCGTGGACGTACTGATCAACGGTGACAAGGTCGATGCACTGTCGCTGATCGTGCACCGCAGCCATGCCGACCGTCGCGGCCGCGAGCTGTGCGAAAAGATGAAGGACCTGATCCCGCGCCAGATGTTCGACGTGGCCATCCAGGCCGCCGTCGGCTCGCAGATCATCGCCCGTACCACGGTCAAGGCCATGCGCAAGAACGTGCTGGCCAAGTGCTATGGTGGCGACGTTTCGCGCAAGAAGAAGCTTCTGGAAAAGCAGAAGGAAGGCAAGAAGCGCATGAAGCAGGTCGGCCGCGTGGAGATCCCGCAGGAAGCGTTCCTGGCCGTGCTGCAGATGGACAACAAGTAAGCCCGCACCGGCCCTGCGGGGCCGGTCGTCTGGTGACGTTGCAAAGGACCCTGAATGAAACTGTTTGAGATCCTCCTGGTCGTGCTGACCCTGGCCTCGGGCCTGATCCTGCTCGCGGACAAGCTGTACCTCGCCAAGCGTCGCGCCCAGCGCGCGGGCCTGCTCGATTCCGAGCCGGTGCTGGTGGACTACTCGCGTGCGTTCTTCCCGGTGCTGGCGATCGTGCTGATCGTGCGCAGCTTCATTGCCGAGCCGTACAAGATCCCGTCCAGCTCGATGATGCCGAACCTGCTGATCGGCGATTTCATCCTGGTCAACAAGTTCTCCTACGGCCTGCGCCTGCCGATCAGCAACACCAAGTTCGTGCCGGTGGGTGAGCCCTCGCGTGGTGACGTGGTGGTGTTCCACTTCCCCGGCCATGGCGAGAACGATCCGGCCAAGGGCGAGAACTTCATCAAGCGCGTGATCGGCGTGCCGGGTGACACCGTGGTCTTCGAAGGCGATGGCGTGATCCTCAACGGCGAGCCGCTGAAGTACGACAACAAGGGCATCTACGCCGGCCACAAGGGCCAGGGCGAGGGCGCCAACCTGCTGGTCGAGCACCTGCCGGGCCGCACCCACACGGTGCTGGAGACCGACTATCCGCGTGGCCAGGGCCAGTGGACCGTGCCGGCCGGCAAGTACCTGGTGATGGGCGACAACCGCGACAACAGCGACGATGGCCGTTTCTGGGGCCTGCTGCCGGAAGAGAACCTGCGTGGCAAGGCGTTCCTGATCTGGCTGAACTGCCAGGGTTGGTTCTGCAAGGATGGCTTCGAGCCGTCGCGGATCGGCTCGAGCATCAACTGAGCGGGCACCAACTGAGTATTTTCACATCCAACGCGTATCTGGGGAGAACGCAATGAAGACGATGAACACGCAGCGTGGCATGACCCTGACCTCGTTCCTGACGGTCCTGATCGTGGTTGGCTTCTTCCTCTACATCGGCATGAAGCTGTTCCCGATGTACCAGGAGTACTACGCGGTGCGCTCGGCGATGAAGAGCCTGGCCAACGAGCCGGGCGTGGGCAGCATGGAGCCGGCGCGCATCCAGGACCTGTTCTTCAAGCGCCTGTACATCAACTACTCGGACAACGTGAAGCCGGCCAACGTGAAGTTCGACCGTCGCGACAATGGCTGGACCCTCAAGGTCAACTACGAAGTGCGCCGTCAGCTGATCGGCAACCTCGATGTGGTTGGCAAATTCGATTCTTCCCAGGACCTGACACGAAGCGGTGCCCAGTAAATTCATCCAACGTGGCGACCTGATCGGTCATGCCTTCAGCGACCCGGCCCTGCTCAAGCAGGCGCTGACGCATCGCAGTGCCGGTGCGCCGCACAACGAGCGCCTGGAGTTCCTCGGCGACAGCATCGTCAACATGATGGCGGCCGAGGCGTTGTACCGACGCTGGCCCAAGGCTGACGAAGGCGCGATGACCCGTGCCCGTGCCGAGCTGGTGCGTGAAGGCGCGCTGGCGGTGATCGGGCGCACCCTGGAACTGGGCGAACGGCTGACCCTGGGCCCGGGCGAAATGAAGTCCGGCGGTCATCGTCGCGACTCGATTCTGGCCGACGCCGTGGAAGCCGTGGTGGCCGCGATCTACCTGGATGCCGGCTTCGAGGCCTGCCGGGCGGTGGTACTGCCCTGGTTCAGCGCTTCGATCGAGGCACTGCCGGCTTCCGGTCGGCCCGAGAAGGACCCCAAGACCCGCCTGCAGGAATGGCTGCAGGCCCGACAGAAGGCGTTGCCGCAGTATGAACTGGTGTCAGAATCCGGTGACGACCACGCCAAGCACTTCCGGGTACGCTGCAACGTAGCCGACCCGGCCGCCAGCACCGAGGGCGAAGGCGCCTCGCGGCGGCTTGCCGAACAACAGGCGGCTGCAGCCGTCCTAGAACAACTGGATTCCAAGTGAGCGAACAAACTTCCCATCATTGCGGCAGCGTGGCCGTCATCGGCCGCCCGAACGTGGGCAAATCGACCCTGACCAATGCCCTGGTCGGCGCCAAGGTCAGCATCGTTTCCAACCGCCCGCAGACCACGCGCCATCGCCTGCTGGGCATCGCCACCTATCCGGAAGGCCAGCTGGTGCTGGTCGACACCCCCGGCCTGCACAAGGTGCAGAAGCGGGCGATGAACCGGGTGATGAACCGCGCCGCGCGCGGCTCGCTGGAAGGCGTCGATGCCGGCCTGCTGGTGATCGAAGCCGGTCGCTGGGACGAGGAAGACAGCCTGGCCTTCAATGTTCTGCGCGACGCCGGTATCCCGGTGGTGCTGGTGGTCAACAAGATCGACCGGCTGAAGGACAAGGGCGCGCTGCTGCCGTTCCTGCAGGAAGTCACGGCCGGCCGCGATTTCGCGTCGGTGCATCCAATCTCGGCGCAGAAGCGCAACGGCCTGGAAGCACTGGTACGCGACGTACTGGCGCTGCTGCCGGAAGCGCCGCCGATGTTCGGCGAAGACGAGATCACCGACCGCAGCCAGCGCTTCCTGGCCGGCGAACTGGTACGTGAACAGCTGATGCGCCAGCTCGGCGAAGAGCTGCCGTATGCCACCACCGTGGAAATCGAGCGCTTCACCGAAGATGGCAACCTGTTGCGCATCGGTGCGGTGATCTGGGTCGAGCGCGAGGGCCAGAAGGCGATCGTGATCGGCAAGGGTGGTACCCGCCTGAAGGAGATCGGGGCCAAGTCCCGCCTGCAGATGGAGCGCCTGTTCGGCGCCAAGGTGTTCCTGGAGACCTGGGTGCGCGTGCGTGAAGGCTGGTCCGACGACGAGGCCGCACTGAAGGCCTTCGGTTACGAGTAAGCCGTTGCAGTCGCTTCGATGATGATCGAGGACGACACCGGCTTCGTGCTGCATGCACGGGCCTATCGCGAGACCAGCCTGCTGGTCGAAGTGCTGAGCGCGCAGCATGGCCGGATCGGCCTGCTCGCGCGTGGCGTATCCACCGCCAAGGGACAGGTGCTGCGCGCGGCCCTGCAGCCGCTGCAGTGGATCCGCTTCAGTGCCCAGCAGCGGGGCGAATTGGCCCAGCTGCGGGGTGCCGAGGCACTGGATGCTGCCCCGCGCCTGGTCGGCCAGGCGATGCTGGCCGGCTTCTATCTGAGTGAATTGACCCTGCGCCTGGCCCCGCGCCAGGACCCGCTGCCGGAGTTGTACCTGGCCTACGGCGAGGCACGCGCGCGGCTGGCCGTGGGCGCCGGCCTGGCCTGGACCCTGCGCCGGTTTGAGCGCGAGCTGCTGTCTGCGCTAGGCCTGGGTTTCGATCTGGACAGCGCCAGCGACGGCCAGCCGATCGACCCGGCCGCGCGCTACGAACTGGACCCACAGGAAGGCGCGCAGCGCCTGCTCAGCGAGCGCGGTGGGGAACGCCGGGCGGCCGCGACGGGTTCTGCGCTGCTGGCGCTGGCCGCCGATGAAGAGCCCGATGCCGCCGACCTGGCCAGCCTGCGCCTGCCGATGCGGCGGGTGCTGGCCCATCATCTGGGGCCGCGCGGCCTGAAGTCCTGGGAAATGCTCGAGCAGCTTGCACCCAGGCGTTGAGGGGTGTTCGGCAGGGCTTGCAGCCCTGCACCTGCCGAGGAAGGCACGAGCAACAGCAACAGCAACAGCAACAGCAACAGCGTGCATTCCGTGGGATGGCAGGGTGGGTCCGGTTGCGGGAGACGCCGTAAACCCGTCCATGGGGGCTTGGCCGCGGCATCCATGCCGCGGACACTCCCGCAACCGGACCCACCCTGCCTTGGACAGTTTCTCGCGAGCTGTCGGAATGGCACTCTGCTCTGGTGGGTGTCGACCTTGGTCGACACAGTAGAGCCACGCCATGCGTGGATGCGTTTCGATTTCAATTCGAAATATTTGATTCCGATTGAGATTCATCCACGCATGGCGTGGATCTACCAGCCGTCACCGGGAATCTGTCGGGGGTGGGGCGGTGTGGGTGGGCAGGACACGCCGTAAACCCGTCCATGGGGGCTCGATGGCGCCATCCATGGCGCCAACGGTCCTGCCCACCCACACCGCCCCGCCCAACAAGCAGAAAGCCAGAGCCGCTCTGGCTCTGGCCTTTGACGTTGCCCTGGCTTGAAGGCTTCGGTAGGTGCAGGGCGCAGCCCTGCCGAACAACCCTCAATGCAGTAGGGCAGCGACCGCGTCGCGGAACCCCGCCTGGGCCTGCCCGGACTCCGGCGCATGATGCAACTGGCGCACCGCCCGGCCCAACCGCGCCGCGCCCACGAAGCCACAGCTCGCCTGCAGCCGATGCAACTGGCTGCGCAGCTGGCGCTCGTCATGCTGGTCCACCGCCTGCTCGACCGCATCGCGTACGCCCGGCAGCTCGGCCAGGAACAGCTCGCGCAGCGCGATCAGGTGGTTGCGCTGGCCATTGAGCGCGGCCAGTGCCGCAGTCTCGTCCCAGTCCTGTACCTGCAGCTCGACCGCGGCCGGCGCCTGGGCCATGACGATCCCGGCCGGGCTGTTGACCAGGGCGCGGCGCACCGCCTTCAACAGCTGGTCGCGGCCCAGCGGCTTGACCAGCGTGTCGCTGAAACCGGCCTCGCGCAGGCGCGCATGGATCGAGGTATCGCCGTCGGCGGTATGCGCCAACGCCGGGGTGTCGGGATGTGAACGGCGCAGTTCGCGCAGCAGCTGCGCGCCATTGCCGTCAGGCAGGTTGACGTCGATCAGCCACAGGTCATGCGCGCCGGGCTCGGCGCTGGCCAGGGCACTGGCCAATGAGTCTGCGGTGTCCACGTCCGCCGGTAACGTTTCCAACGCCGCCTTGAAAAAACCGCGGCTGATGATGTCGTCCTCGACAAGCAGGAAGCGGGGCCGGCTGGCCCGCGGGGTCATCTGCATCAGGGCTGCCTCCATGTCAGCTGTTGCAATCATCAAGCACAGCGGCGGCGGGCGCAAGCGGGTCCGGACCCTGCCGGTCAGGATCTGCGACAATACGCCCCCATTTTTGCCCGCAGCCTGTTGCCACGTGGCCCGATCCCGCTCCCGCATCGACCGTACCCCGTTCCAGACCGAGATCCTCGACCTCAGCCATGATGGTCGCGGTGTCGCCCGCCGTGAAGGCGAGGGCGGCAAGGTCACCTTCGTCAGCGGCGCCCTGCCGGGCGAGGTGGTCATGGCCGAACAGACCGCCCGCAGCCGCCATTTCGACGAAGCGCGTACGGTGGAAGTGCTGCAGGCCTCGCCGCAGCGCGTCACCCCGAAGTGCCCGCACTTCGGCACCTGCGCCGGCTGCGTGCTGCAGCACCTGGACGAAGACCAGCAGATTGTCGCCAAGCAGCGCGTGCTGATGGACAACCTGGAGCGCATCGGCCACGTGAAGCCGGGCACCGTGCTGGCGCCGCTGGTCGGTGAGAGCTGGGGCTACCGGCGCAAGGGTCGCTTCTCGGTGCGCCGGGTCGAAAAGAAGGACAAGACCCTGGTCGGCTTCCGTGAACAGGATCCGCGATTCGTCGCCGACCTCAGCCAGTGCCTGACCGTGATCCCCGAGATCGGCACCAAGGTCGAGGCGCTGTCCACCTTCATCGAATCGCTCGATGGCAAGCGTGACATCCCGCAGATCGAATTCATCGCTGGCGACCAGGCCGTGGTCCTGACCGTGCGCCACCTGCAGCCGCTCAGCGATGCCGACCGCGTGGCCTGGGCCGCCTTCGGCCAGCAGCATGGCTTCGTGATCTACCTGCAGTCCGGTGGCGTGGATACCGTGCAGCCGCTGGACGGGCAGGGCGTGCCGCTGTCGTTCCGGCTGGCGCCGTGGGACGTGGAGCTGGCGTTCCGTCCGTTGGACTTCATCCAGGTCAACGCCAAGCTCAATGAGAAGATGATCGCCCACGCCCTGGACCTGCTGGAGCCGGGTGAGGACGAGCGTGTGCTGGACCTGTTCTGCGGCCTGGGCAACTTCACCCTGCCGCTGGCGCGCCGCGTGCGCGAAGTGGTCGGTGTGGAAGGCGATGCTGGCCTCGTCGCGCGGGCCCGTGAGAATGCCGAGCGCAACGGCCTGACCAACGCCCAGTTCTTCAGCGCCGACCTCACCCAGGACCAGCGCAGCACGCCGTGGATGCGCCAGGGCTTCGACAAGCTGCTCTTGGATCCGCCGCGCTCGGGCGCGATCGAAGTGCTGCAGCAGCTGCCGCTGAAGCAGTTCAAGCGCATCGTCTACGTCAGCTGCCACCCGGGTTCGCTGGCACGCGATGCCGGCTATCTGGTCAACGAACAGGGCTTCACCCTGGTCAGTGCCGGTGCCATGGACATGTTCCCGCACACCGCACACGTGGAAAGCATCGCGGTATTCGAGAAGCGCTGATCGGCTGTCATGCCCATCGCGCATAATGGCGCGATGGGCATCGAAATCGAACGCAAATTCGTCGTCAGTAGTGATGGCTGGCGCACCGCCGCGCACCGGGTGATCCCGATGGCGCAGGGCTACATCAACGACATGGGCGCGCTCGATCGCGGCACCCAGAACGCTTCGGTGCGCGTGCGCATCGAAGGCGACCACGCCGCGCTGAACCTGAAGTCGCGAACCATCGGCCACACCCGCCAGGAGTTCGACTACCCGATCCCGGTGGACGATGCGCGCGCACTGCTGGCGCTGTGCGTGGGCGGCCTGATCGACAAGCGCCGCCATCTGGTCGAACACGCCGGCCTGACCTGGGAGGTGGACGAGTTCCTCGGCGACAACGCCGGCCTGGTCGTGGCTGAGGTCGAGCTGGACAGCGCTGACCAGACCATCGACCTGCCGGACTGGGTGGGGGCCGAAGTCACCGATGATGCCCGCTACTACAACGTTGCCCTGGCCAGCCACCCGTATTCAGAGTGGTGAAACCGCCCAAAAGGGGACGGAGGGGATTAAGTCGTCTTTACCCCATCTGTGCGGAAAACGACTTAATCCCCTCCGTCCCCTTTTATCGAGGGTGTCGGCCCCCATGTGGAAAGGATGAGAATCGACATCTACTCCGACGTGGTCTGCCCCTGGTGCTGGATCGGCAAGCATCGTTTCCAGCAGGGCGTGCAGTTGCTGGGCGCCAACGCGCCTGAACTCGATATCCACTGGCAGCCGTTCCAGCTCGACCCGGATGCTGACGCCACCCCGGTGCCGCTGCGCGAGGCCTATGTGCGCAAGTTCGGCGGCGTCGAGCGTACCGAACAGATCCTCGGCCAGACCCAGACCACCGCGCGGGCCGAGGGCCTGCCGATGGACTTCAGCCAGGGCCAGGTGCGGGTGACCACGCTGCCGGCGCACCGGGTGTTGTGGCTGGCGGGCGAGCACGGCGTGCAGGATGCGGTGGGCGAAGCACTGTTCCGCGCCCACTTCGAGCACGGTCAGAACCTGGCGGACCCCTCGGTGCTGATCAAGGCGGGCGCGGCAGGCGGCCTCGACGCGGGTGAAATCACGCAGATGCTGGCCTCCGACCGCGGCTTGGCCGAGGTCGAAGCCAAGCTGGCGCAGGCCCATGCGCTGGGCATTTCCTCGGTGCCGACCTTCGTCATCGATGGAAAGTGGGCCATTTCCGGGGCGCAGCCCCCCGAGGCCTTCGCCAACGCCCTGCGCCAGATCGCCGCCGAGCAGGGCGCGCCTGCGGCCCCGGCTGACGGCGACGAGGCCTGCGGCCCGGACGGCTGCAAGGTCTGACCGGATCCGAAAAGGGGACGGAGGGAATTAAGACGTATCCAGCCCGTAGGGGCCGATTGCGGCTTAATCCCCTCCGTCCCCTTTTTCTGACCACTGCGCCTGTCGGCCGGTTCTGCGACAATGCGGCACTGCGCCATGCGGGCGCGCGTTGTGGAGATCGACCATGCTGCTGATCGGCGTTGCCGGCACCGAACTGACCGCCCAGGAACGTGACTGGCTGCAGCACGATGCCGTGGCCGGAGTGGTGCTGTTCAAGCGCAACTTCGCCTCGCGCCAGCAGGTGACCGATCTGAGCGCGGCGATCCGCGCTGCCGCGCCACGCCCGCAGCTGATCTGCGTGGACCAGGAAGGTGGCCGCGTGCAGCGTTTCCGCGAGGGCTACAGCGAGTTGCCGCCACTGCAGGACATCGGGGCGATGTACGCCACCGACCCGCAGCAGGCGCTGGCCCTGGCCGAGCAGCACGCCTGGCTGATGGCCAGCGAAGTGCGCGCCAGCGGCCTGGACCTGAGCTTCGCGCCGGTGGTCGATCTTGGCCGTGGCAACCGCGCCATCGGCAACCGCGCCTTCAGTGAAGACCCGCAGGTGGTGGCCGCGTTCACCGCCGCCTACGTGCGCGGCATGCATGCGGTCGGCATGGCCGCCACGCTCAAGCATTTCCCCGGCCATGGCACCGTGCTGGAAGATACCCACGTGGATACCGCGATCGACCCGCGCGCGCTGGACGAGCTGCGCGCCCAGGACCTGGTCCCGTTCCAGGCCGGCATCGCCGCCGGTGCCGACGCGGTGATGATGGCGCACGTGATCTATCCGCAGGTGGCACCGGAACCGGCCGGCTATTCGCCGCGCTGGATCCAGGACATCCTGCGCGGCGAGCTCGGCTTCCGCGGCGTGGTGTTCTCCGATGACATCGGCATGGCCGCCTCGCACAGTGCGGGCGGCGTGCCGGCGCGCGTGCACGCGCATCTGGATGCCGGCTGCGACGTGGTGCTGGTCTGCCACCCGGAACTGGTCGATGAAGCCCTGCACGCCGTGCAGGGACGCTCCCTCAATACTGCTGCGCTGCTGGGCCTGCTGGGCCGCGGCGCGCTCGGCTGGGACGGCCTGCTGGCCGATGCCCGCCATGGCGACACCCAATCCCGTCTGCTTGAAACCCTTGGAAGAACCGTCTGATGCCCAACCTCACCATTTCCCAGGCCCTGGCCCAGGCTGACCTGCTGGTCGACCGCCCCACCATCGACAAGGCCATCGCTGGTATCGCCGACGCCATCGCGCGCGATTACAAGGGCGAGGTGCCGTTGTTCCTGTCCATCATGCACGGTGCGCTGCCGTTCGCCGGCCAGCTGGCGCTGGAACTGGGCGCGCGCGGCCAGGACGTGCAGTTCGATTACCTGCACGCCACCCGTTACCGCGGTGAAACCACCGGCGGCGACCTGGTCTGGAAGCACAAGCCGGCCACCTCGCTGTTCGGTCGCCGCGTGCTGCTGGTCGACGATATCCTCGACGAGGGTTACACCCTGCAGGGCGTGCGCACCTGGTGCCTGGAACAAGGCGCGACCGACGTGCGCATCGCCGCGATGACGGTGAAGAAGCACGACCGCGCGCTGCCGGACGTGACTGCCGACTACGCCGGCATCGAACTGCCGGACCGTTACGTGTTCGGCTTCGGCATGGACGTCAACGAAACCCTGCGCTGCGTGCCGGCCATCTACGCGATGAAGGAATAACGGCGCAGCCGCCCGCGGCGCGTCTTCTTCTGCCGCCGGCATCCTCGGGTGCCGGCGTTCGTCTTTTCATGGAGTGCTTCGAATGCAACAGATCGCCCTGGCCGTGATCGGCGGTACCGGTGTCTATAACCTGGCCAAGCTTGACGACGTGCAGACCCACGAGGTCGACACCCGCTTCGGCCGTCCGTCGGGCCCGGTGCGCGTTGGTACGCTGCTCGGCCATCGCGTGGCGTTCCTGGCGCGGCATGGCGAAGGCCATTCGCTGCCGCCGCACAAGATCAACTACCGCGCCAACCTGGCCGCGCTGCAGCAGCTGGGCGCGCAGCGCGTGCTGGCGTTGAACACGGTGGGGGGCATCACCGAACACTTTGGTCCGCGCGTGCTGGCCTGCCCGGACCAGATCATCGACTACACCTGGGGCCGCATCAGCACGATCTGTGAGGAAGAAGGCACCGACGTGGTCCACGTTGATTTCGGCCACCCGTACACACCAATGCTGCGCAGCAAGATCTTGGCTGCGGCCAAAGTGACCGGCGTCACGGTCCATGACGGTGGCTGCTACGGCGCAACACAGGGCCCGCGCCTGGAAACCATCGCTGAAATCGCCCGTATGCGCCGCGACGGCTGCGATCTGGTGGGCATGACCGGCATGCCGGAAGCCGCCCTGGCACGCGAGCTGGGGCTGGATTACGCCTGCCTGGCGATCATCGCCAACTGGGCTGCCGGCTGTGGTGATGGCGAGGAGATCACGATGGCCGAAGTGCTGGCCAATGTGCAGGCGGCCGGCAACGGACTTCCGGAACTGGTGGGCGAATTGGCACGGGGGTGATTGTCTTCCCCGAGCAAGCTTTGCATACTCAGCTTGTGCGCGGGTTCAGCGTACACCACCCATTCATTGCATAAGGTCTCGCATCACCATGCCGAACGGTACCGTCAAGTGGTTCAACGACGCCAAGGGATTTGGCTTCATCTCGCCGGAGGATGGCAGCGCCGACGTGTTCGCGCACTTCTCCGCCATCAACTCCAAGGGCTTCCGCAGCCTGCAGGAAGGCCAGCGTGTCACCTATGACGTGACCCAGGGCCCGAAGGGTGCCCAGGCTTCGAACATCACGCCGGCCGAGTGATCCACTCGACAGTGCGTTGAAAACCCCGCTTCGGCGGGGTTTTTTTTGCGCGGATTGCCCGCGACCCGCTCGCGATCCACCCGCCTCGGGCACAATGCGGCCATGACGGAACGACTGCGCATCGCCGTGATCGGCTACGGCACCGCTGGACAGGCAGTGTCCATCCTGCTCACCCGTGACGGCCACGAGGTGGAGATCTTCGAACGCGTGCCCACGCCGGGGCCGGTGGGTGCCGGTTTCCTGCTGCAGCCCAGCGGCCTGCAGGTACTGTGGCAGATGGGCCTGCTTGATTCCGTGCGCGCACATGCCGCGCCGGTGCACCGCCTGTATGGCGACACGCCGTGCGAGCGCGCGGTGATGGACATGCGCTACGAGGGACTGGATGCGCGCCTGCACGGCCTGGGCATGCAGCGCGGGGCCTTGTTCTCGCTGTTGGACGAGGCGCGTGCAGGCGAGGGCCAGCTGCATGCCGGTACCACCATTACCGAGGTGGATGCCGAACACGGCCGTCTGCGCGACAGCGACGGGCGCACGCATGGCCCGTTCGACCTGGTAGTGGTCGCCGATGGCGCCGCGTCGACGCTGCGCGGCACGATCGCCGGCGGTGCCGGGCTGGACCGCGTGTATCCGTGGGGGGCGCTGTGGTGCCTGCTGCCGGCCGAGGACTGGCCGCACGTGCAGGAGCTGCGGCAGCGTTACGTGGCCGCGCGCAAGATGATCGGACTGCTGCCGGTCGGCACGCGCCCCGGTGATGACACGCCGCGCCTGAGTTTCTTCTGGAGCCTGCCACGCGCTGACTTCGAACGCTGGCAGGCCGATGGCATGACGCCCTGGCTGGATGAACTGCATGCACTGTGGCCGCAGGCCAGTGCGCGCTTCGCCCATCTGCGTGATGCCGGCCAGTTGGCGCGCGCGGTCTACCGTGATGCGGTGATGACGCGCTGGCACCACGGCCGCATGGTGGTGGCCGGTGATGCCGCGCATGCGATGAGCCCGCAGCTGGGGCAGGGCGTGAACATGGCGCTGTTGGACGCGCTGGCGCTGCGCGATGCGGTGCGCACCTACGGCGGCAGCACGGTCGCGCTGCAGGCCTACCAGGCGCAGCGCAGGGCACACGTTGCGGTGTACCAGCGCTGGAGTCGTTGGCTGACGCCGCTGTTCCAGTCCGACCGCGACGCCTGGGCGAAGGCGCGTGACGTGCTGCTGGGCCCGATGGGGCGCCTGCCCGGGGGCCGTGGCCACATGCTGCGCGTGCTCAGTGGCACCCAGCACGGCTGGTTCGGTACGCTTGCACTCGATCCGGCGTTCGTCGACGCACTGGCCACTGCAGCGGAAATGCCTCGTATCAACGCGATTTCGGCCAATGCGTGAAGCGCGTCGTCACCTGAATTAACGGTTGCCTCACCGCCGATATGCGAGAAGTAGGTTGCACGCGATTGCGCGTCGCCCGTTTTCCTTTCCGTGATCAACATCGCGCGTGGCCCGGGCGGCGCTGCCGTTGCGGCCTGTTGCGGCCCGGACGTGCCGCCTGTTGTTGAAGAGGAGGACGCCATGTTGTTCGCGGTCGAGGAGCTGGAATCGGAAATCTGCAAGCTGCGCGGATTGCTGCAGATGCTGCACGAGGACCAGCCCGACGTACTGGAGGACGTGTTCGAGTTCCATGTCGGCAGCCTGATCAGTCATGCATCAGCGGAGCACCACGCGCGCATCCGCACCTGCGCGCAGGAAATGCTGGCGGCGATCCAGGCGTTGCCGCGACGACGTGAGGGTGACACGCCTGATTTCCAGTTGATGCCGCAGCTGGGCATTCGTCCGGCCTGATTCAAGCCACCGGCAGTTGTACCAGGCCGTTTTCCACGCAGGCGACCCTTTGCTCGCCGCGGGCGGGCACGGGCACGATGCCGGCAGTGAACGCGGAGAAGGCCGGCAGCACCGTCATCCGCTGACGCAGCCAGAACGCGGGGAAGCGCCGTCGCAATGGCGGCAAGGCGACCTGCGGATGCAGATGCCCGGCGATCACATGCAGCTCTGCATCGGGCATCGGCTCATGGCGAAGCAGGAACGGCTGCAGCCGTACTTCATCGTGGATCTGTACCTGCAACTGAGCATGCGGCAGCTGGCGGTCGTGATTGCCACGCAGGACATGCACGTCCAGCGAAGCATTGCGTTCGCGCCATGCCAGCCATTGCTGGTACCACGCAGCGCGATGCGCCGGTCCATGCAGGATGTCACCCAGGATCCACAGCTCGCGACAGGCATGCCTGTCCAGCAGCCCCTGCAGGCGTTGCAGGTCTTCGCCGGTGCCGCCGCTGGGCAATGCGATGCCGGCGCGGCGGAATACATCGGCCTTGCCCAGGTGCAGGTCGGCGATCAACAGCGCCTGCCGCGCGGGCCAGTACAGCGCACGCGCGCCAAGCAGAATCAGCGATTCGCCGGCGCGCAGCAGCGGCAGTTCATCGGCCATGGCGGCGCTCCAGCTGCTGGGCCGCGCGTTGCACGCGGGTGCGCCAGTCCTCGTTGCTGAACTGCCCGCGCAGGCGTTCGGCCCATAACGGGAAGCCCAGTGGCGTGAGTGATGTCGGGTGCTGCACCGAGAGGGCCTGCATGCCGATCCTTGCCAGGACCTGCTGTAGTCCCGGCAGGTCCAGGCTGTCATGCAGCACTTCGCGTTCGGCCAATGCCAATAGCAGGTGGCCGGGGTCATGCTCGCGCAGTACGTCGTAGAGCAGGCCTGCCGAGGCCTGCAGCTGGCGCAGCGATCGCGGCATACCGCCGGGCAGGCTGGGGACCAGCAGGCCCGCTACGCGTGCGATGCCACGGAACTGGCGGCGCGCCAGCTCGCCCAGGTTCACCGCGGCACGCAGATCGTCCAGCAGCTGATCGGGGGTGAACAATGCTCGCCATTGCGCCGCATCCAGTTCGATCGCCTGCGCCGGTGCCAGAACCAGGCCATGATCGTTCACCGCGTAGCCGATGCTGTTGCGCTGCCGGCGGGTACAGCGCAGTGCCAGCAAGGCGGCCAGCGCCTCGTGCACGTGACGGCCGGCAAAAGGGTAGACGAACAGGAACTGGCCGTCGCGGCGCCGCACCTCTTCCACCAGCAGATGCTCTGGTCCGGGAAGCGTCGACAACTGCTGCTGCAGTGCCAGCAAGGGGGACAACCAGCGTGATTCGGCACTGTCGTCGGCGCCGGACAGTACCCACTCCAGCTCGCGGCCGAGCGGCATCGACAGCGGCAACTGGCCTCCCTGCCAGCGTGGCACCACACCATCACCGCGCCCTCGTGCCAGCCGCACGAAGGCGGTCATGTCGCGCAGCTGCACCAGTTCCAGCAGGCGCCCGGCGAACTGGAAACGGTCGCCGCGACGCAGGCGGCTGGCGAACTGTTCTTCCACGGCGCCCAGGCCACCACCGCGCAGGAACTGCACGCGCACGCTGCCATCGCTGCTGATGGTGCCGATCGACAGCCGATGGCGCAGTACCTGGCGGCGATCGTGCATGCGGTAGTAGCCGTCGGCATCACGCACGACCTTGTGGAAATCGGGGTACTGGGCCAGGGCCTGGCCACCCTGCACGATGAACGTCAGCACGGCCTGCCACTGGTCTTCGCCGAGAGATGCGAAGGCATGGGTACGCCGTACCTGCGCCAGCAGCGCATCGCTGTCGAAGCCACCGGCCAGCGCGCGGCTGACCGCATGCTGGGCCAGCACATCCAGCGACAGCGTCGGCGGCCTGCGCGCTTCGACCACGCCTTGGGCCAATGCACGGCGCACCGCGGCGTATTCGGCCAGCTCCAGTGCATGGCTGGGCACGCACAGGATGGAACCGCTGGCACCCGGGCGGTGACGCGCACGTCCCGCGCGTTGGCGCAGGCGGGCCACGCCCTTCGGGCTGCCCAGCTGCAGTACCTGCTCAACCTCGGGGAAGTCCACGCCGAGGTCGAGGCTGGAGGTGGCAACCACGCAGCGCAGCGCGCCCGCGCGCAGGCCATCCTCGACCTGCTGGCGCAGCGCTGGATCCAGCGAGCCGTGGTGCAGCGCAAGCGTGTCCGGGGTTTCCGGCCAGACCGCGGCCAGCGCCTGATGCCACAGTTCTGCCTGCGCACGGGTGTTGGTGAACAACAGGCTGCTGCGTGCCCGCATCAACGCGTCCAGCACCCGCGGCAGCTGCGCCAGGCCCAGATGCCCGGCCCACGGAAAACGTTCGCCGGGTTCCGGCAGCAGGCTGCGCACGCTGATCGCGCGCGTGCGCACGCCCTGCACGATCGGCGCGTCGGGCTGTCCGGGCAGCAGCACGTCGCGCGCCTCATCCAGGTTGCCCAGCGTGGCCGAAAGCCCCCACAGCTGCACTGCAGGCGCAGCTTCGCGCAACACCGTCAGGTTCAACTGCAGCAGCACACCGCGCTTGTTGCCCAGCAGCTCATGCCATTCGTCCACCACCACGCAGCGCAGCTGGCGCATGCGCGGCAACGTATCCGGATAGCTCAGCAGCAGCGCCAGTGATTCGGGCGTGGTTACCAGTACGTCGATGCGGCCTTCGCGGGCCTGGCGCCGCTCGCGGTTGCTGGCGTCACCGCTGCGCAGGCCGACACGCCATCCCAGTCCCAAGCCGTCGACGACGGCCTGGAGCGCGCGTGCGGTATCACTGGCCAACGCGCGCAAGGGCGTTACCCACAGCACCTGCAATGGGCGCACCGCACTGGCGCGGCGGGGCGAGGGCGGTGGATCGATCAGCGCCTGCAGCAACGGCCCGCCGAACATCGCCAGCGTCTTGCCGCTGCCCGTGGGCGTATGCAGCAACCCGGATTCGCCGGCCAGGTAGTGGCGCCACATCGCGCGCTGGAAGGGCAGTGAGCGCCAGCCGCGTGCCGCGAACCAGTCTTCCAGCCGGCGCAGTGCCTGGCTGCGGGTCATCGCGCCAGCGCCTGCAGGCTGGCCAGCTGATCGGCCTCGCTGGCAGGCTTGTCGTGGCGCCAGCGCAGGATGCGCGGAAAGCGCACGGCGATCCCCGACTTGTGCCGGCTGCTGCGGTTGACCGCTTCGAAACCCAGCTCGAACACCTGTTCGGCGCGTACGCTGCGCACCGGCCCGAAACGCTCGCGGGTGTTGGCGCGGATCCAGCGGTCAAGCGCGAGGATCTCCTTGTCGTCCAAGCCCGAATACGCCTTGGCCACCGGCACCAGCGTGTCGCCGTCCCAGACGCCGAAGGTGTAGTCGGTGTACAGCGTGCTGCGCCGCCCATGGCCCGCCTGTGCGTACAAGAGCACCGCATCGATGGTGAGCGGATCGACCTTCCATTTCCACCAGTCACCGCGGCGTCGCCCAGCCAGGTAGGGCGAGCCGCGTCGTTTCAGCATCAGCCCTTCCACGCCACGTTCGCGTGCCACATCGCGCATCGCCGCCGCCTGCGCCCAGTCGACGGCGGCAACGTCGGGCGACAGCTGGATCCGCACATCGTCCAGTGCACCGATGACCGCGGCAAGCCGCGTACGCCGTTCCTGCAACGGCAGCTCACGCAGATCCGCGCCATCGTGCTCCAGCAGGTCATAGGCGAGCACGCGTACCGGCGTGTTGCGCAGAGTCGCTGCTCCTGGCTTGCGACGCTGGATGCGGGTCTGCAGGGCGGTGAATGCGCGCGGCAGGTTGGCGGTCTCGTCCCAGGCCAGCAGCTCTCCGTCCAGCACGCAGCCCTCCGGCAACGGCATCGCGGCGTGCTCGATCTCGGGGAAGCGGCCATCCAGTCGTTCCTCGCCACGGGACCACAGCGCGACTTCTCCACGCCGGCGCAGCAGCTGCAGGCGTATGCCATCCCATTTCCATTCCAGCAGCCAGTCGTCGATCGCGCCGAGGCGTTCGGCAGGATCGCCTTCCAGAGGGGAGGCGAGGAAGAAGGGGTAGGGCTGCTGGCGGTCGGACGGCAGCTCGTCCGGTGACAGCAGTTGAGCCAGCAGCCCGGGCGAGGGGACCCACTCGCCGAGCATGCGCTGGGCGATGCGTGCGATGTCCAGGCCGGACCATTCCGCCAGTGCCTGCTGTACCAGTCGCTGCGAAACGCCAACGCGCAGGGCGCCGGTCAGCAGCTTGTTGAACACCAGGCGTTCGCTGCTGCACAGCTGCCGCCACCCGGCGACGACCGCAGCGCGGCGTACTGCCTCGGGTTGGTTGGCCACGGCCAGCAGATGCTGTTCGATCCAATCAGCCAACGGGCGGTCGGCGGCTGGCTGCGATGGATCATCCAGCAGCAGGGTCAGCGTTTCGGCCAGGTCACCCACCTGCGCATAGCTGTCTTCCACCAACCAGGGGGGCAAGCCGGATTCTTCGGCAATCCAGCCGCGCAGTTCGCCGCTGGCGGCGATCTTCCGGCGTGCGCCGCCCACCTTGCCACCGCTGAGCAGGTACATCGCCCATGCCGCATCGTGCGCGCGCGCCTGGCGGAAGTAGTCGACCAGGGCTGCACGCTTGTCCAGCGTAGCCGTGCTGCGGTCCAGGCGCTGGTAGAGCGCAGCGAAGGCCTTCATTCCTCGCTCCCGAAATCGGTGCGGAAGGCTTCGGCAGCCACGCCGCGCTCGCGCAGGAACGGAATCAACGCATCGGTATTGCCATGGGTAGCGATCACCCGCTGCGCGCCCGTCTGTTCGATGGTCTGCAGCAGTGCTGGCCAATCGGCGTGATCGGAAATGACGAAACCGCGATCGACATTGCGGCGCCGCCGATTGCCGCGCAGCTGCATCCAGCCGGATGCGAAGCCCAGCTGGTGGCGGCCGAAGCGGCGCATCCAGGGCGTACCCGCAGCCGACGGCGGCGCGAGGATCAGCTGGCCGGCGGCATCAGGCTGGCGGCCCTGCTCGGCCACGGTGAGCGTCTCCAGCATCGGCACCCCGGCCTGCCGGTACACCGCCACGCCATTGGCGATGGCGCCGTGCAGCCAGGCTGGTCGATCGTCCAGCGGCAGCAGCTCGGCCAGCACCCGCTGTGCCTTGCCCAATGCGTAGCACAGCAGGATCGCGGCTTCGCCACGTTGTTCGCATTCGCGGCGCCACGCCACGATCTCTGCAGCCACCGCCGGTGTGTCCGGCCAGCGGTAGATCGGCAGTGCGAACGTAGCTTCAGTGATGAAGGTATCGCAGGGCACCACTTCGAACGGTGTGCAGGTCGGATCAGGCTGTCGCTTGTAGTCGCCGGAGGCTAACCAGACCTGCTCGCCGTCGTCGATGCGTACCTGTGACGAACCGAGCACGTGGCCGGCCGGATGCAGCGATACCTGCACCTGCCCCAGGCGGAACGGCACACCCTCGGCATGCGCCTGCACCGGCACGTCACCCAGGCGCCAGCGCAGGATCGGCAGGCTGCCTTCGCTGCAGTGGTACTCCCCCATGCCCGGGCGGGCATGGTCGCCGTGGCCATGGGTGATGACCGCGCGCGCTACCGGTCGCCACGGGTCGATATGGAAATCGCCGGCGGCGCAGTACAGCCCCTCCGGGCGCAGCACCACCAGATCGTCGTTGCCTGCCATGCGGTCACTGTGGCCTGCGTCTCGTGCAGAGGGTGAGAACCGGCCTGAACACGGGCTTGGCAGGCGATGCGGCACAATCGGGCCGCAGACCTCTTGCCGCCAGGATGGACCGGATGAGTGGACCCAGCTTCAGCAGCAACGCACCGTATGAAACCCATGTGGTGTTGAACCAGCCGCCGCCGTTCGCAGGGCGACAGTTGTGGACCGACGACGTGGCGCTGATGGAGGCCGTACAGCGCGAAGGCGCCGCCAGCTTCGCGCCGCGACTGGGTGTCTATGGTGCACTCGCCGGTGATGAACTGTACCGGCTCGGCTTCGATGCCAACCGTGATCGTCCGCGGCTGCGCACGCATGATGCACAGGGCCATCGCATCGACACCGTGGAGTTCCATCCGGCCTATCACCAGTTGATGGACACGGCAAAATCGCACGGTGTCGCTGGATTGTCCTGGCATGAGCCGCAGCCCGGCGCGCACGTGGCACGTGCGGTGTTGAGCTACCTGCATCACCAGGCCGAGGCGGGCACCAGCTGCCCGTTGACCATGACCCATGCGGCAGTGGCGGTACTGCATTCGCAGCCGCATCTGGCCGAGTGGGCGCGCAAGGCCGCTGCGCCGGTCTATGACCCGCGCGACGTGCCGGTGGCGGACAAGGCCGGCATCACCCTGGGCATGGGCATGACCGAGAAGCAGGGCGGCTCGGATGTCCGTGCCAACAGTACGCGCGCCGAACCGATCGATGGCGAGCGTTACCGTCTGGTCGGCCACAAGTGGTTCTTTTCCGCACCGATGTGCGATGGCTTCCTGGTGCTGGCGCAGGCGCCGGGAGGCCTGACCTGCCTGCTGATGCCGCGCCGGCTGGCCGATGGTGACCGCAATGCGTTCCGGTTGATGCGGCTGAAGGACAAGCTCGGCGATTGGGCCAACGCTTCCAGTGAGGTCGAGTTCTGCGGCGCACAGGCATGGCGCGTGGGCGAAGAGGGGCGCGGCGTGGCCACCATCATCGGCATGGTGATGATGACCCGCCTGGACTGCATGCTGGGTGCAGCGGCGGAGATGCGCATGGCGCTGGCGCAGGCGCTGCACCACGCACGTCATCGACGTACCTTCGGCAAGCTGCTGGTCGAGCACCCGCTGATGACCAACGTGCTGGCTGATCTGGCGCTGGAGTCGGAAGCGGCCACGGTGTTGGCGATGCGGATCGCGCGCGCGGTGGATCGCGCTGGTGTGGATGCCAATGAAGCCGCGATGGCGCGGTTGGGGACGGCGCTGGGCAAGTACTGGCTGTGCAAGCGCGCGCCGGCCTTTGTCAATGAAGCGCAGGAATGCCAGGGCGGTGCGGGCTACGTGGAGGAGTCGATGCTGCCGCGCCTGTACCGGCAGGCACCGTTGAATTCGATCTGGGAGGGCAGCGGCAACATCCAGTGCCTGGATGTGCTGCGTGCGCTGGCGCGTGAACCGGAGGCGATGGCGGCGCTGCGCGGTGAGCTGGCATCGGTGGCTGACCGTGATGGGCGCTATGCAGCGGCATTGCAGCGTTGGGCAGCGGCACCGCCACCGGAGGAAGCGCAGGCGCGGCTGTTCTGCGAGCGCACTGCGCTGCTGCTGCAGGCGGCGCTGTTGCTGCGTGCGCGCAGCCCGATGGCGGAGGCGTTCGTGCGTAGCCGGCTGGAAGGGGAGCACGGGCTGGCGTTCGGGACGCTGCCGGCGGGGGTGGAGCTGACGGCGATGCTGGCGCGCGCGCTGCCGTAGGAGGCGGCCAACGGCGGAGCCCCTCGTGGTGGGCGCTGATACTGATGGGTGGGCCGCGCGGGTAGGTCGCGCAGGGGGCGCTGCAAGTACGTCCATGTAAGCTCGGGCGCGCCATCCATGGCGCTTACGCCCCTGCGCAACCTACCCGCGCGTCCGTGGACACTTTCCGTACGCGTCCACCACGGAATCAACAGAAAGAGCAGAGAGCGAAAAGCAGAAAAGCCGCGGCAGTGCCGCGGCTTTTCCTGTAGCGCCGAGGCCATGCTCGGCTGCCGGTAGGGCTTAGTGCTTGGCTTCTTCCTTGGCGGCGTTGGCCTTGGCGTCATTGGCGACATCGCGAGCCTTGTCGGCGACCTTCTGGGCGGCGTTCGCAGTGGCGTCGCTGGCATGTGCGGCGGCATCGGTTGCGGCGTCCTTGGCCTTGTCGGCGGCGTTGGCGGTGGCGTCTGCAGCCTTGTCCAGCGCCTGCTGGGTATCGGCGGCGGCCTGCTCGGACGCGGCAGCGGTCTTGTCGGCGGCGTCGCGGGTGGCTTCGGCGGCCTTGTCCACGGCGTCACGGGCGGCAGCGCCTGCGCTGTCGGCAGCCTGCTGTGCGTCCTGCTTGGCCTGTTCGGCTTCCGGGCCCTTGCAGGCGGCCAGGGCCAGCAGCAGGGAGGCGGCCAGCAGGGTGGTGGTGATCGGACGAATCTTCATGGCGGTCTCCGGTACTGCAATGGATGGGGACGCCAGCCTATTCATGCCGTTGTGAAGACGGGGTCGCGATGCAGCGGCTCAGTCGCGCGCATTCGAAAAAAGAAAAAGCCGCTGGCGAACCAGCGGCTTTTCCAGAACAGCGTGAAGAAAGAAGTTATTACTTCTTGGCTTCTTCAGCAGCGTCCTTGGCCTTCTCAGCGGTGCCTTCAGCAGCCTTGGCAGCGTCAGCAGCGGCGCCGGCAGCGGCGTCGGTGGCAGCAGCGCCAGCCTGGGCAGCAGCGTCAACCGAAGCGTCAGCAGCGGTGGCGGCGGTGTCAGCGGCCTGCTGGGCAGCGTCGGCGGTCTGGGCGCCAGCAGCGGCGGCCTGGTCGGCAGCAGCCTGGGCTTCGGTGGCGGCTTCGTTGGCCGAAGCAGCGGCGTCCTGGGCAGCTTCCTGCTTCGAGCAGGCGGCCAGGGCCAGAGCCAGGGACATCGCGACCAGCAGCTTGTTGATGCTCATTGTGTGAATCCTCGTCGTTAGAATTAGGCAACGCGCATGCTGCGCGCCGACAACATGATGACAAGCCAAGATTGGGTGTCAAGCGATCCCGCATTCATTTTTGCGAAATCATCGTTAAATCTTTTTAAATCAATTCGATGGCGATAGCCGTTGCTTCGCCACCGCCGATGCACAGGGTGGCAATGCCGCGCTTGCCACCGCGCGTGCGCAGGGCGTTGACCAAGGTCACCACCAGGCGTGCACCGGAGGCACCGATCGGATGGCCCAGCGCGCAGGCGCCGCCATTCACGTTGAGCTTGTCGTGCGGAATGCCCAGTTCGCGCATCGGCGCCATCGCCACCACGGCGAAGGCTTCATTGATCTCGAACAGATCGACCTGGTCCAGCGACCAGCCGGTCTTGTCCAGCAGTTTGTGCAGCGCGCCGATCGGGGCGGTGGTGAACCACTCCGGTTCCTGCGAATGGGTCGCGTGGCCGACGATGCGGGCCAGCGGGGTGATGCCGCGAGCGGCTGCATCTTCCTCGGTCAGCAGGACCACTGCAGCAGCGCCGTCGGAGATGCTGGAGGAACTGGCGGCGGTGACGCTGCCGTCCTTCTTGAAGGCCGGGCGCAGGGTCGGGATCTTGGCGATGTCCGAGCGGCCCGGCTGCTCGTCGGTGGTGACCTCGACCTCGCCCTTGCGGGTGGCGACCTTCACCGCGACGATTTCATCGGCGAACGCACCGTTGGCCTGCGCCGCCTGCGCGCGCTTGACCGATTCGATGGCGTAGGCGTCCTGCTCTTCGCGGCTGAACTGGTATTTGTCCACGGCGCATTCGGCGAATTCACCCATCGCCTTGCCGTCATAAGCGTTGACCAGGCCATCGTGGGCCATGTGATCGACCGCCTGGAAGTTGCCGAAGCGGTTGCCGGTGCGCGAGTTCGGCAGCATGTGCGGCGCGTTGGACATCGATTCCATGCCGCCGGCGACAACGATGCTGGCCGAACCGGCCTTGATCAGGTCATGACCGAGCATGATGGTCTTCATGCCCGAGCCGCACACCTTGTTCAGCGTGGTGGCACCGGTCGACAGCGGGATGCCGGCAGCGATCGCCGCCTGGCGGGCGGGCGCCTGGCCGAGGTTGGCCGGCAGCACGCAGCCCATGAGGACTTCGGAAACGTCGCTGGCCGGGATGCCCGACTGTTCCAGGGCGGCAGCGATGGCGGCCGCGCCGAGGGTCGGGGTCGGCACGCCGTTGAACTGGCCGAGGAAGGAGCCGATGGCGGTGCGCTTGGCGGCGGCGATGACGATGTTGGACATGGCAATCTCGTTGATGCGTAAGCAATGTTCGGAAAGGAGACCGGGGGCCGTTGGATGTGCCCCGGTTTCCCGGCAGACTGCGTGGGGGTCGACCCAAGTATAGAGGGTCGGGGAGGGCCGCCGCTGGGCGCGGCCGCACGCCTGCCGGGATGAAGGCAGGACAACGTTCATGGGAAGGAATCGATGGAACGCACGATGATGGTGAGGTCTGCCCTTGGAACCGCGCTGGTGGTAGCGCTGACGGCCTGTGGTGGAGGTGGCGGGGGCGGCAACGTGCGCATCGATACCCCGCCACCACCGCCGCCACCGACTACCCCGCCACCGACGACGCCGCCCCCGGTCAAACCGCAGGAGCCGGCCTTCGACGCGCATCTGTCAGTCACCAATGCGCGCGCCGCACAGGCTGCCGGCCTGACCGGCCAGAACGTGCGCATCGGCATCGTCGACTCCGGCGTGCAGCGCAATGCGGTGGCGTTGAATGGCCGGGTGCTGGCCAACCTCAACTACATCGATCCGGCCAGGAACAATCTGGGTGTCGATGATGTGGTCGGCCACGGCACCGCCGTGGCCAGCCTCGCCGCCGGCGCGGCAACGGGCTCCTGGCCGGGTGGCATCGCGCCAAAGGCGCAGATCGTGTCGGCACGGATCATTGCCGACAAGCCGCCCGTCGATGACGGCAGCGGCAAGGGCAATTCCTTCAGCGGCCCGCTGGGCGTGGCCCAGGTCCACCAGGACCTGATCAGCTACAACGTGAAGGTGATGAACAATTCGTGGGGCGGCCTGTACTGGACCGACCTGCCGACCACCGCGCAGGTGGCCGCCGAATATCGCCCCTTCGTGATCAACCATGGCGGGCTGGTGGTGTTCGCCGCGGGCAATGATGGCCGCAGCGAGCCGAGCAGCCTGGCCGCACTGCCCAGCCAGCAGGGCGTGGCCGGCACGCTGCCGGCTGCCGACCTGGAGCGCGGCTGGCTGGTGGCCACCGCCGTGGATCCGTATGCGCCCGGTACGCTGGCCAGCTATGCCAATGCCTGTGGCCAGGCGGCCCGCTACTGCCTGGCGGCGCCCGGCAGCGCGGTCTACCCCGATGCCAACGGTGGCAGCTACTACTGGAACTACGGCACGTCATTCGCGGCGCCCTTGATTTCCGGTGCGGCGGCGCTGGTCTGGGAGCGCTTCCCGTACTTCAGCAACGATCTGGTGCGGCAGACCCTGCTGGGCACCGCCAAGGATATCGGCGCGCCGGGCGTGGATCTGGTGTTCGGCTACGGCCTGCTCGACATCGGTCGTGCGATCAACGGTCCGGGTCGTTTCGACTGGGGTGATGTGGTCGCCAACGTGGATCTGGCCTCGACCGGCTCGGCGTGGCGCAACGATATCGTCGGCAGCGGCGGGCTGGTCAAGCAGGGCGGGGGCACCCTGGTGCTGACCGGCAACAACAGCTACACCGGTGCCACCCGCATCGAACGCGGCATCCTGTCGCTGCAGAACGGTGGCGTGATCCGTTCCAACGTGACCATCCTCGGCCAGTCCGATCCGGATTCGACCGGCCTGCAGTTCAATGGCGGCACGCCCCGCGTGATCGGCAATGTGGTCAACGGCAGCAGCGTATTCCTCACCACCGGCAACACCACCGGCACCATCGAGGGCAACTACACGCAGCAGGCAGGTGGCCAGCTGATGATCGCGCTCGGTGCCAATGCGCTGCAGGTGACCGGCAATGCCGCCATCGACGGTGGCGTGCGCGTGCATGGCTTCGTTTCCGGCTACGTGCCACAGAACGGCAGCCGGCAGGACCTGATCCATGCGGCAGGCGGACTCAGCGGCACCTTCAGTACGCCGGCTACCTCCAGTGGCCTGCAGGGCCTGTCGTTGCTGCAGAGCAGCTACGGCTATGACAGCAACAACGTGTGGTTGAACCTGACCCAGGTCAGCGTCACCGCAGCGGCCAGCGGGCTGGGGGCGTCCGCCCAGGTGGCAGCACAGCGCCTGGAAGGTGCATTCGCAGCGCTGGACAAAAACACAGGCCTGCAGGGATCGGCCTTTGGTGCAGCGGCCGGTGCCCTGCAGTGGACCGGCGGTGGCCCGCAGGGCCTGGCCGCCAGCCTGCAGAGCCTGTCCGGTCAAGCGCATGCGCGAGCCGAAGCAGCGACCTTCGACAGCATCGACATGTCGCGGCGTGCGATCGCCGAGCGCTTTGATCGTGTACAGGCCGCACCGCGCCTGCGCGGGAGCTGGCAGAGCGCGCTGGGTGAGGCGGGGCAGGGCGGCTTCGCCGGCAACGCTGCCGACAGCCGGGGCTGGATGGCCGGCCAGGATCTGCCACTGGGCAGCAACGGCCTGATGGGCGTGGCGTTTGGCGAGACCCGCAGCACTGGTGGCAGCAGTTTCGGCGGTGATCGTGGGCGTGATCGCCAGGCGCAGGCACAGTTGTATGCCGGCTGGAATCTGGGACGTGGCTACGCGCTGGCCCAGGTGGGGAGCGGACAGTTCACCCGCGCGCTGGATCGTCAGCTGCTGCTCGGTGCGGGTGCCTATGGCGTCTCCGCGCGGTACGGCGGCCGTTTCAGCAGTGCCAGCGTGGAGGGCGGGTACCGGCTGGGGCGTGCGGGCGCATCGATGACGCCCTACGTCGGTGCCAGCACCACGCGTGTGGAGACCGACGCCTTCAATGAACTCGGCGGCTTTGGTTTCGGCCTGCGGGGCGATGCCAACCGCGTGCAGCGCAGCCAGATGCTGGCCGGTATCCGCGGCGAGCGCGGCTGGGGGCGTTGGACGCTGCGTGGGCATGCCGAATGGCAGCAACGGCTTGATGGTGCGGATGCGGACTGGCAGGCCAGCTTCGTCGGCGTCGATGCCTGGGCGCCGTTGGCGGGCTGGAACGCGCCGCGCGGCAGTGCGCTGATCGGCGTGGCGCTGGAATCGTGGTGGGGCCGCAATGGGCGCCTGAGCCTGGGCTTCGACCAGCGCGTTGGTGGCGAAGGTGCGCGGCAGGCCGCCTTGCGCTACAGCACCGGCTTCTGAAGGACGGCTCGCGCCGGGTCATGCCCGGCGCGACATCGGCAGGTTCAACCGCCGCGCAGGTTGCCCAGGCGCGGGGTGCTGCGGCCCAGCGGCATCTTCAGCTTGCCGATCGACAGGATGCGGCTTTCGGCGATGCGGTCGGCGGCACGCTGCGGCGCGATGTTCTCGCGCTGCGACAGTTCGAAGATGCGGGTGAGGTTGTGGTAGATGCTGCGGATCAGGCGCATTGCGCGTTCGCGGTTGTAACCGTCGATCTCCAGCGACACGTTCATCACGCCACCGGCGTTGACTGCATAGTCCGGCGCATACAGGATGCCGCGCGCATGCAGCTCGTCGCCGATTTCCAGGCTCGACAGCTGGTTGTTGGCGGTGCCGCAGATGATCTTCGCCTTGATCCGCGGCAGCGTGTCGGCATTGATCGCACCTTCCAGCGCGCACGGTGCGAACACGTCGGCGTTCACCTCGTGGATCTCATCCGGCTTGACTGCTTCGGCGCCGAAATCGCTGACCGCGCGATCAACCAGCGCGCTGTCCAGGTCGGTGACGTACAGCTTGGCACCGCGGTCGCGCAGCAGCTTCACCAGTTCCATGCCGATGTGGCCCAGGCCCTGCACGGCGATGCTGGTCTTGCCCACTTCCTCATGGCCGAACTTGAAGCGCATCGACGCCATCAGTGCCTGCAGCGCACCGTAGGCGGTGAACGGGGCGGGATCGCCGGAGCCACCATGGACCTGGTGCACGCCGGTCACGAACTGGCTTTCCAGGTAGATGTTCTCCATGTCGTTGACGTCGGTTCCGACGTCCTCGGCGGTGATGTAGCGCCCGCCCAGTGAATCGACATAGCGGCCGAAGGCACGGAACAGCACCTCGGTCTTGTCCACTTTGGGGTCGCCGATGATCACCGCCTTGCCGCCACCCACGTTGAGGCCGGCCAGTGCATTCTTGTAGGTCATCGTCCGGCTCAGCCGCAGCGCATCGGCCAGCGCCTCGTCGGTGCTGGCGTAGGGGCGCATGCGCACGCCGCCCAGGGCCGGGCCGAGGGTGGTGTTGTGGATGGCGATGATCGCCTTCAGGCCGGCGTCGTGGTTGTGGCAGAACACCACCTGTTCGTGGCCGGTGGTGGCGAGGGTTTCGAATAGCATGGCGTCTCCGATGGCGCGATCAGCGGCGAACTGCAGCGAACGGCCAGTGAACGGTAGGGTCCCAAAACAAAAAAAGCGACGTCGTCGGTGCAGGGGGACGGGTCGCGCGGCGCCATTCTAGTCCATTCCCCCGGCCGGTGCCGTCGACATCGGTGGCCTTCCGGTTAAAGAAGATGAAAGTTCGGCCGATGCTGCGACGACGGCGGGTGGCCGGATTCGCGTGAAGAGGCAGGGCGGTCAGTGACGGCAAGGGCACCACAACGACAGGGCGGGCGGCGATGACGCCGGCCTGGTGGCGATCACTGCGTGGCTGGCTGGCGCGCTCGACCGGGACGGCACCGTCCCGGTTGGCGGCGGCGTCGCGGCAGGCGGTGGCGGCGGCTGCGGCCAGCCTGCAGGGCGAGGCTCTGCCTTCGGCCGAGATCGCTGCACATCTGCAGCGTGGCCTGCATGCGCTGGCCCTGTACCCGCGCCTGGCCGGTGAATCCACAGCGGTGCAGGCTGCGGGGTTGGGCGAGGCGGTGGCGCGCGCGCTGCAGGACCGGGACTGGGCGGCCCGTCAGCTGCCGCGCCGCCCGCAACTGCTGCCGCAGCTGATCCAGACGGTCAACGACGATGCTGCGTCGGCGCGGGTGATGGCGGCGATCATCGGCCAGGACCCGGTGCTGACCGGCAACCTGCTGCGCATCGCCAACAGCCCGGCCTACAAGGTGCACGAGCGCCCGGTGGAAAGCCTGCAGCGGGCGGTGACGCTGGTCGGTACCGAAGGCGTGCGACAGATCATCAGCGCAGTTCTGGTGCAGCCGGTGATGCAGGTGCAGTGCGAGGTGTTTCCGCAGTTCAGCACAATCATCTGGGAGCACGCACTGCTGGCCTCGCGCGCAGCCGCTGACCACGCGCGCACGGTCACTTTCGGCGATGCCTTCGCCGCCCAGTGGCTGGGCCTGGTACAGGGGCTGGGGGCCGCGCTGGTGATGCGCCAGCTGCTGCAGGAAGCGCAGGCACGCGATGAAACGGTGGAGCCGGCGCTGGCGCTGCAGCTGCTCCAACAGTGGTCGCTGCCGTTGGCGCAACGCGTGGCTGCGGCCTGGGAGCTGCCCGAGCCGGTGCACCAGGCGCTGGCGCCCGAGGCGGATGGCCCGCTGGCCGACAGCCTGCGCCTTGCCAGCGCGGCCGCAGCGGCCAGCCTGCTGTGCCGGCACGGACATGCCAGCCAGAGCCGCATGCTGGCCCTGCTTGAACAGTTGCCTTCGGCGCCGCCGCATGCGCTGCGCTGGATCTGGCGGCGCCTGCATGGGCGCAGCGTGGAAACACGGGATGACGCCGGACAGGAAGAGGCAGGTCCTGCGCCCTGAGCGCTACAGCTGCGATTCCACCGGCAGCCAGCTGATCACCCGCGACAACCAGCGTTTGCGCGCCGTTGCCCCCGGCTCGGCCTCCACCCAGTGCGGTGGCGGTTCGCGCTCCAGCCAGCGCAACCGGCGACGGTCATCCAGCGCCAGCCACCAGCTGTGCCTGGGATCAGCCAGGCGCAGGTACTCGTCCCGCAGCTGTGCGCCCAGCACCGGATCGTCGAACAGCACGCCCATCTCGGTGTTCAGATAGGCCGAGCGCGGGTCGAGGTTGAACGAACCGACAAAACCGCGGCGGTCATCGACCAGGAACGCCTTGGTATGCAGGCTGGCGCCGCTGCTGCCGAACACGCCGGCATCGCCGGACTGCCCTTGTGCCTTCAGTTCGTAAAGGTGGACGCCGGCTTCAAGCAACGGCACGCGGTAGCCCATGTAGCCACCATGTACGGCGGCGACGTCATTGGCGGCCAGTGAGTTGGTGACCACGCCGACCTGCACGCCCCGCCCGGACATGGCCGAAAAGCCATCCAGGCCCTCGTTGCCGGGAACGAAGTAGGGCGAGATCAACAGGGCCTTGTGCCTGGCGGCCTGCAGCTCGCTGATCAGGGTCGACACCAGCCAGGCAGCGCGATCGTCCTTGCGGTGCTTCATCGGCGGGTCGGACACGATGCGCACTGCACCGCTCCAGCGCAGCGGCTCGGGGCTCGGGCGCTGGCGCTTGCGCGATTCGGCCACGCGCGCCAGGTACGGCAGGGCCACGTCCCGCTGCGCCTCATGGTCCGATTCGCGCACCAGCAGGCGCAGTTGTGCGTCGGTATGGAAGGCAAGCGCGGATACCGGAATGGCGGTTTCGCTGTTCCAGTAGTCGTCGAAGATGCGGTTGGCCTGCTCCACGGCGGGGCCGGCGACCAGCAGGTCCAGATCCTGGAAGTTCACATCGGTGCGCGCGCTGAAATACTCCTCGCCGATGTTGCGGCCACCGACGATCGCGACGCGGCCATCGGCGATCCAGCTCTTGTTGTGCATGCGGTGGTTCACGCTGAAGAAGCGCTGCACCATCTCCACCATGCGCAGGATGCCGGTCCGGTTGCGGAACGGGTTGTACAGGCGGATCTCGATGTTCGGATGCGCATCGAGTGCCATCATCAACGCGTCCTTGTCCTTGGCGTTCATGTCGTCAAGCAGGATGCGCACGCGCACGCCGCGCTCGGCGGCGTCGTACAGCGCCTTGGCCATCAGATGGCCGATCAGGTCGTCGTGCCAGATGTAGTACTGCAGGTCCAGGCTGCGGCCTGCATGCGCGGTGATCATCGCGCGCGCGGCGAAGGCATCCATGCCATCACTGAGGAACGCCACGCCGGACTGCCCGGGGTGTGCGTCCTGCAGCGGCACGATCTGCTGGTCGATGCGGGTCTGCGCCGGCTGCAGTGGCAGCACATGCGAGGGTGCGCCCTGTGCCTGCGGGGTGAGGTGGTCGGCCAGCAGCAGCCCGGACAGGACCAGCAGCAACAGCGCGGCGAGGATGATCGCAGCGACGCGCGGCAGGCGTCGCCACAGGGGCTTGGGCAGGCTCATGCCCCGATGGTAGATCCACGCCGTGCGTGGATGAAAGCCAACAGACCTATCGCCGTAGATCCACGCCATGCGTGGATGGGGTCAGAGCCCTTTCCCGCGGAAAGGGATCCGACCCCGAGGGTTGAAGGGTCAGAACCGTTCGTCGCTGCCCAGGTAACGCCACTGCCCCGCAGGCAGCGGTCCCAGTGCCACGCGGCCAATCCGCAGCCGACGCACGGCCGCGACCTGCAGGCCGGCAGCGGTGACCGCCACGCGCAGGCCCTTGGCCGTCAGGCCCTTGCCGGCGAAGCGCAGGCGCTGCTCGCTCTGCCAGCTGACCTTGGCGCCGCCCGATTCCTGCTGCAGCCGCGCCATCAGCCACGGGCCGCGCTCGGGACCGCCTTCGGCCACTTCGATCAGGTATTCCTGTTCGGTGCGGCCCAGATTGCGCTGCAGATGGGCCAGCGTGGCCGGGTCCTGGCTGACCACCACCAGGCCGCTGTCGCTGGCCGGAAGCGAGGCGGCCAGCTGCAGGCCGTGGAAGTGACGCTGAAGCGGACGGATGTCGCTGGCATCAAGTTCGCTGCGGCTGTCACTGCTGACCAGCGCACACATGGTTTCAGCGGCAACGCCTGCCGGCTTGTGCAGCAGCATGCTGACCCGCTCGGCCTTTTCATCGCTGGCCTGCTCGGCCACGACGATCACCGCGCTGTCATCGACCGGGCGCTGCGGCTGCTCGACCACCTCGCCATTGACGCTGACCCAGCCGCCTTCGATGTAGCGCCGCGCTTCACCGCGCGGGATGCCGAGCAGGGCGGACAGGCGTTTGTCGAGGCGGATCGGTTCCATGGCGGAAAGGTCAGGCAGGGGGCGCGCAGTGTAGCCGCTGCGGCCGGTCAGCGCTGGCCGCGGTTGGCCAGCTCGGTCAGGTACAGGCGGGTATCGAACTCCAGCTGCAGGTACTCCGGCTCCATGTGCTGGCACAGCTGGTAGAAGGCCTTGTTGTGATCGGCTTCCTTCAGGTGGGCCAGTTCATGCACCACGATCATGCGCAGGAACGCCGCTGGTGCCTGGCGGAACACGGTGGCGATGCGGATCTCGCGGCTGGCCTTGAGGCGGCCGCCGTGCACGCGGGAGATGGCGGTATGGGTGCCCAGCGCATGCTTGATCACTTCCAGCGTGTTGTCGTAGCAGACCTTGTTGAGCGGCACCGACTTGCGCAGGTAGCGGTCCTTCAGCTCCTGCGTGTAGTCGTACAGCTGGCGGTCGCTGCGCACCTCGTGCGGATCGGGATAGCGCTGCTGCAGCCAGGGGCCGAGCTTGCCCTGCGCCAGTAGTTCACTGACCTGGGCGACCAGGGGTTCGGGATAGCCGGTGAGGTACTTCAGGACTGCCATGCAGGGGCGGCGGGGCGTCGGTAGAATGGGGCATCCAAGATTACACGCGGTACGCATCGACCATGGCAAAGCCCAACGCGCTGCAGGAACAATTGCTCAAGGCCGGCCTGGCCAAGAAGTCGCAGGCCAGCGCTGCCGCGAGCGCGCAGGCCAAGGCCCGGCAGGGCAAGGCCGAATCGACCTCGGCCGATGTCCAGCGCGAGGCTGAACGGGCCCGCGCCGAGAAGGTCGAGCGCGACCGCGCATTGGCCGCCGAGCGCAATGCCCAGGCCAGGCAGGCTGAACAGAAGGCCCAGGCCCGGCAGATCATCACGGCCCATGCCGTGCCTCACAAGGGCGACGACGAGTACCGCTTCAGCGATGGCGCGGCGATCCGCACCCTGCTGATCGACCCCAAGCTGCGCAAGGCGCTGTCGGTGGGCGTGCTGGTCATCGTTGCCCACGGCGAGGGCTACGCCCTGCTGCCGCGCGCCGCTGCCGAAAAAGTGCGTGAACGCGCCCCGGAGGCGATCATCGTCGACCATGGCCAGCCGGGCTCGACCGCCGAGATCTCCACCGGCAATGCCGAGGACGACGCCTACTACGCGCAGTTCCAGGTGCCGGACGACCTGGTCTGGTAAGCCAAAAAGGGGACGGAGGGGATTAAGTCGCAAATGGCCTGCTCCGGCCCGTCTGCCTTCTGCTCAGCTTGCTGAAGGCCCGCCGGTCATGGCTCGGCGCTACCGTTTACTGCGCGGCGTATCGTCCCCATATCAGGCGACACACCTGCGGAGGATGGCCATGGCCACCGGTTGGGCGGGAGACGGCGCGGTCCAGGACCAGATCGACGCCACCGTCGACGATGCGATCGCCCGCGCGCGGCGCCAGCTGCGCGAGGGTCCTGGTCTGGAACATTGTGAGGAATGCGACGCGCCGATCCCGTTGGCGCGGCGCCAGGCCGTGCCCGGGGTACGGCTGTGCGTGGCGTGCCAGCAGGCGCATGACGACGAAGCGCAGGCGCATGCCGGCTACAACCGGCGTGGCAGCAAGGACAGCCAGTTGAGGTAAAGGTTGTTCGGCAGGGCTTGCCGCCCTGCACCTGCCGAAGCCTTCAAGCCAAGGCAACTTCAACGTCAAAAGCGGGCATTCCGCAGGTAGGCGGGACTGTGTGGGTAGACAGGACACGCCGTAAACCCCCCTCCGGGGTCCGGCCCAGCCGCTGGCGGCTGGGCGTTCGGGCGCTTGCGAAGCAGTGCTTCGCAAGCAAAGCGCCCTCACCCATGGGGGCTCGATGGCGCCATCCATGGCGCCAACGGTCCTGCCTACCCACACCGTCCCGCCTCTGACAGATTCCCGGGATCTGGTAGATCCACGCCATGCGTGGATGAATCTCCATCGAAGTCGAATATTTCGAGATCCGAGACATTTGAGCCGAGCATGGCTCGGCTCTACCGCAATGCGGGCAGATCGCGGAAATCTGTCGAAGGCGGGGTGGGTCCGGTGGCGGGAGTGTCCGCGGCATGGATGCCGCGGCCAAGCCCCCATGGTGAAGTGACCCCCGGGAGTTGGACGCTAGATCCAACCCCGAGGGATACATGAACAAATACGACGCGCGTTTCAAACTGCAGGTCGCCAAAGAGGCCTGCAAGACCTCCACATCGGTAAAAGCCATTGCCCGTCGCCACGGCCTGGAGTTCTCCACGGTCAGGCGCTGGGTGGCGACCTATCGGCTGCATGGGAGGCGGGGATTTCATCGCCAGGCCCGGTCCTATGACCTCCCGTTCAAACTGGCTGTCCTGGAGAAAATGAGCCAGGACGGCCTGTCCGGGCGCGAGGCCACCACCTACTTTCAAATTGGCGATGCCGGCGCGGTGGGACGATGGCGGCGCCTGTATGCTCAAGGCGGTGCCCAAGCGTTGGCACCCCCTCCGCCGCCGCCCCGAAAGCCGATGAAAAAGACCCGTTCGTCCAAGCCACCTGAGGATATGAGCCGCGATGAGCTGCTCAAGGAAGTCGCCTATCTGCGTGCGGAGACCGACTACCTAAAAAAACTCGATGCCTTGATCCGGGAAGAGCAGGCGGCGCAGGACGCAAAGCGCAAGCCGTCCAAGGATTGAGGCAGGTTCATACGCTGTCGCTTCTGCTCGAAGCAGCTGAGCTGTCACGCAGTACGTTCTATTACCAGAACCATGTCCTGGCCCATCCGGATCAGGATGAGGCAGCCCTGTGCGAGCGCATCCGTGCAATCTACGATCAAAGCCAAGGGCGCTATGGCTATCGCACGGTGACGCTGGAATTAGCCAATCAGGGTCATCGGACCAATCACAAGCGGGTTCAGCGCCTGATGGGGGAGATGGGGCTGAAATCGCGGGTGCGTGTGAAGCGCTACCAGGCCTTCAAGGGGGCGGCCAATGTTGTGGTTGGCAATGACCTCAATCGCCAGTTCCATGCCGAGCGGCCCAACCAGAAGTGGGTGACTGACGTGACCGAGTTCAAGGTGCAGGGCATGAAGCTATACCTGTCGCCGATCATGGACCTCTACAACGGCGAAATCGTGGCTTATCAGATCAAGCGTCGGCCCGTATTTGATCTGGTGGGTCAAATGCTGGAGGAGGCCATCAAGAAGCTTTCCCCGGATGAGCGCCCCATGATCCACTCCGACCAGGGCTGGCAGTACCAGCATGAAAACTACCGGCACATGCTGGAAAAGCACTCGTTGAAGCAAAGCATGTCCCGGCGCGGCAACTGCCTGGACAATGCGGCGATGGAGAGCTTCTTTGGAACGCTGAAGTCGGAATTCTTCTACCTGAACAGCTTTGACAGCCTCGAGAGTCTGGAGGCTGGGCTGGTGGAATACATCCAGTACTACAACGAAGAACGCATCAAACTGAAACTGAAAGGTCTGAGCCCGATAAAGTACCGGGAGCAGGCCCAATCGGCCGCCTGACCCCGTCCAAGTCTCGGGGGTCACTTCATGGACGGGTTTACGGCGTCTCCCGCCATCGGATCCATCCCGCCAACCCACGGAATGCCGGCTTTTGTTTTTGCCTTTGCTGTTGCTGGTGCTGTTGCTGTTGCTGTTGCTGTTGCTCCAGCTCGTAGCAGGTGCAGGGCGCAGCCCTGCCGAAAACCACCCTCAGCCGTCGCCCTGGATGCCGCCGGGGGCCTGCGCCGGGTCGCGCCAGCGGCGCACCGTGCGCTGGAAGAACAGGTTGTTCGGTAGCTGCAGCACCGTGCCCTCGTGGCCGTCGCCGGTTTCCTGCAGCGTGGTGTAGATCAGGTTCACGTCGATCACCCGGCCCTTCAGGCCCGGCTTCTCGCCGTTTTCCAGCACCTCGATGTAGTCGTGCAGGCGGAACGGGCGGGTGGTGAAGATCAGCAGCGTGCAGAAGATGTTGGACAGCACGCTCCACGCCGCGAAGAAGGCCACCGCGCCCACGGCTGCAAAGCCGGTGAACGCGGTCCACAGCACCGACGGCTTTGCGCCGAGCAGGCTGAGGATGTACAGCAGGGCACTGAAATAGACCACGAAACTGGTGATCCGGCGCGCGCCCATCACCATTTCCGGCGGCAGCGTGTAGTGCTCGGCGAAGCGGCGGATCAGGCGACGGGCGAGCACGCGCAGGAGCCATGCGACCAGCAGCACCAGTACGATCTGCAGCGCCACGCCGGCGTAGTTCAACCACGGGTGGGTCCAGGCGGGCAGGTGATCCTTCAGCGACAACATCATGGGGCGAAAACAGGCGGCGGGAACGGCCCCTGATGTTACCCGGCGCGTGCGGGGGATTCGACCGCCGGGTTCCAGGCCACGCACACCAGCTCCTGGCGGTGCTGCAGCAGGCAGGCGCGGCCATTGTCGGGACGCAGCTGCAGTGACAGGCCCAGCGCCTGCAGCAGGACACAGGCGGTGATCACCAGCAGGGCGGCGCAGGATGGGCTGGACATGGCAGGACTCCTGGACGGCAATTTCGCGAAGGACCTTTCATGGATGCAGCAGCCACCCAAAAGGTTGCATGCCATCGATCATCGATCGGCTCTAAACCTTTTCCCGGGTCGCCGCATCCAAGCGATATGCTCGACACCACCATGCCCGCGCCGCCTGCCGCCAACGACGCCGTCGATGAACCCGCCCTGGTGCGGGCGGCGGCCGCCGGTGATACCGCTGCCTATGAACTGCTGTACCGGCGCCACGCGCCCCGTGTATTCGCTGTGCTGTGGCGGCTGTGTGGCGGCCAGCAGGCACGCGCCGAGGACGCGCTGCAGGAAGCGTTCCTGCAGGCGTGGAAGGCGCTGCCGGGCTTCCGTTTCGAAAGCAGCCTGTCGACCTGGCTGCACCGGCTGGGCGTCAACGCGGCACTGATGGAGCTGCGCGGACGTGCCGGCGGGCAGGATCACGACAGCCTCGACGAAGTGGACGGAGGGTTGCAGGAGCTGGCAGTGCACGATCGTTGCGCCGGCACCGAACGCGACCTCGAACGGGCACTGTCGACACTGCCGCCACGGGCACGTGCGGTACTGGTACTGCACGACATCGAAGGCTGGAAACACCAGGAAATCGCCGAACAGCTGCAGATGGCCGTCGGCAGTTCCAAGGCACAGTTGCATCGTGCGCGCGGCCTGTTGCGCGCACGGCTGGGAGACATGACATGAGTACACACGACCACGATTCCGACCACGATCTGCTGGCCCGGCTGCGCGCGCTGCCGACCGAACGCGGCGTACCCACCGATGGCTGGGCACGCCTGTCGGCGCAGCTGCCGCCGCGTGAACCGCAGGCGGCACCTGCGCCGGGCGACAACGTGGTGGCCCTGCCGATCCGCTCGCGGCGCCGCTGGTGGCTGCCGGTGGGGGCTGCACTGGCCGCCAGTCTTGCGCTGTACGCGGTGGCACCGTGGCGGCATGCGCAGCCGGACGCGCCGGTGCCGTCTACCCTGCAGCTGCAGGCGGCGGCGATGACCGAGCAGTACCAGCAGGCCGTCGCTTCGCTGCCCGATGGACGGGCGCCGGAATGGCAGCCGGCGCTGCATGAACTGGATGAAAGCGCAGCGCAGATCCGTGCCGCCTTGGCGCAGGACCCGCGTGCGCCGCACCTGCTTGGCCAGCTCAAGCGCACGTACGCGCTGCGGTTGGAACTGACCCGGCAGGCGGCCTATGCCGCCGAGTCCGGCTTGACGACCTGAGGAGACCCCCATGACCCGAACCCTGATTTCCTGCTGTGTCGCGCTGCTGCTGGCCCCTGCCGTGGCGCTGGCCGACACCCGCATTGACGAGCGCCACACCCTGGCCGCGGGCGGTCGCATCGAGCTGAGCAATGTGGCCGGCAAGGTGACCGTGCGTGGCTGGGACCGCAATGACGTGCAGCTCACCGGCACGCTCAGCGACGGCCTGCAGCTGCGTCAGGAGAAAAGTGCCAACCGTGTGCGCTGGGAGATCGAATACCCGCGCCGCAGCAGCAATGGTGGCGCGACGCTGGTACTGAACGTGCCGCGCTCGGTGGAGCTGCTGCTGAGCACGGTCAGCGCCAGCCAGGACATCAGTGGCATCGATGTGCGACGGCTGCAGGCCGACACGGTCAGCGGCAGCCTGAGCGCGGCTGGCCGCAGTGGCGACAGCAAGCTCAACACGGTCAGTGGCAGCGTCAGCGCACGCCTGCAGACGCCGAAGCTGGACGTGAACACGGTCAGTGGCCGGATCGAGGCCGGCGGCGGCGTGTCCGGTGATATCGGTGCGCAGACGGTGTCCGGTCGGGTCGAGGTGGATGCCGGGCGCGTGCAGCGGCTGGCGGTGGAGACCGTCTCGGGCAGCATCGATCTGGCAGCGGCCGGGTTGGCTCCTGGCGGCCGCATCAACGTCGAATCGGTCAGTGCCTCGGTCACGCTGAGCCTGCCGCGCACGGTGTCGGCACAGCTGTCGGTGAACAGCTTCAGCGGATCGATCAACAGCGATGCCGGGCAGGTGGAGCGGCCGCGCTATGGGCCGGGCAGCCACCTCGATACGCGTCTGGGCGGCGGTGATGGTGACATCCGCATCCAGTCGCATTCGGGCAGTGTGCGGGTACGCCTGGACCGCTGAACGCGATCCGGCAGGCCGCGGCGGCAGCGCCGCCGCGGTCGGTACTGGGTCAGCTGGCTTTCTTCAGCGCCCAGGTGGTGCCGAGGACTTCGATCTTGCCACCGGCCTTGCGGAACGCTGCCAGGTCCGAAGCGATCGAATCGCTGCTGACCACAGTGCTGGCGGCCGCGCCCTTGCGTTCGCTGCGGATGCTGTTGCTGGCCTTCGCGGGGGTCTTTGCCTTGCGGGGCATGGTTGCTCCTGTCAGGTGGAAGGGGAGGAAAGCGCCCAGGCATCGGCCTGGCGCAGGTAGTCCTGCCGCTCGCGGCGGCAGTCATCGCCGCCCATCGAAAACTGGCGGCAGATCGCCGGGCGCTGCGAATAGATCGTGCAGCGCAGGTGATAGGGATCGATCGCCGCGCACCAGCCTTCCTCGTTGCGCGCCATCACGGCACGGCCGTGGGTGTCGCGTGACAGGAACTGGCCGGGCACGTGGTCGCCGGGCTGCAGCAGCACGGGCAGCCGGCAACAGACCGCGTCACAACGGCGGCAGTCGATGGGTGCAGGTGCTGCGTCAGGTTGTAAGGCCACAGGGGCCTGGCGGGTGCCCAAAGCGGGTCTCGATGGCGGCTCAGGTGCTGCGCGGACCATGAACGAGCCAGGAAGGCATGGCCGCTAGGCCCGCGGGGCGGGCCAGGCTGCACTGTGGACACACACCGGCGTGGCCGGCGGAAGGTGCAGCGTGGTTCTAGCCGACCAAGAGTAACTTAGACCGCGTAACGTTTTGTTAATCCTGGCTGGCTGCCGCCAGCGCAAGGCCCTGGACCACGCCCAGCGAGGGCTCGCCGTGGACCATGCGGGCCCCCGGGAAGGCCTCGGCCACGGCCTGGCGCAGGTAGCCGGCACGGGACATGCCACCGGTCAGGAACACCGCGTCCGGGTCGCCGCCGATGTCGCTGCGGACCTGGGCCAGCAGCTCGCGGATCTGCTCCAGGTAGCCATGGGCGGCGGCGGCCAGGCCGTCGGCGCTGCTGTCGGCATGCAGGTCGCGGGCGATGTAGTCCAGCGTGCTCCGGTGCTCGCTGGCGGCGCTGAGGGCAATCTTGGCGCGTTCGACATCGCGGTACAGGCGGGCGGTGTTGCCGGTGTCCTGCAGGGCCTGCAGGCGCGCGCCCCACGGGTCGTCGACGTGATCGTATTTGTGCTGGCGGAAGTCGCGCTGGCGGGTCATGTCCTGCACGGTGGCGGCTTCCACGTAGTGGTGGGCGGGTACGCGGGTGATGCCGCGGCCGAACAGCGGCATGTAGCTGGACAGGCTCAGCGCCAGATCGATGTCGGTACCGCCACGGGCGATACCCCAGGCGCGGTGGATGCGCGGCGCAGCATCGCCACCAACCTCGGCGTGGGCGATATCGGTGGTACCCCCGCCGATGTCGACGATCACCGCCTGGTGCCGCTCGCGGCTTTCGGCGTGGTAATGCATGGCCGCCGCGGCCGGTTCCTCGAGGAAATCGATCTGGTCGAAACCGGCCTGGGTGGCGGCTTCGCGCAGGATGTCCAGTGCCTGATCGTTGCCGGCCGCGCCGATCGAGCTGCGGAACTGCACCGGGCGGCCGAGCAGGGCGGCACGCAGCGGCTGGCCAAGCTGGGCGCTGGCGGTCAGGCGGATGTGCTCGAGGATGTGCGCGGCGATGCCGGTGATGGTCTGCTTCGCGCGCGGGTGCAGGTTGTAGCCCAGCATCGACTTCGGGCTCTGCACCAGGTTGCCTTCGTGTTCCTCGAAATAGGCTTCCAGCGCGTCGTCGCCGTAGACCGCGTTCTGCAGCAGGTCGCTGGCGCTGCGCTCCTTGCCGGCGCGGGCTTCCATCCATTCCCGGCGCAGTGCGCGCAGGGCTTCGCGGCGCAGCGCCTGCGGCGTGCGTTCCTGGCCGGCGGCGCGGGCCGCGCGCGCGGCGCTGTCGATCATCTGCTGCAGCTCGTGTTCCTGGCCGGCGTCGAGCTGGAAGTCGTCCGGGTCGGGCACCACGCCAGGGAAGTACACGCTGGTGCGGAACTGCTCGGCGTCGCCGAAGCGGATCGGCAGCAGTTTCCCCTCATGCACGATGGCGGCGGCGGAGTTGCTGGTACCGAAGTCGATGCCGAGGCGCATGGGGAGTTCCGGGGGGCGATCAGGGGCCGCGCACTCTGCTGCAGTTCGTCGCCGACTGCAAGTTCCTGCGGCCTTCTGTTCTGGGTGGGGGTTCCGGATCGGGTCATGCGAGCCGCCGGGCGCTGGCCGGAAAAGGGCAGGGAGCCAGGCGGTTACAATGGCGGCTGTTGATTCACTTTGAGGTACTTGCTGATGTCTTCTGCCCCCGCCTGCCCGCAGTGCACCCTGGAAAACACCTACGCCGATGGTGCGCTGTGGATCTGCGCCGACTGCGGTTTCGAATGGACCGCCGAGGAAAGCGCCGGTTCCACCCTGGTCGTGCGTGACAGCAACGGCAACACCCTGCAGGCCGGCGACACCGTCACCGTGATCAAGGACCTGAAGGTCAAAGGCTCCTCGATCCCGCTCAAGCAGGGCACCGTGATCCGCAACATCCGCCTGGTCGAGGATGACGCCGAGCACATCGAAGGCAACTCGGACAAGATCAAGGGCCTGGTCCTGAAGACCTGCTTCCTCAAGAAGGCCTGATCGCCTTCAGCGCTTGGCCTGCTGCTGCGCGCGCCAGCGGGCCAGGCTGTCCAGCTTGGCCTGGTAGCGCGCCTGCTCCGGCGCGCCTCCCAGTTCCTGCGCACGCAGCAGTTCGCGATCGGCGCGCTTGAGCTGGCCAGCCAGGAAATAGACGCGTGCCAGCCCGAAGTGGAACTGATGCGCGGTGTCATACAGGCGCACGGCCTGCCGGTAATAGCGGATCGCCTGGTCCAGCTGGCCGGCACGTTCGGCCTTGGCGCCGAACATGTACTGCGCGAACGGGTCTTCGCGCTGCACCGACTTCAACCGGCGCTCAAGTGACTGTGCCTGCGCGGTCAAGCCCAGGCTGCGGAACAGCGCGGAGGCATTGGTCAGTGCGGCATCCTGGCGGCCTTCCAGCTGCAGCGATCGGTCCAGCGCCTGCCGCGCCGCCTCGTTGTTGCCTTCGCGGTGGTCGAGCACGCCGAGGTTGTTCCACACCGGAGCGAACCCGCTGTCCTGAGCCAGGGACGCGTCGAAGAATGCACGCGCGCCGACGAAATCACCGTCGGCGAGGCGCTCCGCACCCCGGTTGTTGTAGAAGTGCGCCAACGCCCGCGCACGGCTGACGGGAACCGGGCCGCGGCGGTCATAGAGCACATTGCGGTCCAGATCGACGGTACCGAAACGCCCACCGACGTCGACACCGGCGTTGACGTGGCCGACGCTGTAGACCACGCCCGCGTCCTGGTCCTGGTACCAGGACACCACCTGCCCGACTTCCTGCACGCGGGCCTGGATGCCAGCCTCCCGCGCGAGCGTCACGAACAGCAGGGTGAAGGCCAGGCAGTTGGCGCGGCGGTGCTGCCAGATATCGCTGACGGTGTAGGTCGCATTGGCGTCGTACTGCAGGTCCAGCCCGTGCTGGTCGAAGATCATCGCCACGAGCGCCTGCAGCCGCTGGTCGCGGGAGTAGCTGCGCTGGATCACCTGCTTCTGGAGCATCGCACGCAGGTCCGCGGGAATGGCGAACACTTCTTCCGGGGTCGGCACACGTGCGGCCGACACGGTGATGGTCGGGGTCGTCACCACATCGGCGGGCGGTGCCTGGCCTGCGCCGAAGGCAGGAGCACAGAAGGCCAGCAGCGAAAGAGTGAGGCAATGGGCGGCAGAACGGTACATGACGGTTCCCGGCAGCGGCGGGCGCTCCCGCCTGTGGCGAGTGTATGCCCATGGATGTCCGGCTGCAGCGACCGTTGGTCGGCGCCGCGTTCATCCACAACCGGTGTGGACCAGCGCTCGACAAAGCTGTGGACAACTGGCTCCGGGCCCCGCCCGGCAAGCGTTGTGAGTGCGTGGTGAAAAAACCGCCAGCTTGCCCGGCGCCGGCGCAGGCGGGATGATCCGGTCATGGACTTCTCACCGCTGACGCTTGCCCCGGCGCAGTGGCAGGCGCTGCAGGACAGCTATGCAACGCCGCCACGGGCCTACCACCACTTCGGCCATGTGCGCGCGGTGCTGCAGCATTGCCAGGATGTCGCCGACGGCCCCGGCTGGAAGCAGCCGGCCGAGATCTATCTGGCCGTGCTCTATCACGATGCGATCTACCAGGCGGGGCGCAAGGACAACGAGGCGCGTTCGGCGCAGCTGGCTCTGCAGGCGATCACACAGGCGCCAGAGCTTGCCACTGTCGACGCCGCTCGCGTGGAGCAATTGATCCTGCTGACCGCCCGCCACGGCGCGCTTGGTCCGGAGGATGTGGATGCCGAGGCGGCGCTGTTCCTGGACTGCGACATGGCGATCCTGGCCGCGCCGGAACCGGTGTTCGCTGCCTATGACCGTGGCGTGGCCGAAGAATACAAAGGGGTGGTGCCGGGCTTCCTGTACCGTGCCGGCCGTCGCCGCTTCCTGCAGGGCCTGCTGCGCGCTCCGCGGATATTCCTCAGCGAGTTCTTCCACCAGCGCCTGGACGCGGCCGCCCGTGACAACCTGCGACGTCAGCTGGGCGTTTGAGCCGGCCCGGTACACTGGTGACCTGTTTCCAATGATTGCCGTTTCCGACCGTGTCCGTCCCTGATCCCGATCCCCGCCCGCTGCCACCGGAAGAACCCGGCCCCAACGAATGCTGCGGCAGTGGTTGCCCGCTGTGTGTGCTGGACCTGTATTCCGATGAGCTGCAGCGCTACCGCAAGGCGCTGGCCGAGTGGAAGACGCGGCATCCAGAGGCCGCACCATGAGCCGTGCACGCCCGGCGGCGGTGCTGGCGCTGGTGGCACTGGTGCTGTTCGTGGCCACCGCGCTGTGGACCCAGGTTGCGCGCAGTGATCTGGACTGGGTGCGGGCGACCTTGAGCCTGTACCTGCACGGGCCGTGGGGGCTGGCATTGCGCGCTGCCTACTGCCTGCTGGCGCTGGCCATTGCGGCGCTTGGCATTGCGCTGTATCGCGGCAGCATCGGCCCGCGGCGCAGTGCGGCCGCACCATTGCTGTTCACGGTTTCCGCGCTGGGGCTGGCGACGGTCGCCATCGGCGACAGCTGGCTGCCTGAAGCAACACCGCTGCTGGCACCGTTCATCCATGGGCTGGCAGCCAACACGGCGTTCCTGTGTGCCAGCGTCGGCATGCTGCTGCAGGCCTGGTATCTGCGCCGCGAACCGGGTTGGCAGTCCGCTGCGGGCCTGCTCTGGGGCTGGGCATGGCTGGCCTTTGTGCTGCTGTGGCTGCATGTGCTGTGGCGTGGTGGTCCACCGCGTGGGCTGGGACAGAAAGTGGTGATCGCGGTGATCGTTGGCTGGCTGCTGTATCTGGCGATGGCGCTGTACCGTCGCAGCCGTCGGGCCGCAGCCCACTGAATCCCCATCGGCCTGCGCCGGTACGTGCCGTGCACGCGGCGGCGGCGTATCGTGTGCGCATTCCATCGGGGATGCGATATGAAGCGTGCAGGGCTGAGCAGGGCAATGGGTGTGGTACTGGCGCTGGCCGCGCTGCCGGCAACGGCGGCCGTGACCCCGCAGCAGTTCAGCCATGGGCGGTTCGAGCAGATTCCGGTGCACATGCCATCCGGCACGCCGCAACGGGTGGTGATCTGGTTCCACGAACCCACGGCCGGTGGTGACACCAGCCGCCTGCCGATCGAGGCCCTGCGTGCCGATGGCGCGCTGGTCGCGGCAGTGGACATTGCGCACCTGCGCGGTGTGCTCAAGCGCGAGGGGGACCCGACCTGTTCGTTCGGTTCCGGTGACGTCGAGAATTTCTCACGTTGGCTGCAGGCCTCGCTGCATCTGCCCGGCTACCACCTGCCGCTGGTCGGCGGTGATGGCGAAGGTGCCGAGATGGCCTATTCGCTGGCAGCGCAGGCCGATACCCAGGTGTTTGCCGGTGTACTGACCACCGGCTTCTGCCCGGACCACAACCACCAGCGCATGGTCTGCGGCGATGGTGTGAAGCACGACAGGCTGCAGCCGGCCGAACTGAATTTTCCGTGGTTGAGCGCGGCCGGTGACCGCGGCTGCAAGGTCGGCCAGGCCAGCGCGTTCGTGCAGCAGGTCGCGATGGCACGCGAGTTCAAGCGCACCGCGCGCGGTGATGCGTCACCGGGCCTGGTGGCTGCGGCACGGGTGATCGGCGCGCAGGCCGGCGTCAGCCTGGCACCGCCGCCTGCTGCACTGAAGGGCCTGCCCGTGGTGGAAATGCCGGCGACCGGCAGCGGCGATACGCTGGCGGTGTTCGTCTCCGGTGACGGTGGCTGGGCTGGCCTGGACAAGAACGTGGCGTCGTCACTCAACGAGCATGGCGTGGCGGTCGTCGGCATCGATTCGCTGCGCTACTTCTGGAGCGAGCGCACACCGAAGGGCTTTGCGGGCGACCTGCAGAAGATCATCGACCACTACCGCCAGCAATGGCGCCGCGACAAGGTGATGTTGATCGGTTTCTCGCAGGGCGCCGACGTGCTGCCGGCCACCATCAACCAGCTCGACGTCGGCACCCGTGAGGCGCTGGAGCGCATCGTGCTGCTGTCGGTGGGCAGGAAGGCCGACTTCGAATTCCATGTCAGCAACTGGCTGGGCGGTGGCGGCGACGGCCTGCCGATCGCACCGGAAGTGGCCAGGCTGCCGGCGGAAAAAACGCTGTGCGTGTACGGCGACAAGGATGAGGACGCGCTGTGCCCGGATCTGCCGGCCAATGACGGCGTGAGGAAGGTGAAGCTGCCGGGCGATCACCATTTCGGTGGCGATTACGACCGCCTCGCCGAAGTGATCCTGAAGGGCGGGGTGTAGCGTTTGGTAGACGCCGACCTTGGTCGGCGCTGGGGCTGAAGGCGCCGCGGGCTGAGCGTGTCGACCAGGGTCGACACCTACCCGGCGCATGTAGCGTCGAGCCACGCTCGACGGCTGTTGGTAGACGCCGACCTTGGTCGGCGCCGGGGCTGAAGGTGCCGTGGAATGAGCGTGTCGACCAAGGTCGACACCTACCGGGTGGCAGGTAGCGCCGGGCCATGCCCGGCGGATCGCGGCTTCAATTCCGCCGCGGATCCAGCGAGATCAGGCGCGTGGCATCCAGCAGCGCGGCCGGCAGATGCATGCCGCCGGGCGCGGCGAGATAGCGCGGCCGCCACTGCGGATCGAACTTCGATTTGAAGCGGCGCAGGCCACTGAACCCATAGAAGCGTTCGCCGTGCCGCGCCAGCAGACCGGCCAATCGGTTCCAGCGACCGGCCAGCCGATGCTGTGCCAGCCCGGACAACGGTGCCATGCCCAGCGAGAAACGCGCATAGCCCTGCGCGCGGCCCCACAGGAACAGTTCGATGAAGAGGAAGTCCATCGTGCCCTTCGGTGCTTCGTTGACGTGGCGCATCAGGTCGACCGACAGCTCGGCGCCGGCCGGTGCCTGCCACAGGTTGGCGAACGCCACGATCTGGCCCTCGGCTTCGACCAGCGCCACCGGGAAGCGCACCAGGTAGTCCGGGTCGTAGCTGCCCAGCGAGAAGCCCTTCTCATCGCCGGCCTTGTCTTCCAGCCATGCGTTGGAAATTGCGTGCAGGCGCGGCAGCAGGCTGGGAATTTCCTCCACCGGTGCCACGCGGAAGGATAGGCCACCGCGCTTGCCCCGGTTCCAGGCTTGGCGCAGATCGGCGCGTTCGCGGCCTTCCAGGCCGAAGTCATGCAGCGGCACCATCGCTTCCTCGCCCAGCTTGACCAGGCCCAGGCCCAGGTCGAGGTAGGTCTGCCAGTAGGTCTCGCCCACCTGGTAGAACACCGGGCGCAGGCCCAGCCGGTCGGCTTCCTCGCGGAAGCGCCAGATCAACGCGCGCGCCACGTCAGGCGGGCCGACCGGATCGCCCATCGCGATCAGCGAACCGCCGTAGCGCTGCATCATCACGAAGCCCTGTTTCGCGTCATCGCGCAGCACCGCCTTGTCGGCGGTCAGTACCAGGCAGGCCTGGGTATCGGTGGCACCGACCAGTACCGGCGCCAGGGACTGCAGCGTGGCCTCGTCGGCGGCTGGCAGCGGGCTGCGCGTGCTGTGCAGCAGCCGCGCCAGGCCGAACATCACCAGCGCGATGGCGACCACCAGCAACGCACGCAGTGCGCGCGGTGCATTGCCCGACACCGCGAACTGCCACCACAGCTCGTTCTGGTATTCGACATGACTGTAGGTGAAGAACAGCAGCCAGGTGACCGCAACCAGCACCAGGCCGAGATTGCGCAGCCACGGCCACGACCAGGCTTCGTCCAGCAGGGCACCCTGGCGGTAGAACTCGCGGCGTGCGGCCCACAGTGCCATCGCCACCAGCACTGCCGAGACCGCGATCAACAGCTGGCCACCACGCAGCCACAGCGGCAGCGGGGTGATCACGCACACTGCCATCGCCAGCATCCACGCCGCATGGCTGCGCCGGGCCAGGCCCTGGCCGATCAGCAGCAGTGCAACGCCGCTGAGGCTGCCAATCAGATGGGATGTCTCCAGGATCGGCAGCGAGGCATTGACCAGGTGACGGCGAGGCGTCGGCAGCGTGCCGTCGATGACCAGCGCGGCGCCGATGCTGAACACCGCCAGCGCGATGATCTGCGGCAGCCACGGGCGCAGCGCGTTCCAGCCGGCACGCGTTGCGCCGGCGCTGGCCTGCAGCGGCTGACGCAGGGCGGGCGCAAGGGCGAGCAGGGTGGCCAGCACCAGCGGCAGCACGTAGTAGGTAACGCGGTAGATCAGCGCCGCCGCCAGTACCGCCGCCGGCGCCACCTGCGGCAACAGCTTCAGCAGGCTCCATTCGAACACGCCCAGGCCGGCCGGCACGGTGGAGACCAGGCCGGCCAGCACTGCCACCAGGTACAGGCCGACGAAGCCCGGCAGGCCGGTCGGCGTGGAGTCCGGCAGCAGCACGTAGAACGCGGCACTGGCCAGCACCAGCTCGATCACGCTGAGCACGGTGACGCCGATCATGGTGCGGCGGTCGGGCAGCCACAAGGCATGACCGAACACACGGAACTGCCGTCCTTCGCGGCCGACCAGCAGCACCGTGGCGAGGTAGGCGAGCAACGCGACGATGCCGACGATACGTACCGCATTGGGATCCAGCGGCAGCGCCAAGGCTGCGGCAGCCGGTTCCATGCACAGCGCCACACTGATCAGCAGCCATGCACCGAACACGAAGCCGAGCGTGCTCATCAGCACCACCTGGCCGATCTGCGCCAGGTCCAGGCCGGCGCTGCGGTAGCCACGCAGGCGCACCGCGCCGCCGGTCAACGCGGCAAAACCCACGGTCTGGCCCAGCGTGTGCGCAAGGAATGCAGTGATGCCGACGCGCGCGGGGTGCACGCGGATGCCGCTGCGACGCAGGCCGATGGCATCGAAACCGATCAGGCAGGCGTAACTGGCCAGGCCGAGTACCACGGTGAGCGCGATCTGCGTGCCGCTGAGTTGCCGGAACGCCTGGCGGATGGCGCGATAGCCGTGCTCGTCGAACTCGTTGGCCAGGCCGTGCAGGGCCAGGGCGAGGATCAGCAGGGGGATGACGATGGTGGCAACCCGCTTCCAGGTTGGCGTGGAAGAGGCAGTGGTGGAATCGACGGGGGCGGTCATCGGCGCAAGGGTGCGGCAGGAGGGGCGAGGGCGGTGTCAACGCGGGCGTGGCGCATCGTGCGCCTGTCATCGTCATTTGACCAGTGGGACCGTCGGAGTCCGGTAGTGACGTGTCGCGGAGGATGCCCGTGCACCCACCGTCGACCGGTTTGGAGGACAATGCAGGCCTGATCAACCGCAGGAGCCACGCCCATGATGGAGCGTTACGACGTCGGACCGCGCATGTCCGAAATGACCGTATACAACAAGGTCGCCTATCTCTCCGGCCAGATTCCGGAAGACACCAGCCAGGACATCACCGGCCAGACCCGGCAGGTGCTGGCAGAAATCGACAAGCTGCTGGCGTTGGTCGCCAGTGACCGCCAGCACGTGCTGCGCGCCGAGGTGTTCCTGGCCGACATGGCCGACTTCGACGGCATGAACAAGGCGTGGGATGAGTGGGTGGTCGAGGGTGCGACCCCGGCGCGTGCCACGGTCGAGGCCAAGCTGGCCCACGCTGACTGGAAGGTCGAGATCGTAGTGACGGCGGCGGTACCGTAACGGCAGGCAAGGTCAGGTCCCACCAGCGGAGGGTAGAGTCGACGGTTAGTCGACTATCGCGCGCAGCGCGGGGTTTTGCGCCGCCGGAACGAAGAGCAGTCGACCAACAGTCGACTCTACCCCGCCGCTCCACTGCCGGTTGGTCTGGTGGCTACGTTGGCACCAGCTCGATGCAGTCCACCGGGCACGGTGGAATGCACAGCTCGCAACCGGTGCACAGATCGGCAATGACCGTGTGCATGTACTTGGCGCCACCGACGATGGCATCCACCGGGCAGGCCTGGATGCACTTGGTGCAGCCGATGCAGTCGGCTTCCACGATCAATGCCACCTGCGGCGCCTTGTGCTCGCCGCGCGAACGATCAAACGGAATGGCGGGTACGTCCAGTACCTGCGCCAGTGCGCGCGCGCCAGCGTCGCCGCCCGGCGGGCAGCGGTCCACGCCTGCCTCGCCGCGCGCCATGGCCTGCGCGTACGGGCGGCAGCCGTCGTAGCCGCATTGCCCGCATTGGGTCTGCGGCAGCAGGCGGTCGAGGCGTTCGGTCAGGGGAGGAATCAGGCTCATGCGTGGCGAAGGCTGCGCGTTGGGGTTACTTCAAGGGCTTACCACGGAACCAGCGCTCGTGGGCCAGCGCCAGCATCGGCTTGTCTTCGGAACTGTCACCGTAGGCATGGATGCGCACATAGCGTGACAGATCGAACTGGCGGCGGATGTGCTCGACCTTGCGCGGGCCACAGTCGCCACCGGCATAGCGACCTGTGAGACGGCCGTCCTGGCTCTCCAGCCGGTTGCAGATCAACTGCAGGCCCAGCTGTTCGCACCACGGCCGCAGATACAGGTCCAGCGAGCCGGACACGATCACCACGGTGTGCTGCTGTTCCTTGTGCCAGCGGATCTGCTCCAGCATTTCCGGGCGCACCACGTCGGGCAGGAACTCACGCGAGAAGCCGGCGGCCAGCGTGGCGATGTCATCGCTGTGGCGGTCGCTGAAGGTCAAACGGGTGACGCGCGCGCGGATGCGCTCGGCCGAGATCAGTTTCAGCTTGTATGCGGCCAGCCACGGGCCGACCTTCCACCACGCCTGTGCCAGCTGTTCGGCCGTGGCCACGCGGCGCAGGAAACGGCCATAGGTATCGCAGGTGGTCACGGTGTGGTCGAAGTCGAACAGCGCCAGTTCCATTCCGTTGCCTCCCATCGCGTTGCCCCGAGGCCGGTGCTGCCGGCGGGCGTGGCCGCAACCACGCCCGCTGCGGGCATCAGCGGACCGGCATGCCCGGCTGCGCGCCGCTGTCGGCGTCCAGCAGCGCCAGCGCGCCGCCGTCGAAACCGGCCGACAGGATCATGCCTTCGCTCAGGCCGAAACGCATCTTGCGCGGGGCCAGGTTGGCGATGAACACCACACTGCGGCCGACCAGCTTCTCCGGCTCGCCGTAGCTGGCGCGGATGCCGGAGAAGATCTGGCGCTTGCCCAGCTCGCCGGCGTCCAGTTCGAAGCGCAGCAGCTTGTCAGAACCTTCCACGAACTCGCAGACCAGCACCTTGCCGATGCGCAGGTCGAGCTTGGCGAAATCGTCGATGCCGATGTAGGCCGGAGCATCGGTACCCTTGGCTTCGTCCTTGGCCGGTGCCGGTGCCGGTGCCGGTGCGGCCGGCTTGGCGGCGTCGGTCTTGGCGGCGGGGGCGGCAGCGGCGGCTGGCTGCAGGGTGTCCTTGGAGGCGTCGATCATGGCGTCAATCTTCTTCGGGTCGATACGGGTGAACAGCGGGGTGTACTCGGTGATGCGATGGCCCAGCAGCGGCTGCGCCAGTTCGGTCCAGTCGGTCACCGGCGCGGCCAGGAAGGCCTCGGCCTGCGCAGCGGTGGCCGGCAGCACCGGCTTCAAGGCGGTGACCAGCACGCGGAACAGGTTCAGGCCCTGGCTGCACACGGCCTGCAGCTGCGCGTCGGCGCCATCCTGCTTGGCGATCACCCACGGCTTGACGTCGTCGATGTAGCGGTTGGCTTCGTCGGCCAGGGTCATGGTCAGGCGGATCGCCGCGGCCGGATCGTTGCGCTCGTAGGCTTCACGGATCGGCGCCAGGCCGTCGACGAAGCGCTGGTACTGCGCCGCATCGGGCAGCTGTGCGGCCAACTGGCCGTCGAAACGCTTGCTGATGAAGCCGGCGCAGCGGCTGGCCAGGTTGACGAACTTGCCGACCAGGTCGGCGTTGACGCGGGCGATGAAGTCACCCAGGTTCAGGTCGAGATCGTCGACGCCACCGCCGGACTTGGCGGCGTAGTAGTAGCGCAGCGCTTCCGGCTCCAGGCCGGCGTCGAGGAAGGTACGCGCCATCACGAAGGTGCCGCGCGATTTGCTCATCTTGGCGCCGTCTACGGTCAGGTAGCCGTTGACGTGCAGGCGGGTTGGCGCGCGGTGGCCGGTGCCATGCAGCACCGCCGGCCAGAACAGGCCGTGGAAGTTGACGATGTCCTTGCCGATGAAGTGGTGCAGCTCGGTGGCGGTGCCGGCGCGCAGATGCGCTTCGAAGTCTTCGCCGAGCTTGCCGCACAGGGTCTGGAAGCTGGACAGGTAGCCGATCGGCGCATCCAGCCAGACGTAGAAGTACTTGCCCGGCTGGCCGGGAATCTGGAAACCGAAGTACGGTGCGTCGCGCGAGATGTCCCACGCGCGCAGGCCACCTTCGGCATTGAGCCACTCACCCAGCTTGGCCTTCACGCCCGGCAGGGCGACATCGCCGGCCAGCCATTCGCGCAGGAATGCATCGAAGTGGCCCACCTCGAAGAAGAAGTGCTCCGAATCGCGCATTTCCGGCGTGGCACCGGAGATGACCGAACGCGGCTCCTTCAGGTCGGTCGGCGCATAGGTGGCGCCGCAGACTTCGCAGTTGTCGCCGTACTGGTCGGGGCTGCCGCAGTTCGGGCAGATGCCCTTGACGTAGCGGTCGGGCAGGAACATGCCCTTGGCCGGGTCGTAGAACTGCGCCACCGAGCGGCGGCTGATGTGGCCGGCCGCTTCCAGCTTCAGGTAGAACTGCTCGGTCAGCGCCTTGTTGGCCGCCGAATTGGTCGAGTCGTAGTGATCGAAGGCCACGCCGAAGGCGGCGAAGTCACGTTCGTGACTGGCCTGGATGTTGGCGATGAAGGTTTCCGGGGTGACCCCGGCCTTCTCTGCGGCCAGCATGATCGGCGTGCCGTGGGTGTCGTCGGCGCAGACGAACCAGGCCTTGCCGCCACTCATTCGCCGCGCACGCACCCAGATGTCGGCCTGGATGTAGCCGACCAGGTGGCCCAGATGCAGCGGGCCGTTGGCGTAGGGCAGGGCGGTGGTGACGAGCGCGGTACGGGTCATGGTCGCGGGGTGAAGCCGAGGGGAACCGCAGAGTATCGCATGCCCGCAACGACGTGACCCGGCCGAAGCCGGGTCACGGGGATGAAGCGGGGCCTGGGGGCTTATTCGCGCTGCCAGGTCTGCGCGCGGCAGATGAAGGCAATGCAGCCGGACACGTCCAGCTTGGTGCCGCCGGGCTGCAGTTCCATCTTCGACTTGTAGGTCTTGCCGTTGGCCGGGTCGAGGATGGTGCCGCCGGACCACTTGTTGGCGCCGTCGGCCTTCAGGTTCCAGAGAATGGTCATGCCCTTCACCGGCTTGTTCTTGTTGGCGCCTTCACAGCCGTCGCAGACCGGGTTCGGGCCCTTGTCCGAGTGCAGGATGTCGACCACCTTGCCGGTCAGCGTGCCGTTGGCGGCCTGGCTGATCTCGACGATCGACTTCACCTTGCCGGTTTTGTCGTCGATGGTCTTCCAGCGGCCGGCGGCGCCGTCGGCGGCCTGTGCCGACAGGGCGGCCAGGCACAGCGGCAGTGCCAGCAGCAGGGTCTTGAAGGTGTTGCGCATGGTCCCCTCCCAGGGTTCATTCCGGCACGCTGCCGGCATGGGTCGACTGTATACCCATTCGGCGGGGTATGGGGAAGGGGGGCTTTGCAGGGCTGCGCCCCGCCTCTGATAGATTTCTGCGGCTGTTGGTAGGTGTCGACCTTGGTCGACACGGTAGATCCACGCCATGCGTGGATGAATCTCGATTGAAGAACGCTCAACCGACTTCGTACAGCTCCAGCGGCAGGTCGTCGGGGTCGGCGAAGAAGGTGAAGCGGCGGCCGGTGTATTCGTCCACGCGGATCGGTTCGCACACCACGCCATGCGCGGCCAGACGCTGGATGAAGGGTTCCAGCCGGGCGACGCGGAACGCGAGGTGGCGCAGGCCCTGGGCTTCCGGGCGGCTGGGACGGGGCGGCGGCGAGGGGAAGGAGAACAGTTCCAGCTGGCCACCGTCGGGCAGGGCCAGGTCCAGCTTCCAGGAATCGCGCGCGGCACGGTGGTTCTCGGCCAGCACGCGCAGGCCGAGGATGCGCACGTAGAAGTCCTTCGAGCGTGCGTAGTCGCTGCAGATCAGTGCGGCGTGGTGGATGCCCAGCAGGGCGTCGGCATCGCGGGTCATTGCAGGGTGTCCAGCCAGCGCTGGGCGATCTTCAGCGCCAGCGGATAGGGTTCGGGGTCGTTGCGGTTGGTCAGCACGATCACGGTCAGGTGCTTCTCCGGGTGGCGCACGATCACGTTGCGGAAGCCGATGCTCTCGCCGCTATGCCATTGCACCGGGCCATTCAGGCGCCAGCCGAAGCCGTAGTGCGGCACGTCGGCTTCAGGCGTCGACGTGGCCGGGCTGAACATCGCGCGGCGCGAGGCTTTCGACAGCAGGCGGTCGTCATACAGCGCCGCATCCCAGCGGGCCAGGTCGTCCAGCGAGGAATAGATGCCGCCATCGCCGAGCACGGCGCTGGTGGTGCTCTGGTCGGTGCGTTGCCAACGGCCATCGATCCAGCTGTAGCCATAGGCGCGTGCAGCGACCGTGTCCTCGCCGTCCTGGTGGGCCACGGTATGCGCCATCCCCAGCGGGCGGAATATGCGCTGCTGCAGGAAAGTGGCGAAATCCTGTCCGGAGGCGCGGCCGACGATCATTGCCAGCAGTGCATAGCCGCTGTTGCTGTAGCGATACTGCGTGCCGGGTGCGAAATTCAGCCGGTCCTGGCGCGACAGCAGGGTCAGCACGTCGGCATCATGCACCTGCCGAGGGTCAGCCGGGTCCATCAGGTCTTCGTAGTCGAGCAGGCCACCGGTGTGCGAGAGCAGTTGGCGGATCGTGATGGCCGCTGCAGCCGGCGGCAACTCGGGCAGCCACTGCCGGGCCGGCTGGTCGAGCCCAAGCCGGCCATCCTCCACCAGCAGCAGTACCGCCGCAGCGGTGAACTGCTTGCTGACCGAGGCCAGCCGGAAGTTGCTGGCTGCGGTGATCGTGGTGCCGTCCTCCAGCACCGCCAAGCCGTAGCCGCGGCGGAATACCGGTTGCCCGTCGTGCAGTACCAGCACGGCGGCGCCGGGTACCTGGCCATCGTAGGCCTGCATCAGGCCGTCGATGCCCGCATCCGGTGGGGTCAGCACCGGTGCGGCGGAGGTGGCCAGCGGCAGCAGGCCCAGCACGACGGCGAACAGGGCGACGGCAGGGCGCATGGCGGCTCCGGAGGGGTCAGGGTGAAGGCGCGGGCGTGGCGCTGGCCGGCTGGGCCATCCAGCGCTCCATCTTGCGGTCCAGCACGTCCAGCGGCATCGAGCCATCCTTCAGCAGTTCGGCGTGGAAGCGGCGCAGGTCGAAGGCTGCGCCCTGGCGTGCCTTGGCCTTGTCGCGCAGGGCAACGATGGTGGTCAGGCCGGCCACGTTGGACAGCGCCTGGCCGGGCTGGGCCATGATCCGCTCGACTTCGGCGTTGGCGTCATCGCTGCTCATGTCCACGGTCTTCTGCAGGTAGGCCACGGCCTGCTGCTTGCTCCAGCCCCGGGCGTTCACGCCGGTGTCGGCCACCACGCGGGCAGCGCGCAGCAGGCGCGAATACAGGTAGCCGATGCGATCGTAGGGATCGGTGTAGATGCCCAGGTTCTCACCCAGTGTTTCGGCATACAGGCCCCAGCCTTCGACGAAGGCGAGATCGCCACCCAGGCGGCGGAAGCGCGGCAGCTTGGCCAGCTCCTGCTGCAGGCCCAGTTGCACGTGGTGGCCGGGGATCGCTTCATGCAGGTACTGCACCGGCACGTTCCAGCGCTTGCGGCTGGCCAGGTCGCGGGTGTTCACGTACAGCACGCCCGGTTGCCCGGCCGGAGACGGCTGGTAGGCCGCTGCTGCGGCGGTCAGTGCACGCTCCGGTTCCACCGCGCGCACGTCCAGCGCGGACTTGGGCAGGGTATCGAGCACCTGCGGCAGGCGTGCGTTGACCTGCTGCTGCACCTGGCGATAGCGGTTGATCAACGCATTGGCGTCGCCGTACTGGAACTGGCGGTCGTTACGCATGCTGCGCAGCAGCTTGGATGGCGTACCACGCAGCTTGGCATCCTTCATCACCGTGGCGATCTGGGCCTGCAGTTCCTGCACGCGTTGTTCGCCCAGCGCGTGCAGCTGCGCAGCGGTCTGGTCGCTGGCCGTGGTCTGCACGATCAGGTTGGCGTACCAGGCCTGGCCATCGGGCAGTGCGCCCAGGCCGCTGCTGGTGCGCGAGGCGGGCAGGTATTCGGTGGCGATGAAACCGCGCAGGGCGCGATAGGCCGGCATGATGCGCAGTTCGATCATGCGCTTGTATTCGGCGCTGATGCGGGCCTTGTCCTCGGCCGCGATGGTGTTCGGCATGGTGCGGATCGGCGACCAGAAGATGCTCTCTTCGGCGGTCGGCTTGATCACTGCATCCAGCTGCGGCAGCACTTTTTCCATCAGGTCGCGTGGCTGCACCACGCCGGCCTTCATGCCCTGGCGCATGTTGTCGATGGCCTGGTCGAACAGCTCGGGAATGCCCAGCGAACGGCGCGACCAGGTGTCGTAGTCCTGCACTGTGTTGAACGGCTGCGCGCCGGCACCTGCACCGAGGATCGCCATGATGCTGCCGACGTTGTAGTACTGGCTGATCGGCATCATCCAGCTCGGGTAGCGCTCGGCGGCCAGCGAAGCGCGCGCGTCGCGCACGAAGATCTCGTAGCTGAGCAGGTCCTGGCCCTGCAGGCCGTCGCTGCCGAGTTTCTCGACCTTGCCCAGCCACTCGGTGGTGAAGTCGTGCGATTGCTGGCGCCACGCGGCGGACAGGATGTTGGGCAGCTGGTCGTTGTAGCGGGCCTCGCCCTGGAAGGTTGCCTGCAGCGGATTCAACCGCATCGAGGCATCCCAGTATTCGTCATACAGGCGCTCCAGCTGCACCTGCTTGGGTACGGCGCGGGCCGGTGCGACCGGACGCGGCGTGGCGCGGCGCGCCGAACTGCCACGGGCCGGCGCGGTAGCGCGGGCAGGCCGGGCCTTGGGCTTGGCGGCCTGGCGGGTCTGCGCAGCGGCAGGGCGGCTGGCCTTCTTTTTCGCTGCTTCGGCCGACGGCACGGCGCTGAACAGGAACAACGCGGCGATGGCGGCGGCCAGGGCGCGGGTGGGATGCGGCATCAGGAGCTTCCGTGGAACACAGACCGTGGAGCTTGCACGATCCGGCCGCGTACGGCCAGCGTGAAGGCGCAGTCAGCTTTTTGCTGCTGGGGCTTCAGTCAGCCGCAGCGGCGGCGCGCAACGATGCGGCTCGCTCGGCACCCAGATAGCGGGTGATGGCACGCCGCATCAGGTACAGCAACGGAATCAGGGCGATCGCAAAGCCCATCTTGTAGATGTAGTTGACACTGCTGACCGCCAGGAACAGCGAGGTCGGCCAGTGTTGCGGGCCCAGCACGAAGGCGATCCAGATCACCACGAAGCTGTCGACTACCTGCGAGACCGCCGTCGATCCGGTCGCGCGCAGCCACACGTGGCGTTCTCCGGTGGCTTGGCGGATGCGATGGAACACCGCCACGTCGATCAGCTGGCCGAGCAGGAAGGCCACCAGCGAGCCGGCGATGGTCCACATGCCCTGGCCGAACACCGCCGCGAACGCGGCCTGGTAGTCGGGCACGCCGTGGCCATCCATCGACGTGACCCACCAACTGGCCGGCGCCAGCGAAATGGCCGCGAAGGCGAACAGGAAGCCGTAGCCGATCAGCACCACCGCCAGCCACGAGATGAAGCGCACGCCGCGCTTGCCGAAGAACTCGTTGATGGTGTCGGTCATGATGAACACCACCGGCCACAACAGGGTGCCGGCGGTGAAGCTGAGCGAGCCGGTCTGGCCGAACAGGTTCCAGTTCAGCGGAGCGATGCCCAGGGTGTCTTCCAGCGCGAAGATCTTCACCCCGATCAGCTCGGCCAGCACCGCATTGCCGCAGAAGAACGCGGCCAGCACGATGAACAGCAGGACCGCGCGGTCCTGCAGCGGGCGCTCGATCGGCGCCGGGGTCATTCGGTGCGTTCGCCGGTGCGTTCGCCGGCACGGGTGAACGGCACGCTGGACGGCGCCACGGCACCGCCGGAAATGATGAAGCTCATGGCCTGGTCGACGGTCCAGTCGGTCGGCGTCAGCAGTTCCACCGGCACGATTTCCAGGTAGCCCGAGGTCGGGTTCGGCGTGGTTGGCACATACACCGCAGCCAGCTCACGGTCGGTGCCGTGTTCCTTGATCACGCGGGTGACCAGGCCGACCGATTTCATGTCGCGGTGCGGGAAGTCGATCAGCACCACGCGCTGGGTGCTGCCCGGCTCGGTCTGCAGCATGTCCAGCAGCTTCTTGGCGCTGTCGTAGATGATGCTGGCCAGCGGAATGCGCTTGATGACCGCGCCCACCCAGCGCAGCAGGCGCTGGCCGAGCACGCGGCGGCTGGCCACGCCCACCGCCAGGATCACCAGCAGGGTGGCCAGCAGGGCGATGGTGTCCTGGATCCATTCGGCGCGGACCCAACCGAGGTAGTGCGGGAAGCTTGTCGCGATCTGCTCGGACAGCGGTACCACCAAGGGGCTGGAAATGCCCGACAGCAGCACGAACACGAACTTGACCACGACCCAGGTCAGCCAGATCGGCAGCAGGGTGAGCAGGCCGGTCAGGAACAGGCGCTGCAGGGAGGGGCGGGGGACCAGGGCGGGGGCTTCGAGCGACATGCGCGCATTGTAGCGGTCACTGCCGGTCGATTACGCTGGGGAATCGACTGCGGCAACGGCACATGGAAGGGAAGCTGTGTTGAAGATTCTGCGCGGACTGGGCTGGACCCTGGCAGGCCTGCTGGTGCTGGCCATCGTGGTGTGGTGCGCCTCGCGCATGTGGCCGGTGCCCGAATCGCGGCTGCAGGCGCAGCAGCGACTGGAAGCACGCCTGCCGGCGACTGGCCACAACGGTTATGCCCTGTTGTGGACGCTGCCGTTCGACGATCTGGATGCCCGCCAGCGCGAGCAGGCGTTGGCCGAGGACGTGCGCCGTTGGGAGGCCGACCTGCGGGGCAGCAGCGGCGGCCAGACACACCTGGTGGCCAACCATGCCGAGCTGCGCTCGCGGCCCGGTGCCAGTTGCGGGCCGGCCGCCAGCGGCTGCCTCGCCCAGGTCCGCGCGGACCCGCAACGCTTCGTGGAGGCCCATGCCGGGCACCAGCAGTTGCATGCGCGGCTGGATCAGCTGGCCGAAGCGGACTACTTCATGTCGCCGTTCCCGCCGAAGGGCGAGGGCGTTCTGGTTCCGTTGCCGACCTATGGCGTGGTGATGGACGCCACCAGTGCACGCGCGCTGGCGTACGTGCAGGGCGATATCGACGGTGCCCTGCGAGGTGCCTGCCGTGGCTTGCAACTGGGCCGGCGGCTGTTGCCCGGCAGCAGCTATCTGGTCGAGAGCATCATCGGTGCCAGCCTGGTGCAGGCCAATGCCCAGCTGCTGGCCGACATGCTGGTCGAACTGCCGGCCGACCACCCCTTGCCGGCGGAGTGCGAACAGGCCATGCAGCCGCTGCGGGCCGAGGAACAGAGCCTGTGCCGTGCCATGCAGGGTGAGTACGCGATGAGCCGGGCGGCGATCGAGACATCGGCGCGGGAGTTCGGCGGCGTGCTGGTGCTGGATCGCAGCAGCACCCTGGCCCGCGCGGCCCGCAATCTTGGCTGGGCCTGTGGCGCGGCAGCCACATCGGCGCTGGAAGCGGATCGCCCGTTGCCAGTGCCGGCGCCACCGCAGCATGACTTCGGCTGCCTGTCGAACGTCATGGGCTGCGTGCTGACCGATATCGCCGCGCCGATCTATCCTGCCTATTCGTCACGGCCACAGGATGCCGCGGCGATGGTGCGGCTGCTGGGGGCGCAGCGTTGGCTGCGGCAGCAGACGGATGATCCGGTGGACGCACTGCAGCGGCTGCCGGTGCAGTTCCGCTCGCCGGTGCGGGCGCCGCAGCTGTCGGCCGACGGCCGCCACCTGCAGGTGCCGCGTCGCTCTCCAGCGCGCAGCGCTGAAGAGAACCCGTGGCTGTCGGTGCCGTTGCAGAAGGAATCGGCTTCGACTGCTGCGGGACGTGACTGAAGCGCGCTCAGCGTGCGTGTGGCTTCAACCGCAGGTAGACCTGCTTGCGCACCTGGGCGACCACCTCGCCGCTTTCATCGACGACATCATTGCTGAACCATCTCAGCACTTTGTCACCAGCGGCGGCTTCGGCGCGCAGTTCGTCCAGCAGTGCGTCATCGATGCGGAACGACGTACGTACGGTGCCTCTGCCGGGCTTGAGGAAATCGATGGCACCGGCACGGTCCCACACGTAGTAGTCGCGGCCGAGGATGTGCAGCAGGCCAAGCATCCAGAACGGATCGGTCATCGCAAACAGGCTGCCGCCGAAATGCGTGCCGACGTAGTTGCGGTTCCAGGGCCGCATGCGCAGTTCGACGTCGATCTGCCGGTAGTCCGGCGAGACCCGGGTGACGTGGATGCCGGTGAACAGGAACGGCGGCCAGAGATTGATACCGAAGCGGAACAGGCGGGCGTTCATGCGGGTCCGGGGGCGCAGGGCGAGGCGCCCAGTCTAACCATTCGCATGCGTATGTTGCACCCCGGGCGAGCGTCCGCACAATTCGGGCGTGGTCCGGCGAATTGTAGAGTCGAGATCCTATGTTCGTGGTCAAGCCTGCTGGAAGCAGGCTTGACCCACCTTCAGCATGGCCGGATCGAAGTCCCGGCCGCTTTTGAAGACACCCCAGGCGATCCTGGCCAGCTTTCTGGCCAGGATGTTGAAGACGGCGGTGCTGGGGTGACCACGTTTTGACAGCTCGTCGTAGAGCGGTTGCCCCCGACGACACCGCTTGAGCCCCATGGCGGCCATGTAGAGCATCTGGCGCAGCACTGGCGCGCCCTGTTTGGACAGCCGACGCCGTCCCGTTCTTCCGCCAGACTCGTTGGGCCGGGGATCCAGGCCGGTGCAGGCGATCCACGCGTTGGCGTTGGCCAACGGCCAGCGCGTCATGTAGTAGATCAGGTGAGCGGCGACAGCGGGGCCGATACCAGGGATGGTCAACAGGCGCTTGTAGAGCGTGCCATGCTCTCCATCGCGACCCAAGCGCTGCAGTTCGCTTTCCAGCTCGGACAGCGTCCCAGCCAGAGCGCAGAACAGATCTGACAGCTCCCCGGGGGCACTTTTGCTTACCCCGAAGGATTGCTCCAGGCGCGCGCGTGTCTTTACCAGCGTCTGCCGCTTGCGCAGCAAATCGTGCATCTGCTGCTGCTCATCGGTACGCGGTACGTATTCACGCAGGCGATCGTTCTCCTTCTTCACGTATCGGGCGATCGCTTCGGCGTCCATGGCGTCCGTCTTGCCACGCGAGCCCGTCGCCCGGCCGTAGTGCTTGATCAGACGTGGATTGATCACATAGACAACGTGGCCTGCCTGGCCAGCCATCCGAGCCAACAACTCGTAGTACCGCCCCGTCGCCTCCATGCCAATCCGGCATCGCTGGGGCAAGGTGTTGAGCCACTGGGCTATGCCGGCCCGGGTGTTGGCGATCCTGTCGCCGGCCTTGCGGTCGGCCACTGCCGGTACGAACTCCTTGGAGTCCACGTCCACGCCAATATCGAGAGAATCAGACATTTGTACGGCTCCCAGCTATCTTTAAGGGGCTGGGGTGGTACCGCACCGACGTTAGCTTGCCTACATCGACGATCCCCTTTGGGGGCCGTACGATCCTTTATCGACGTTCGTGTGCGGGATGGGGATCGCTCGACTCGTCTGTCGGCTAGTATCCGCAGATGCATGCTTGACGGTCCCTCCACCCTGGCTCCTACATACCGCGTAGGAGCCGGGAGGAACATACAAGCTTGCTCGACTGCTTTCAGGGGCAGCAGCGAATACGCTCGACGCCATCCGATAGCTATTTCAGGGTTTTCCCGATGGGTACGGCTCGGTCCCCGGTCCATGCTGTTTACATGCCCAGCCCTGCCTTGTTGCGCGGTCGATTTTCCGCAATCGGATGCTTCTACGTAGTCACCACTGTCACTGCGGGTCGTCGACGCATCTTTGCAGATACGCGACACGCGGCGACCCTGATGGACGACCTTCGTGACAGTGACCGCCGTGGACTCACGCGATCATTTGCCTGGGTGGTAATGCCCGATCATCTGCACTGGGTCATGCAGCTGCGTCAAGGAACCCTGGGGCGATGCATGCAGTCACTGAAGTCCAGAGTGGCCATTGCAGTCAATGCGCACTCCGATGAAGAACTGCCGGTGTGGCAGCGGGGCTACTACGATCATCTGATCCGGAATGAGGAGGATGTTCGGCAACAGTCACTGTATGTACTGGCCAACCCCGTGCGCGCGGGCCTGACATCGCGGCTGGGAGACTATCCGCTTGCGTGGTGTCGCTGGCCGCTGGAATGAGGCGGAGGCAGTCGAGCAAGCTCGACTCTACAGGTGGTTTGCATGTCCTGCTTCATGCGCCGTCGATGACATACCCGTCGCGGCCGTTGGCCTTGGCCTGGTACAACGCGGTGTCGGCGCCTTCGACGAAATGGTGTGGTTGCAGCGTGCCGTCGGGTACGCGGGTGAACACGCCGATGGTGAGGGTGACGCCTGCTTCGCTGCCGTCACCGGGCGCCGGCAGTGCACGCACGCAGGCAATCAGGTCCTCGATGACCTGGCGCGCGCCCTCGGCCGGGGTATCGGGCAGCACCAGTGCGAACTCGTCGCCACCGTAGCGCGCGGCCATGTCGCGAGGGCGTCGCGCATGCGCACCGATCAGGCGTGCAACATCGCGCAGCACGCGGTCGCCGACCTGATGGCCGTGGCGGTCGTTGTGGCGCTTGAAATGGTCAACGTCGATCAGTGCGAGGCTCAAGGACTTGCCACTGCGTCGCGCGGCATCGCATTCCTGTTGCAGCGACTGCTCGAAACGCAGGCGATTGCCGAGACCGGTCAGCGCATCGCGGTTGGCCAGGCGGTGCCAGGCCGAGACGCGCCAGGTCGCCCAGGCCAGCAGCACCAGCAGGATGCCCAGCATGGCGCTGGCCGGTGCCCACCACAGGTCACCGGCGCGCAACAGCAACCAGCTCAGCAGCGGTGGAAGCGGCAGCGAGCACAGCGCCGCGAGCCATGGCAGGCGCAGGCCGAGCAGGATCACGCACAGTGCCACCAGTACGCCACTGATGGCGTGCTGCCCCAGGCGGGGCAGCAGGTCGATCTGCTTGTGCTGCAGCAGCATCGAAGCGATGTTGGCCTGGTACTCACTGCCGCTCATCCAGAACTCGCGGGTGGTCGGGGTCAGCAGCCGCGGTGCGATGCCGCTGGCGGTCATGCCCACCACGATGCGGCGGCCGTGCAGCATCGCCATGTCCACGTGACCATCCAGCACATCGGCATAGGACACCTGCGGCAGGCGTTCGGGCGGTCCGGCATAACGCACCCGCACGTAGTCGTTGCGCCGCCATTGATAGGGCGAACCGATCTCCGGGTCGGGGTCGGGCAGGCCGTGCACCGCGCCCGCCGGCAGGTCGGCCAGCGCCAGGCCGAGTGCTGGCCAGTGGGCCTGGCCGATGCCGGCACGCAGGTACACGCCGCGCGCGACGCCATCGCCATCCACTTCCACATCGGTGTGGCCGATCGCTGCGGCACTGGCCGCGATCTGCGGAATCGGCAGCATTTCCTCGGCCATGCGGTCGCCGGCGGCCGGTGCCGCGAGTACCGGCAGCACCACCCGGCCGTTGCGGCGTATCGCGGCGGCCAGTTCATCGTCCTGGCGGCTGTCGCGACGATCAGGTTCGGACAGCATCAGGTCCAGTGCGACGCGCTCGGCACCGGCATCGGTCAGCCGGTCGAGCAGGCGGGCATGGATCGAGCGGGGCCAGGGCCATTGGCCGATGCGCTGCAGGCTGCCCTCGTCGATGGCCACGATCAGCACGCTGGGGTCGGGGCGGTAGTCCCAGTTGCCGACCATGGCGTCGTAGGCCGCTTCGTCCTGTCGCCACAGCCACTGGCCCTGGCTGGCGATCACCGTCAGCACCCCGGCCAGCAGTGCCAGCAGGATCCGCTTCGGCCACGGCAGCGGCGAGCGCCTCATAACAACAGCAACAGCAGCAGGGCGCCACCACCGGCGCCGTAGCACAGGCGGCAGGGCAGCTTGATCTGCTGGGCCGGTGAGTACTCACCCGCATGACCATCGTCGTCGATGTACTGCACACGCACATGCAGGGTGCCGCTCCACGGCCGCTTGAAGCTGACCTGCGGCTCGCTCACGGTCTGGTCGACCAGGGGCGCCCTGAAGTCGCCACGACGGTCCACCTGCACCCGGTACTGCTGGCCTTCGCTGCCGGCCTGCCAGCGCAGGGTCAGTTCGCCATGCGCGGCCTCAGGCGGCTGCAGGGCAGGGTCGACCGGTTCATTGCTCAGTTGCAGGGGCAGGGCCTGGCCGTAGCGGCCCTGATGGCCGTTGCCGTCGCGCGACGCCACCCGCCAGAAGTACTCGCCGGGCGGCAGCGGCTGCGCCAGGCGCAGGTCGGTACCTGGGGTGCTCTGTTCCTGTAGTGGCTGCACGAAGCTCGGCTCGGTGGCGATCTGCAGCACGCTGCTGCGCGCGCCCGGCGCCTGGCTCCAACGGAAGCGCGGGCGGTCACTGTTGACGGTCTGCCCATGCAGGGGGGCCACGGTGAGCGGCGGCGGGGGCTGGTCGCTGAGTTCGAAATCGGCGCTGGCGTCGAGGCCTTCCACGCCCTGTGCATCCACCGCGCGCAACAGGATGCGCAGCTGGCCGGGGGGCAGGTCACCGATCGCCAGCCGGGTGTCGGCGGTGGTGGCGGCAAACAGCAGGATTTCCGGCGTCGCTGCCTGTACAACTTCCACGCGGTAGCGCGCGGCGCCGTCGACGGGGTCCCAGGCAAGCAGGGTCGGCAGGGGCGCCAGGCGCACCTCGTCGCTACGCAGCTGCGGCGCTGGAAGAAGGGCGGAGACAGCGTCCGGTGCGGCATCGGCGCTGCTGCTGCGGCTGGCCTGTCCCGGCTGGACCAGGCGCTTGCCGTGGGTGTTGCCGACCTGCACCTTGCCCTGCAGTACTTCGGTGGCAGCCACCTGGCCGGTGTCACCGGCGCTGACCCGGAAGACGGTGCCGCGCACGCTGCTGGTCGCCGTAGGTGCATCGATGATGTAGCGCGAGGCCGGGCCACGGGCAGGTGTCACCCGATTGCTGGCGCGGCCCTGCTGCAGGCGCAGGCGGGTATCGACCATGCCGGTGTGGCCGTAGCGGCTGAGCTGGTCCAGGCGCAGCCGGGAGTACTCGCGCAGCTGCAGGCGCGAGGCGTCAGCGAATTCAAGCGTGACGCTGGAGTCGCCTTCGGTCTGCACGGTGTCACCGATGCGAAGTTGTTCCCCGGCGAGTATCGCGCGCGAGGCGCTGCCATCGGCGCCTGACAGTTCGACCTTGCCGCGCACCGACAGCACGCGGGCAGGTGCCGGTTCGATGCGCAGCCAGCTGATCGGGAAGCGCAGCAGCTGCCCCGGTGGCAGCTGGTAGGGGTTGTCGATGCGGTTGTGCTGTTGCAGCTGCTGCCAGCGCACCGAGGGCTTGAGGTACAGGCCTCCCAGATCCCACAGGGTATCGCCGGGACGGACCCGGTAGTTCCAGTCCTGGGCGGCGGCCATGGCCGGCAGGAAGAGAAGAGCGCAGAGCAGCGCGCCCTGGAAGCGCATGGCGAACGACAGCGAGCGGACGAAGGTCACAGTTTGCAATCCCGGCAATGCGGGGGCGCAGCTGCAAGACCCCATGGCCCCGACCTCATCCCCCCGAACGGATCGTGGCGACCGTACGGCCGCCATCCCGCGCATTATTGCCCGCGTTCAGTGCAGGGATTCTGAACGAAGTGGGTTCCCGTTCAGAACAGCAGGGAGGCCATCCGGCGGCGGTACTGGCCGACCAGGTCCTCGTCGGAGATCACATTGAAGGCGTCGATCAGGGCCTTGCGCGGCAGTCCGTCCTCGAACGTGCGGTCGATCCGCAGCATTTCCAGGAACTGGGCCAGCGCGGCTTCGTCGTGGCCACCGAGCAGCAGCTGTACGCCACGCAGGTGGCGTGCCTTGAGGTCCTTGCCATCGGCGGCGATGCGCGCGTCCAGCACTTCGGCGGCCGGGGCGTCCTTCAGGGCCGAGGCGAAGGCCAGCCGGGCGCGTGCACGCACGGCACGGTCGTCGGTGGCCAGATTGGCGGGCAGGCCATCGATCAGCAGACCGGCTTCATCCACGCCACCGATCTGCAGCAGGGCCAGCGCCAGGTCGAGCTTCAGCTCGTCCTTGTCCGGCTCGGCGGCGATCTGCGCGCGCAGCACGTCCACCTGCGCCTGCGGGTCCAGCGGCGCTTCGTCTTCGGCGACGGCGTCGCCGATGTCGGCCGGCACGATGCCGTGCTGGGCCAGGAATTCACGCAGCTGGCCTTCCGGGATGGCCCCCGGGAAGCCGTCCACCAGCTGGCCGCCCTTCACCAGGAACACGGTCGGCACCGAGCGGATCTGGAAGGCGGCGGCAATCTGCTGTTCCTTGTCGACGTCGACCTTGGCCAGTTCGAAGGCGCCGTTGTACTCGGCAGCCAGCTTTTCCAGCATCGGCCCGAGGGTCTTGCACGGCCCGCACCAGGTGGCCCAGAAGTCGACCAGCACCGGCGTCTGCAGCGACTTCTGCAGGACTTCGGCCTCGAAGGTCGCAGTGGTGGCGTCGAATACGTAGGTCGTCTCGGTCATGGGGGAAAGCATCGTTTGGCGTCTGGAGACTGATTCTATGGTGACGATCGATGCCGGTCTCAACCCGGGTTGTAGTAAATGCCTGACAATGACGCCTTCCTGTCGCCGTCCTTTCCGGAGCCTGCATGTCGTCCCTGTCCCCGTTGCTGCGCCTGTCCGGTCTGGTCGCCGCACTGCTGTTCGTGCTGGCGGTGCTCGGTTTCGGCGCCGGCCTGGAAGGCTACGCACAGGCTCGCCACCCGGTGGCGCTGCTGGGAGCACAGGGGGTGCCGCATGCGCTGGCCTTCAATCTGCTGGGCTTCGTGCTGCCGGGCCTGCTGGCGGTGGTTGTGGCCGAGTGCCTGCGCCGTGGGCTGTCGGCAACCGCCGGCTGGGCGCCCCGGGTGGGCAGCCAGATGCTGCTGCTGGCCGGGTTGGCGTTCGCCGCGATGGGGCTGCTGCCGCTGGATGTGGATGACCTGCACGGGCCGGCCAGCCAGCTGCATGCCAGCGCCTGGATGATCTGGGTGCTGGGTTTCGTTGCCGGGACCCTGTTGCTGGGCACGTCGCAGTTGCGCCAAGCGCATGGCCGCGCGCTGGGCGCGGTGGCGCTCGCCTGTGGCGTACTGGCCGCGCTGGCGGCGTTTGCCCTGCAGGGCGTGTTGGCGGCGCCGCTGGCACAACGGCTTGCGTTCGCCTGCTGGACGGCCTGGCTGGCCCTGGCCCTGCCGTTGTCGCGGCCGCGCTGAGACCGGCCTCGGGCGCTCGCGGAGCCGGCCTTCAGTGGGCGGGATTGGAGACGTTTGCCGCACTGCGGTACGCTGTACCGCTTTGCCGCCGCATCCGCGTGTTCCATGACCAGCGCTGAAACCAACGCCTACGACCCGCAGCAGGTTGAATCCGCCGCCCAGCAGTACTGGGACGCCACCCGTGCCTTCGAAGTCGACGAGACTTCGGACAAGCCGAAGTACTACTGCCTGTCGATGCTTCCGTACCCGTCCGGTGCGCTGCACATGGGCCACGTGCGCAATTACACGATCGGCGACGTGATCAGCCGCTACAAGCGCATGACCGGCCACAACGTGCTGCAGCCGATGGGCTGGGACGCGTTCGGCCTGCCGGCGGAAAACGCCGCGATCAAGAACAAGACCGCACCGGCGGCCTGGACCTACAAGAACATCGAGCACATGCGTGGCCAGTTCAAGGCCATGGGCTATGCCGTTGACTGGTCGCGCGAGTTCGCCACCTGCCGCCCGGACTACTACGTCCACGAGCAGCGCATGTTCACCCGCCTGATGCGCAAGGGCCTGGCCTACCGCCGCAATGCGGTGGTGAACTGGGACCCGGTCGACCAGACCGTGCTGGCCAACGAGCAGGTGATTGACGGCCGCGGCTGGCGCTCCGGCGCCCTGGTCGAGAAGCGCGAGATTCCGCAGTGGTTCCTGCGCATCACCGATTACGCCCAGGAACTGCTGGACGGCCTGGACGAGCTGGACGGCTGGCCGGATTCGGTCAAGACCATGCAGCGCAACTGGATCGGCCGCTCCGAGGGCCTGGAAATCCAGTTCGATGTACGTGACGTTGACGGCGGCGTGCTGGATCCGCTGCGCGTGTTCACCACCCGTCCGGATACCGTGATGGGCGTGACCTTCGTGTCGATCGCCGCCGAACATCCGCTGGCGCTGCATGCGGCGAAGAACAACCCGGAACTGGCCGCGATGCTGGCCGACCTGAAGCAGGGTGGCGTGTCCGAGGCGGAACTGGAAACCCAGGAAAAGCGCGGCATGGACACCGGCCTGCGTGCGCTGCATCCGGTCACCGGCGAGCCGGTGCCGGTGTGGGTCGCCAACTTCGTGCTGATGGGCTACGGCACCGGCGCGGTGATGGCCGTGCCGGGTCATGACCAGCGCGACAACGAAGTGGCCAACAAGTACGGCCTGCCGATCAAGCAGGTGATCGCGCTGAAGGATGCGCGCACCGAAGAAGAGCGCACCTGGGATGGCAGCCGCTGGCAGGACTGGTACAGCGACAAGAGCCGTGCCTTCGAGCTGGTCAACTCGGCCGAGTTCGATGGCCTGGATTTCCAGGGTGCCTTCGAAGCCCTGGCCGAACGATTCGAGCGCAAGGCCCAGGGCCAGCGCCGCGTCAACTACCGCCTGCGCGACTGGGGCGTGAGCCGCCAGCGCTACTGGGGCTGCCCGATTCCGGTGATCTATTGCGCCAAGTGCGGTGCGGTGCCGGTGCCGGAAGAACAGCTGCCGGTGGTGCTGCCGGAGGACGTGGCATTCTCGGGTACCGGTTCGCCGATCAAGACCGATCCGGAATGGCGCAAGACCACCTGTCCGGACTGCGGCGGCGCGGCCGAGCGCGAGACCGACACCTTCGACACCTTCATGGAGTCGAGCTGGTACTACGCCCGCTACACCTCGCCGGGTGCCCGTGATGCCGTCGACAAGCGCGGCAACTACTGGCTGCCGGTGGACCAGTACATCGGTGGCATCGAGCACGCGATCCTGCACCTGATGTATTTCCGCTTCTACCACAAGCTGCTGCGCGACGCGCGGATGGTGGACAGCAACGAACCGGCGCGCAATCTGCTGTGCCAGGGCATGGTGATTGCAGAGACCTACTACCGCCCGAACCCGGATGGCTCGAAGGACTGGATCAACCCGGCCGATGTGGAAGTGCAGCGCGACGAGCGCGGCCGCATCACCGGCGCGACCCTGATCGCCGACGGCCAGCCGGTGGTGGTCGGTGGCACCGAGAAGATGTCCAAGTCGAAGAACAACGGCGTGGACCCGCAGGCGATGGTCGACAAGTACGGCGCCGACACCGTGCGCCTGTTCTCGATGTTCGCCGCGCCGCCGGAACAGTCGCTGGAGTGGAACGAAGCCGGTGTGGATGGCATGGCCCGCTTCCTGCGCCGCCTGTGGGCCCAGGTGCAGAAGCATGCTGCCGATGGCGCCGCTCCAGCGCTGGATGTTGCAGCACTGGATGCCAACCAGAAGGCACTGCGCCGCAAGACCCACGAGACCATCGGCAAGGTCGGTGACGACTATGGCCGCCGCCACAGCTTCAACACCGCCATTGCCGCGGTGATGGAACTGATGAACGCGCTGGCCAAGTTCGAGGACGGCAGTGCGCAGGGGCGCGCGGTGCGCCAGGAAGCGCTGCAGGCCATCGTGCTGCTGCTCAACCCGATCACCCCGCACGCCAGCCATGCCCTGTGGCAGGTGCTGGGCCATGGCGAGACCCTGCTGGAAGACCAGCCGTTCCCGCAGGCCGATGCCGGTGCGCTGGTGCGCGACGCGCTGACCCTGGCCGTGCAGGTCAACGGCAAGCTGCGTGGCACCATCGACGTGGCGGCCGACGCCACGCGCGAGCAGGTCGAGGCACTGGCCCTGGCCGAGCCCAACGCGGCCAAGTTCATGGAAGGCCTGACGGTGCGCAAGATCATCATCGTGCCGGGCAAGATCGTGAACATCGTCGCCGCCTGATGTACCCCGTACCGGCCACCCGCGTGGTGGCCGGTACCATTCCGGTGCAGGGCCCGGCGTTTGATGGCCCTGCATTCACGCGGCTTCGGGCACGCTGTGTGTTGCCGTGATCGCCCGGCTCCGCCAGACTGTCTCCATGACCCGAATCCTGCTTGCCCTCGTTCTTGTCCTCGGCCTTGCCGGCTGCGGTTTCCATCTGCGCAACAAGCTGATGCTGCCGACCGACACAGCACCGGTGAAGGTGGTTTCCACTGCGCCGTACAGCGAACTGGTCAAGCTGCTCAACCGCAGCCTGCTGGCCTCCGGCGCCAGGCTGGCCGATGAGGACAGCAAGGAGCCCAGCGCCCAGCTGCAGGTACTGTCCGAGCGCTGGGGCGACCTGCCGATCGCCATCGACTCGCAGGGCCGTGCGCAGGAATACAGCCTGCGCTACGCGGTGATCTTCATCTTCCGTCGCGAAGACGGCAGCGAACTGGTGCCCCAGCAGGTGATCGAGCTGTCGCGCGACTACGTGTCGCCGCCGACCGACGCCACCGGTACCACCACCGAACGTGAAATCCTGGCCAATGAACTGCGCCGGGAAATGTCCGCCTCGATCATCCGCCGCATCGACAGCGTGGTGCGTGCCGAGATCGAGAAGGGCGGCAGCCTGTCGGCGCCGAAGGACAAGCCCATCGAAGGCGCGGTACCGGCCGAGCCGGTCCCCGCAGCCAAGCACTGAGCCGCGCGCATGGAACTGCGTCCGGAGCAGCTGGCCAGCCAGGGCGCTGATACCGCGCTGGCGCCGGTCTACCTGATTGCCGGCCCGGAAACCCTGCGCGTGCTGGAGGCGGCCGACGCCATCCGCGCACGTGCGCGCGCCTCGGGCATTGGCGAACGTGAAGTGTTCGACGCCGATGGGCGTGATTTCGACTGGAACCAGCTCGACGCCAGTTTCAATGCCCCCAGCCTGTTCAGCGCCCGTCGCCTGGTCGAGGTGCGCCTGCCCAGCGGCAAGCCGGGCAAGGACGGTGCCGAGGTGATCAGCCAGTTCTGCGCCAATCCGGCGCCGGACGTGGTGTTGATGATCACCGCCAACGAATGGAGCAAGGCGCACCAGGGCAAGTGGGCCGAAGCGGTCAACCGCATCGGCGTGCTGTCGGTGGCGTGGGCGATCAAGCCGCACGAACTGCCGGACTGGATCGAGCGCCGCCTGCGTGGCAAGGGCCTGCGCGCGGACCCGGCCGCCGTGCAGCGCCTGGCCGAGCGGGTGGAAGGCAACCTGCTGGCTGCCGCCCAGGAAATCGACAAGCTGGCGCTGTTGGCCGATGGCCAGCCGCTGGATGTGGAGCGCATGGAGTCGCTGGTGGCCGATGCCGCCCGCTATGACGTGTTCCGGCTGGTGGAGGCGACATTCTCCGGGCAACCGCCGGCGGTGCTGCGCATGCTGGCCGGCCTGCGAGGCGAGGGTGAGGCGGTGGCTGCGTTGATGCCGATGGTGATCCGCGAGCTGCTGGCCGGTGCTGGCCTGGCCCGGGTGCAGGCCCGTGGTGGCAACCTGGCCGCCGAAATGAAATCGCGCGGCATCTGGGAATCGCGGCAGGCGCCGTACAAGCGCGCGCTGCAGCGGCATCCGGAAAGCAAGCGCTGGGAGCGCTTCGTGGCTGAAGCGGGACTGGTCGACCGTATCGCCAAGGGGCGCGCCGACGGCGACGCCTGGCTGGCGCTGGAGCGCCTGCTGGTGGCTGTGGCCGAACCGCGTGCCGTGCGCCTGCTGGCGCGGGCCTGAGCAATGAGCCTGCGGATCTACTACGGGGGCACCTTTGATCCGGTGCACCTCGGGCACCTGGCGATCGCGCGGGCTGCCCGTGACGAACTGCAGGTTGCCGTGCGCATGCTGCCGGCGGCCGATCCGCCGCACCGTGCCGTGCCCGGCGCCACGGCCGAGCAGCGCTGCACCATGCTGTCGCTGGCCATCGGCGACGAACCGGGTCTGCTGCTGGACCGGCGCGAGCTGGATCGCGCGGTGCGTTTCCCCGGTCGGCCGTCCTACACCGTGGACACCCTGCGCGAGCTGCGCGGCGAGCTGGGGCCGAGCCGGCCGCTGGCCTGGCTGGTCGGCGCCGACAGCCTGCTTGGCCTGTCCAGCTGGCACGAATGGGAGGCGTTGTTCGGGCTGGCTCATTTCGTGGTGGCGGAGCGCCCGGGTAGTCCGTTGCAGGCCGCGGTGGATGGCGAGCTGGGCCGGGCGCTGGAAGGGCGTTGGGCCGACACCGAGCAGGCCCTGTTCGCCAGCCCGGCCGGGCGCATCCTGCGCCTGCACCACCCGCTGCGCGAGGAATCGGCCAGCGCCGTGCGCTCGCAGATCGCCGCCGGCGGCCCCTGGCGCGCCCTGCTGCCACCCGGCGTGGCGGACTATGTGGCTGCACACGGGCTGTACCGCCCGGGCAGGCCGTGAATGGCGCAGCGGCGCCATCCCCGTATAATCGCCCCCACGTTTATCGAGTCGATCCACTTTGAGCAACCAGACCCAGCCCCAGACCATCAAGGTCGATCTGCCCAGCCCGCCGCCGTCCGTGCCGGAACTGCTGGCCAGCGTCCGCCAAGCCACCGAAGACCTGAAGGCCAAGGACCTGGTCGAGATCGACGTGCGCGGCCGGTCCAGCGTTGCCGACTACATGATCGTCGTTTCGGGCACCTCGACCCGCCACGTCAAGTCGATTGCCGACGAAGTCGTGCGCTTCGCCAAGAACATCGACGTGATGCCGCTGGGCGTGGAAGGCGAGCGCGAAGCCGAGTGGGTGCTGGTCGACCTGGGCGACGTGATCGTCCATGTGATGCTGCCGCGCGTGCGTGAGTTCTACGCTCTCGAGCGCCTGTGGACCGTCGGCGACCAGCCGCCGTCCAGCGACGACGAAGTGGCCTGAGCCACGCGTTGATGCATCCCTTCGACGGCGCCGATGGCGCCGTCGACGTTTTGGAGGACCGTTGATGAAAGCCCGCCTGATCGCCACCGGTGAACGCGCCCCCAGCTGGGTGGCGCAGGGCTTCGCCGAGTACCAGAAGCGGCTGTCGCACTGGCTGCCGTTCGAGCTGGTGGAAATCGAGCCCGGCCTGCGCGGCAAGGGGCGTGATCCGCGCCGCGCCACTGAAGACGAAGGCAAGCGGGTGATCGCTGCGCTGCCGAAGAATGCCTATGTGGTGGCGCTGGATGTGCCAGGGCGACAGCTGAGTTCCGAACAGCTGGCACAGCGCCTGGAACACTGGCGCGGGCAGGGAAGGGACCTGGCGTTCCTGATCGGTGGCCCGGAAGGGCATTCGCCGGAGGTGTCCGCGCTGGCCGATGAGAAGTGGTCGATCGGCCCGCTGACGCTGCCGCACATGCTGGTGCGCCTGGTGGTGGCCGAGCAGCTGTATCGGGCTGCCGCAATGATTGCCAATCACCCCTACCATCGCGCGTGAAGAGTGGTTATACTAGTCGTCTGCCCGAATAGCTCAGCCGGTTAGAGCACTTGACTGTTAATCAGGGGGTCGTTGGTTCGAGTCCAACTTCGGGCGCCACCTTGAAAAACCTGCATCGCGAGATGCAGGTTTTTTTTTGCGTCTTTGTAGGGGCGAGCTTGCGCGACTGCTGTTGTGGAGCCGAGCCATGCTCGGCTGCTGCGGATGAACCAGCCGAGCCTGGGCTCGGGTCTACAGCGTGAGATTGCCTCGCCAGAACGCCACCAGCGTAGCAACCGCCACAACCAGGATCGCAGCGAACAGTACCCCTTCCCAACGCGTAAATACCTGTTCGCCGCGTTGGTGCCGGGTCAATGCGAACAACACCACGCCGGGCACGTACAGCAGTACCGACAGCAGCAGGTTGTCCAGCCCGCCGGCATACACCAGCCACAGCGCATACGCACTGGCCAGCAGTGCCACCCCGAAATCACGCCAGCGTACGCGCGGTTCGCCAACGTAGGCCTGCCCGCGCCAGGCCAGCTGTACGCCGAATGCCGTGGACAGGAAGTAAGGTACCAGGCTCATCGACGCGGCCAGCAGCACCAGCCCGGTATAGCTGCCGGAATTGACCAGCACCAGCAGCAGGAACAACTGGATCAGCCCGTTGCTCAACCACAGTGCATTGGCCGGCACGCCGCGCGCGTTCTCACGCCCCAGGAAGGCCGGCATGGTGCCGTCACCTGCGGCGGCATAGAGCACTTCGGCGCACAGCAGCACCCAGGCCAGCAATGCACCGAGAACGGAGATGATCGAACCGATGATGATCACCGTCGCGCCCCATTCGCCGACAATGGCGCGCAGCACATAGGCCATCGACGGATTAGGCAGTCCGGCCAGTTCCGCCTGCGACAGCACGCCCATCGACAACAGGCTGACCAGCACCAGCAGCAGCCACACGCCGAGGAAGCCGATCACCGTGGCGCGACCCACGTCGGCACGGCGTGCGGCGCGCCGCGAGTAGATGCTGGCGCCCTCGATGCCAATGAACACCCACACGGTCACCAGCATCATGCCGCGCAGCTGCTGGCCGAGGTCGCCGAGTGCAGGCGCGCCGAGGAAATCGGCGCGGAACACGTCCATGCGGAACGCGCCGGCGGCCAGGACCAGGAACAGGGCGATCGGCAGCAGCTTGGCCACGGTCACCAGGCCGTTGACGATGGCTGCAGTGCGCAGGCCACGCAGCACCAACAGGTGTACGGTCCACAACAGCAATGACGATGCGGCCACGGCGGCCGGGGTATTGCCTTCGCCGAACACGGGCATGAAGTGGCCCAGGCCACTGAAGATCAGCACGAAGAAGCTGGCGTTGCCGAGCACCGAGGCGACCCAGTAGCCCCACGCAGCGGAGAAGCCGATGTAGTTGCCGAAGCCTTCGCGCGCATATGCGTAGATGCCGGTATCGAGATCAGGCCGGCGGTTGGCCAGGGCCTGGAACACGAAGGCCAGCATCAGCATGCCCGCGCCGCTCAGGGCCCAGCCGATCAGCGCCGCGGCCGGGCCGGCGCTGCGCGCCACGTTCTGCGGCAATGAAAAGATGCCGGCGCCGACCATCGAGCCGACCACCAGTGCAGTCAACGCGGGCAGGCCCAGGCGTTGCGAAGTTGCGGCCATGCAGATCCCCTGCGGCGGTGATGCCGCGTGCACACGGTAGCTATGTGCCCGTGAACATGCCTGCAAGGGGCGGAACGACGAAGGCCCGGGCAGCTGCCCGGGCCTTCGAAGTTGCTGCGTTGAAGGGTGTTGCCTGTATTACTTGAAGGTGTACTTGGCACCGACGGTGAAGTAGCGACCGATGGCACCACTGAAGTGCAGCGGGTTGTAGTTGACACCGCCGTAGGTGGACGGATCCAGCGGCGCAATGCGATCGAACACGTTCTGCACCGAGGCGTTCAACTCGAAGGCTTCAGTGATGTTCCAGCGGCCCGACAGGTCGAAGGTGGTGAACGAGGAGATCTTCTTGACGTCCGTTCCGTCTGCATACGAGAACAGATAGGAGCCGTTCGGACCACGGAAGTCCTTGTTGTCCATCTTCGAGATGTAGTTGGCAACGCCGCTGACGCTCCACGGACCCTGCCTCCAGGTGGTGCCGAAGTTGATGCGGTCCTTCGGGGTGCCGATGCAGTTGGTCACGTCGCAGTTGCCGTGAGTACCCGCGTAGTCAACCGTCACGTCGGCATCGGTGCGCTCGAACTTGAGCACATGGCTCCACTGCAGGTCCATCTCCAGCTGGCCCGGGCCGATGTCGAAGGTCTGGCGGATATCGGTATCGATACCCCGGACCCGGGTCGATGCGGCGTTGATGTACTGCGTGTTGACCGCCAGGATGCTGCCGGTGCCGGGTACGCCATTGAGCAGGTTGGTGTCACGCAGTACGTTGCCGGCAGCAATTGCCTCGGCGGTGCTGCCCTGGGCGATTTCGTTGGTGCGCTTGATCTGCCAGGCATCGATGGTCAGCGAAGTCGTGGACGTCGGCTGCAGGACGATACCCACCGAGTAGCTCTTCGACTCTTCCGGCTTCAGGTCCTTGTTCGGGCGGGTGATGATGGCGACCGGCAGGGCGCCACAGTCGTCACCGTTTGCACCTGGTGCCGGGTTGCCGCCCGGGCAGCGCACCGGATCGGATGCATTGGAGAACGCTGCCAGACCGCCATCGCCGTTCTCGGCCGGGTTCGGTGCACGGAAGCCTTCGGCATAGCTGCCGCGCAGTGCGATCCAGTCGGCCGGTGTCCACTTGATGCCGATCTTCGGCGTGGCCTTGCCTTCACCGCTCTCGTACTTGTCGTAGCGAACCGCACCGGACAGTTCCAGGGTTTCCAGCACGGGCGCAGACAGCTCAACGTAGCCTGCGTACACGTTCTGGGTGCCGTCGTAGGCCGAGTAGCCCAGGCCGATGATCTGGCCCTTGTCGGTGTAGGTCTGCGGGGTCAGGCTGTTGCTGGTCTTGCGCCATTCGGTACCCAATGCCAGGCCCAGCGGGCCACCCTTCAGGTCCATCAGGCTGCGCGACACGGTGAAGTCGAACATGTCCAGGCTGGACTTGGCGCGGGCGCTGATATCCGGCGAGATGAAGTCGTACAACGCCTGCGAGTTCATGCCCGCGTTGTCACCGATGCGCCAAACACCACCGGCGCAGTTCGGGTTGGCCAATGCGCAACGTACGTTGTCGTAGTTGAGGAAGCCGGTGCGCTTGTTGACCAGATCAGTGCCCGAGTGCAGATAGGCGGTGTCGTAGCTCCAGTCGCCCCAGTTGCCCTTGACGCCGACCAGGAAGCGGGTGAACTCATTGGTGTTGTTGGTCACGCGGGGACCGACATCCCACGCCGAATAACGCAGGCGCGAGGCCTGGCCGGGAATGGGATTGTCAGGATGATTCGGGCCCAGCACCACTGCGCCCGGGCCACTGTTGCCGTTGACCGGGCCTTCGGGGAAGCCCCAGCTGCCGGATACGCCGGACGGGGTGTTGCTGAAGGTGGTCTCTTTCTTCGAGTAGCCGATTTCGGTGTAGATCTCGCCACCTTCACCAAACGCGAAGCTGGCACGGCCAAACACGTTGACGTACTTCTCTTCCGGGGTCAGATCGCGATACAGCTGGTTCGGATCCCACAGGCAGCCCTGCGCCTGTGCAGTAGCCTCGGTCTGGCCGGGAATGGTGGTCAGGCCAGCACAGCCCGGCAATGCGACCAGGAAGGCAGGATTGTCCTTGGTCACATTGCGATCGTCATACACCGAACCGTTCGGACCAACACCGCCGCGGGTCTTGCCGCTGAGGAAGGCGCCGCCGAGGAACTGGGCGTTGTTGCCATAGCCCCACGGGCGGGTATCGCCGGTACCGATCCACTTGCGGTTCTTGCGATCACTGATCTTGATCGCGTCGGTCTTTGCCACATCCAGGCTGAAGAAGGCATTCCAGCCGTCGGTGGCCAGATCGCCGGTACCGGCGGTCAGGGTCGCCTTCTTCGCGTCGCCATCGCTGTCGCCAGACAGGCCGTAAGAGGCGCGAAGGATCGCGCCCTGGAAATCGCTGCGCAGGATGATGTTGACCACGCCGGCGATGGCGTCGGAACCATAGATCGCCGAGGCGCCGTCCTTCAGCACTTCCACGCGTTCGACGGCGTCGAGCGGGATGGTGCTCAGGTCGGTGAAGACCTTCTGGCCGTCATCGGCCAGGCCGTAGGTGGCCATGCGGCGACCATTCAACAGGACAAGGGTCGAACCCGCGCCCAAGCCGCGCAGCGAGATGCCGGCACCACCGCCGGCAAAGCCGTTGCCGAAGGTCTTGGGAATGGAGCCGGAACCGTCGGCGGTCAGTGTCTGCAGGTACTCGGCAACCGTGGTCTTGCCCGTACGGTCGATTTCCTGGCGGGTCACCACCTGCACCGGGGACGGTGTTTCAGTGTTGGTGCGCGGGATGTTCGAACCGGTGACCGTGATGCGGTCCAGGTTGGTGGCCTTTTCCTGCGCGAAAGCGGAGGTGGAAGCCACGGCGCCAACCAGCAGCAGCGTGCCGCCGGTAAGGATATGGGTGATGGACGATGCCAGGGTGGTGCGGCGGCGGCTGGCGGGCCGTTGGATCAGGTGTTTCACAGCTTCTCTCCTAACTGGAAAACCGTAGCGTTGAGGGCTGTCTCCGGAAGATTCCGGGACGGACCAATCTAGGTTTCCGACAGGTGACGAAGTCGTGAATTTTTGCTTAATCAATAACAGTTGATCCTGTTCCGTCCGTACCCGCCCGGACGGAAGCGCCGGCCCGGCAAGCAGCCGGGCCGGCGATCACCTCAGTCCGGCAGCGAGAACTGCACCGGCACCATGCCGATGGCCGGCACGGCCACGCCATCACGCTGGGCCGGCTCGAAGCGCCAGTGCCTGAGCACCTGCTGGCGTGCGGCCTGGTCCAGGCTGCGCGAGCCACTGCTGCGCTCGATGCTGACCACCGCCGGCTGCCCGTGGGAGTCCACCTCTACCCGCAACAGCACCGTCCCCTGCTCGCGGTTGCGCAGTGCCGCCAGCGGGTAGGCCGGCGGCGGGGCGCTGCGGTACTGCAGCTGGGCGCCGGCCAGAGGCGTGGAGGTGTCGATGCTCGGTGCCAGCTGGGGCGGAGCCGGTTCGGCGGCCGGCAGTGCGATGCCCTGGGTCTCCTCCACGGTCGCGGTAGGTGCGGGCAGGGGCGGTGCTACCGGCTGCGTCCGGGGTTTCGGCATCACCTGGACGATCTCTTTCGGCGTGATCGGAACCGGCGGCGTGGGCGGTGGCGGGATCTTCTCGATCAGCCTGACCGCAGTCTTGTCACGTGGGACCTGCACGGCCTGGTAGGTCGCCGGGATCAGCAGCAACAGGAAGGCCAGCAGATGCAGGGCGATGGCCGCGCTCCAGGCGGCAACGCGGGCGGGGTCGAAATGCGGGGATGCAACGGGATACGTACGAACCATGGTCCACCTCCATGCCAGTGACGAAGTCCTCAACGCACCAGGGCCCGTGGCGGGGTTGCCGCACGCGGCTGGCAGTCCATCAGTAGCGCGACAGGGCGGCCACTGCCTAGAGGCAGGGGGGCGATCGTTGGGCTGGCCTTCAGCCAACGCCGGCTGCGGGCATGAAAAAGGCGGACCCCCTGCGGGATCCGCCTTTGTCGGCAATGGCGAACGGGATCAGCGACCCAGTTCGAACACCACGTCCAGGTTGACCGAGACGGTCGACTCACCCGGTGCGACCGGGGTGGCCTTGTCCATCGCCGCGCCGGCCGACATGGCCCGCATCATCGGCATCGGGCGGTAGCCGCCGCCAGCGTTCTCGGAAATGCTGACGATGCGGCGCACCTGCAGGCCCAGCGACTTCGCATAGGTCTGGGCGCGGGCCTGGGCCTTCTTCAGTGCAGCCAGGCGGGCTTCGTCGTAGACCGGTTCCGGCTGGTCGATCTCGAAGCTGGGGCCGTTGATCTGGTTGGCGCCCTGCGCAGCCAGTGCATCCAGCACCTTGCCCAGCTTGGCGATGTCACGCACCTTCAGGCTGACCGTGTTACTGGCCTGGTAGCCGGTGATCTTCGGTGCTTCGTTGTCGGCATAGCGGTACTGCGGATTGAGGCTGACGCCACTGGTCTGCACGTCGCGCTCGGCGATGCCGGCGGCCTTGATCGCGGCCAGTACCTTGTCCATCTGCTGGGCGTTCTGGCGCATGGCGCTGTTGCCATCGGCGGCCTGGGTGACCACACCGGCCGACAGGGTGGCCACGTCCGGGACGCGGGTCGCCTCGGCATTGGCCGAGATGTTCAGCAGGGTGCCTTCGGCCGGGGCGGCGATCGACGGCGACGACGGGGCAGCATGGGCGGTCATCGAGGTTCCAAGGGCGAGGGACAGGGCGAGCAGCAGCGGGGTGGCGGTCAGGCGCATGGAGAACTCCTTGTTGTGCCGTTGAGGGTGGTGTCGTAGCGATGAACGCGCTGTGAGCCCGTTCGGGGTTGCGCACGTTCCGGGACGGGTTGCCGACGATTCAGGTGGCGGCCTCAGGTTATGCTGTGCCGATGCTCTATCTTGCTTCCCGCTCCCCCCGACGCAACCAGCTGCTAGCCCGACTCGGACGCCCCTTCCAGGCCCTGGACCTGGAGGTCGTCGAGCAGCGCGCGCTCGCTGAAAGCGCCGAACAGTATGTCTGCCGGGTCGCCGCCGACAAGGCGCGCGCCGGGTTGGCCCGGGTGCTGGTCGATGACCCGCAGGCGCGCGTGCTCGGCTCGGACACCGAGGTGGTGCTGGATGGCGACGTGTTCGGAAAGCCCACTGACGCCGCCGATGCGCGGGCGATGCTGGCGCGCCTTGCCGGGCGTACCCATCAGGTGATGACCGCCGTGGTGGTGGTCGGCGCGGACGGGCTGGACAGCGAACTGGTCATTTCCGAAGTGACCTTCGCCCCGATCGACGCTGCCGACATCGCCGCCTACGTGGCCACCGGCGAGCCGTTGGACAAGGCCGGGGCCTACGCTATCCAGGGCGGGGCCGAGCGCTGGATCGAACATCTTTCCGGCAGCTACTCCGGCGTCATGGGGCTGCCATTGCTGCATACCGATCGTCTGCTGGCGCGCTGCGGCGTGCCGGCCACAACTGCCGATGCCGCCAGGGAGGCTGCCGATGTCTGAGGAAATCCTGGTCAATGTGACCCCGCGCGAAACCCGGGTCGCGGTGATCGAGAACGGCATGCTGCAGGAACTGCACATCGAGCGCGGTTGGCGCCGGGGTGTGGTCGGCAACATCTACAAGGGCAAGGTGCAGCGGGTGATGCCCGGCATGCAGGCCGCCTTCGTCGAAGTCGGGCTGGAGCGTGCCGCGTTCCTGCATGCCAACGACGTGGTGCGGCCGGCGCCGGTGGCCAGTGCCGATACCGAGAACACCACGCTGCCGCCGCCATCCAGCGTGCCGATCGTCGAGCTGCTGCGCGACGGCCAGGACATCGTGGTGCAGGTGGTGAAGGACCCGATCGGGACCAAGGGCGCACGCCTGACCACCCAGATCAGCATTCCCTCGCGCTACATGGTGCTGCTGCCGCAATCCAAGGTCGTGGGCGTTTCCGCACGCATCGAGGATGAAACCGAGCGCGCCCGCCTGAAGGCGCTGGTGACCGAACTGTCGGCGCAGCACGGGGGCTACGGCTACATCGTGCGTACCAATGCCGAGGGCCAGCCGGCAGAGGCCATCGCCGAGGACATCGCCTACCTGTCGCGGGTCTGGAACGTGGTCGAGCGTCGTGGCCGCGAAGCGGCCTCGTGCAGCAACATCTATGAAGACCTGAGCCTGCCGCTGCGTTCGGTGCGCGACCTGATCCGCAAGGATGTGGACAAGGTGAAGGTGGACTCCAAGGAGACCTTCGCCCAGCTGCAGGCCTTCGTGGCCAAGTACATGCCGGTGCTGGCCGAGAAAATCGAGCTGTACAGCGGCGATCGCCCGATCTTCGACATGTTCGGGGTGGAGGACGAGATCGGCCGCGCGCTGGACAAGCAGGTGCCGTTGAAGTCCGGTGGCTACCTGGTGATCGACCAGACCGAGGCGATGACCACCATCGACGTCAACACCGGTTCGTTCCTCGGCCAGCGCAACCTGGAAGAGACGGTGTTCCGCACCAACCTGGAAGCGGCACAGGCGGTGGCGCGGCAGCTGCGGCTGCGCAACCTGGGCGGCATCATCATCATCGATTTCATCGACATGGACGATGCCGAGCATCGCCGCCAGGTGCTGCGCACCCTGGAAAAGGCGTTGGCCCGCGACCATGCCAAGACCACGGTGTACGACTTCTCGCCACTGGGCCTGGTGGAGATGACCCGCAAGCGCACGGTGGAAAGCCTGGAGCGACAGCTGTCGGAAACCTGCCCGCAGTGCAGCGGCCGCGGCAGCATCAAGACCACCGAGACGGTGACCTACGAGATCTTCCGTGAGATCACCCGTGCCGTGCGCCAGTTCGATGCCGCGCGCCTGCTGGTGATCGCGTCGACCAAGGTGGTCGCGCGCATCACCGACGAGGAATCCGCGGCGGTGGCCGAGCTGGAGGAATTCCTCGGCAAGAGCATCCGCTTCCAGGCGGACGAGCAGTACCTGCAGGAGCAATTCGATGTCGTTCTGCTCTGATCCTCGCCGGCCGCAGGCCGGCGGTGGCCGATGAGCGCGCCGCCGCGCCTGCGACTGCGAAGGATCCGCCGTCATTTCATTGCCGCCTGCGCGGTGGGCCTGGTCGGGCTTGCACTGCTGGTGGGCACCCTCAGCCAGCTGCTGCCGCTGGCCGAGCGCCATCCCGACAGGATTGCCGCCTGGCTGAGTGAACGCGCTGGCCAGCCGGTGCGTTTCGACCAGCTGCAGACCGCCTGGACCCGGCGCGGCCCGCTGCTGCAGCTCAAGGGCCTGCGCATCGGCGCCGGCCAGGGCCTGGCGATCGGCGAGGCCGAAGTGCTGGTATCGATGTACAGCGGCCTGTTGCCTGGCCGGTCGCTGACCGAGCTGCGCCTGCGTGGCCTGGCGCTCGACCTGCAGCAGGGCGAGGACGGTCGCTGGTCGGTACGCGGCCTGCCGCAGGCCGCCAATGGCGGGGACCCGCTGGATGCGCTGCGCCGGCTGGGCGAACTGCAGGTGATCGGAGGCCGCCTGGGCGTGCATGCGCCGGGGCTGGGGATCGACACCACGCTGCCACGCATCGACGTGCGCCTGCGGGTCAACGGCGACCGCCTGCGTGTAGGCGTGCGTGCCTGGGCCCAGACCGAAGCGCTGCCGTTGACGGCGGTGCTGGACGTGGACCGCGTGCGCGGCAATGGCCAGGCCTGGCTGGGCGCCGATCCGGTCGATTTCCATGCCTGGTCGCCGCTGCTGGCGGCCGGCGGTGTGCGTCTGCGCGAAGGCAAGGGCGAACTCAACCTGTGGCTGACCCTGCGCGATTTCGCGCCGGTGGCGGTGACCACCGATTCGGACCTGCGTGATGTCCGCATCGATGGCGCACCGATGCCCTCGATGGCGGCTCCGCAGCTGCAGCTGCAGCGGTTGCAGGCACGCCTGCGCTGGCAGCGCCAGGCTGATGGCTGGGCGTTGCAGGTGCCGCGCCTGCGCCTGAAAACCGAAGAGGGCGAGCAGCAGCTCGATGGCCTGCAGCTGCAGCTTGGCAAGCAGCTGCGGGTCCGTTCTGGCGAAGTGCAGGCCGGCACCGCGCTGCGTGCGCTGGCCCTGAGCGATCGTCTCGAACCGGGCCTGCGTCGCTGGCTGTTCCTGTCCAGGCCGCAGCTGGATGTGCGCGAGTTGCAGCTGGCGGGCGATCGCGATGGCCCGCTGTGGGCGCAGGGCGAACTGCAGTCGCTGGGCTTCGCCAGCGTGGGCAATTCGCCCGGCCTGCGCGGCCTGGGCGGGCGCTTCGAAGGCGACGCGGATGGCTTCAGCCTGCAGTTGCAGCCGCAACGGCAGCTGCAGTTCGATTGGCCGACCGGCTTTGGTGTGCGTCATGACCTGCATCTGGCGGGACAGGTGGTGGGCTGGCGCGACGAGGGCGGTGGTTGGCGTATCGGTACTGCGGCGATGCGCGTGGAAGGCACCGACTATGCGGCCGACGTGCGCGGCGGGGTCTGGTTCCAGGGGGACGGTACGCGGCCGTGGCTGCAGCTGGCGGCCAAGCTGGACGACGTGCCGATGACTGCGGCCAAGCGCTTCTGGATCCACTCCAAGATGAGCAAGGGCGCCACCGACTGGCTGGACATGGCGCTGGCCGGCGGCCAGGTGCGCAATGGCATCGGCCTGGTCAGTGGCGACCTGGACGACTGGCCGTTCGACAACAACGATGGCCGCTTCGAGGCCACCGGCCATATCACCAACGGTGACATCCGTTTCCAGCATGATTGGCCGTTGATGAGCCAGGTCGACGCCGATATCGCCTTCATCGGCCCCGGCTTCGACATGCATGGGCGCGGCGATCTGGCCGGTGTGGCGGTGCAGAAGTTCGAGGCGGGCATTCCGGATTTCGGGCAGCAGCCGCTGTATGTGCGCGCCGATGCGCAGAGCGAGGCGGGCAAGCTGCTGGCGATGCTGCGGCAGAGCCCGCTGCACAAGGATTATGGCGACACCCTGGACAACCTCACCGCTGCCGGCCCGGCGCATGTGACCTTCGATCTGCTGCAGCCACTGCACCACGATGAAGGTGGCGGCCACCTGCAGGGGACGGTTGATCTGGCCGGCGTGAAGCTGGTCGACAAGCGCTTCCAGCTCGCCTTCGACAACATGCAGGGGCAGACGCGCTACAGCAATGGCGGTTTCGATGCCGAGGCGCTGTCGGTGCGCCACCTCGGCCAGGACGGTCGCCTGAGCCTGCGTGCCGGTGGCTACGTGCACGACAGCAGACTGGCCTTCGAATCGCAGCTGTCGGCCACGCTGGATGCTGGCGTGCTGATCGACCGCGCGCCGGAGATGGCCTGGCTCAAGCCCTACATCACCGGAACCTCGCCGTGGACCATCGCGGTCAGCCTGCCCAAGGTCACTCCGGGGGCGCCTGCGCCGCCCAGCGAGCTGCGGTTGAGCTCCGATCTGGTCGGGACCCGGCTGGACCTGCCGGCGCCGCTGGACAAACCGGCTGCCGAGCCGTTGGCGACCACCGTGGCTGCACAGCTGCCGATGGGGGCCGGCCGCATCGACGTGGCGTTCGGCCAGCGCCTGGCGCTGGCCGCTCGCAGCCACAACAACCAGACCGGTGTGCAGGTGACGCTGGGCAGCGACCATGTCGACCGCGAGCCGCCGCCGAGCGGATTGACCGTCAATGGCCGCAGTCCGACCCTGGACGCTCTGGAGTGGATCAGTCTGGCGCGGGGTGGCAGTGATGACGACGCCATGCCGCTGCGTGCGGTGGACGTGCAGGTAGGCCAGTTGAAGCTGATCGGTGGCGTGTTCGAGCAGACCCGGTTGCAGCTGCGCCCGGGCGCGCAGGCACTGGATGTGCGCCTGGACGGCCCGTCGCTGGCCGGGCGCCTGACCGTCCCCAATGCAGATGGCGGCACCATCAGTGGCCAGCTCGACCGCGTGCACTGGCAATCCCTGCCGGCGGCTCCGGGTGCATCGGCCGCACCGGCACGGGTACAGGCCGGCGCCAACGACATGGACCCGGCCAAGCTGCCGCCGTTCGCGCTGGACATCGCCGACCTGAAGTTCGGCAAGGTGATGCTGGGCCAGGCGGTACTGCGTACGCGGCCGCTGGCCAATGGCCTGAACGTGGACGAGCTGCGCTTCCGTGCGCCCGACCAGGAGATCGACATCAGCGGTCGCTGGCTGGGCCGCACCGGTGGTGCCCGCACCGAGCTGACCGCACAGGTGCGCAGCGAGGACCTGGGCGGACTGATGCAGAACCTCGACTACGGCGGCCAGCTGCGTGGCGGTTCCGGCCAGGCGCAGCTGCAGGCCACGTGGAGTGGGGGGCCGTCGGACTTCCAGCTGGGCAACCTGCAGGGCCGCCTGGACCTGCACGCGCGCAACGGCCAGCTGCTGGAGCTGGAACCGGGCGCTGGCCGGGTGCTGGGCCTGCTCAGTGTCACCCAGCTGCCGCGGCGCCTGATGTTCGACTTCCGCGACTTCTTCTCCAAGGGCTTCGCGTTCAACCAGATCGACGGCAGCATGCAGTTCGGCCAGGGCATGGCACGCACCGACAAGGTGCTGATCGAAGGCCCGGCAGCCAACATCACCATCCGCGGCCAGGCCGACCTGCGCAACCAGCAGTTCGACCAGACCATCGACGTCAACCCGCGTGCAGGCAATCTGCTGACCGTGGTGGGTGCGGTCGCCGGTGGCCCGGTGGGGGCGGCGCTGGGCGCGGCCACCAATGCGGTATTGTCCAAGCCATTGGGCGAGATTGGCGCCCGTACCTACAAGGTGACCGGTCCATGGAAGGAACCGAAGGTGGAAGTGATCGAGCGCAGCCGCGACAAGGCTCCGCCACCCGTACCGGCACCGGCGCCGGCGATTCCGCCGACCATCACCGGCCTGCCGCGCTCGCGTTGAGCGCGGCTTTCCTGTTCACGGGGCTTGCCTGAGCGCCCCCGCATCCCCAGATCGAGAACCATGACTGATATCGCCCTGACGCTTGCCCAAGACCGCCTGCTGCGCCCCGGCGGCCTGGATACCGCTGGCCTGGAGCGCACCTTCGGCCAGCTGCTCGGCCCCGGTGTGGACTTCGGCGACCTTTATTTCCAGCATGCCCGCCGCGAGAGCTGGAGCGTGGAAGACGGCATCGTCAAGGACGGCGCCCATTCCATCGAGCAGGGCGTGGGCGTGCGGGCGATTTCCGGCGAGAAGACCGGCTTCGCCTACTCCGACGACATCCATGCCGATGCGCTGCTGACGGCGGCGCAGTCGGCGCGTGCGATCTCGCGTGAAGGTGGCGCCCAGTCCGGGCGGTCGCTGCTGCGCGGCAACGCGCGCGCGCTGTACCCGGCGCTGGACCCGATCGATGGCATCGGCAACGAGGCCAAGGTCGAGGTGCTCAAGCGCCTGGATGGCTACCTGCGCGCCGCCGACCCGCGCGTGAAGCAGGTGATGGTGAGCCTGTCCGGCGGCGTCGATACGGTACTTATCGCCCGCAGCGACGGTGTGCTGGGCGCTGACGTGCGCCCGCTGGTGCGCCTGAACGTGCAGGTGATCGTCGAGCACAACGGCCGCCGCGAGTCCGGCTATGCCGGCGGTGGTGGCCGCTACGGGTATGAGGAGCTGTTCGCCGACGGCCGCCCCGAGGCCTTTGCCCGCGAGGCGCTGCGCCAGGCGCTGGTGAACCTGGACGCCGTTCCGGCACCGGCCGGGGTGATGCCGGTGGTGCTTGGTCCGGGCTGGCCCGGCGTGCTGCTGCATGAAGCGGTCGGCCATGGCCTGGAAGGCGACTTCAACCGCAAGGGCACCAGCGTCTACGCGGGCCGCATCGGCGAGCGCGTTGCCGCCCCGGGCGTGACCATCGTCGATGACGGCACGCTGGACGGACGCCGTGGTTCGTTGAACATCGACGATGAGGGCCACCCGAGCCAGTGCACCACCTTGATCGAGGACGGCATTCTGGTGGGATACATGCAGGACAGCCTCAACGCACGGCTGATGGGCATGGCGCCGACCGGCAACGGCCGCCGCGAATCGTTCGCGCACCTGACCATGCCGCGCATGACCAACACCTACATGCGCGCCGGCCAGCACGACCCACAGGAAATGATCCGTTCGGTGAAGAAGGGCCTGTACGCAGTCAACTTCGGCGGTGGCCAGGTCGACATCACCAGCGGCAAGTACGTGTTCTCGGCCACTGAGGCCTACCTGATCGAGGATGGCCGCATCACCACGCCGGTGAAGGGTGCGACGCTGATCGGCAACGGTCCGGAAACCATGCAGAAGGTGCGCATGGTCGGCAACGATCTGGCCCTGGACGAGGGCGTGGGCATCTGTGGCAAGGACGGGCAGAGCGTGCCCGTGGGTGTCGGCCAGCCCTCGCTGCTGATCGAGGGCATCACGGTCGGCGGTACCCAGGCCTGAGCCGGGCGATGGCCAGCGCCACCGCCCAGGCCGGCGCGGACTCAGTCCTCGTCGGCTTCGTCGCTGTCGACGGGGTCGGCGTCTTCGGCGCTGGCCTTCAGGCCCAGTGCGGCCGGCAGCATCAGGGCGCGCAGCACCTGGAAGATTTCGCGGTAGGCGCGTGGCGGCTTGTTCCTGGCCTTTTCGGCCTGGGCATTGCGCACCAGCGTGCGCAGCTGCTGGCGGTCGGCCTGCGGGTAGTCGTCCAGCAGTGCAGCCAGCGCCTTGTCACCCTCGGCCAGCAGGCGCTCGCGCCAGTCTTCCGCGCGGTGCATCATCGCCACTTCGCGGCGGCCGGTTTCGCTGTTGGCGTCCAGCGCATCGCGGATCGCATCCAGCGTGGCGTCTTCTTCGCGGCGCATGTGCTTGGCCAGGAACGCCAGCTGGCGCTTGTGGGCGATGTGGGCGGTGATGCGCTTGCACTCGGCGATATGCGGCAGCAGGTCTTCCGGGATCGGCAGGCGTGCCAGCTGGGCCGGGGTCAACGACACCAGCTTCTCGCCCAGGGCCAGGACGTCGAGCGCGTCGCGCCGGTTCTGGCTGCGGCTCTTGTCGTGGAATTCACCGGTTTCTTCGTCGCGTCCGCGCATCGTTCCTACCTGATCTCAAAAAAAGTCGCCCGGCGTGATGCCGGGCCCAACCCGTACAGGATAAAGCATTGAACGTGATCGCCCCTGAAGTCGCTGTCGGCGACGACAGCCTGGCCCGGCTGGAACGGCTGGCCGACCTCTCCCAGCAGCTGCTCGACCGCGCCCGTGCGCTGGGCGCCAGCCAGGCCGAGGTCAGCTGCAGCGAGGATCGTGGCCTTGAGGTCAATGTCCGCCTTGGCGAGGTGGAGACCGTGCAGTCCACCCGTGACCGCGGTATCGCCGTCACCGTCTATTTCGGCCAACGCAAGGGCAGCGCCAGCACCGGCGACCTGAACGAGGCCAGCCTTGCCGCCACGGTCGAGCAGGCCTGTGCAATCGCCCGGCACACCGAAGATGACCCGGCTGCCGGCCTGGCCGAGGCCGCACTGATGGCCACCGATTTCCCGGATCTGGATGCCTGGCACCCCTGGGCGCTGCAGGCCGACGAGGCGGTGGACCTAGCCCTGGCCTGCGAGAACGCAGGCCGTCAGGCCGATGCGCAGATCCGTAATTCCGACGGCGCCTCGGTTTCGAGCATGCAGAGCCTGTCGGTGTACGCCAATTCGCATGGCTTTTTCGGCCGTGAGCGTGGCACCCATCATTCGGTGGGCTGTGCGCTGATCGCCGGCCAGGGCGATGGCATGCAGCGCGATGGCTGGTACACCAGCGCGCTGGCCCGCGAGGATCTGGAAGACGTGGGCCTGGTCGGTCGTCGTGCTGCCGAGCGCACCGTCGCCCGCCTGCAGCCTCGTTCGATGGCCACCGGCAGCATGCCGGTGCTGTTCGCCCCGGAAGTGGCGCGCAGCCTGGTCGGCCACCTGCTGTCGGCGGTGTCCGGCGGTGCGCTGTACCGCCAGGCCAGCTTCCTGCTGGACAGCGTTGGCCAGCAGCTGTTCCCGGACTGGATGCAGATCGAGGAACTGCCCCACCTGCGCCGTGGCCTGCGCTCGGCCGCCTTCGACGGTGACGGCGTGGCCACGCGTGCTTCGGCCCTGGTCCGTGACGGCGTGCTGCAGCGCTATGTGCTGGGCAGCTACTCGGCACGCAAGCTGGGCCTGCAGACCACCGCCAATGCCGGTGGCGTGCACAACCTGCAGCTGGCCGCCAACGCGGGTTCCCTGCAGGACATCGCCCGGCAGATGGGCGATGGCCTGCTGGTGACCGAACTGATGGGGCAGGGCGTGAACGGGGTGACCGGCGACTACTCGCGCGGTGCCGGCGGCTTCCGCGTCGAGAATGGTGAGATCCAGTACCCGGTGGATGGCGTCACCATCGCCGGCAACCTGCGCGAGATGTTCAGCAGCATCGAAGCGGTCGGCAGCGACGTCGACCCGCGCTCGCACGTCCGGACCGGTTCGATCCTGCTGGGGCGGATGACCATCGCCGGTAATGATTGATGGTATTGATGGCGTAAGCTATGCCCGCCTGACGCAACCAGCTTGGTGCTGGTGGGTCAAGACCACCCAATGAAAAGGAGTTTTGTCGTGAGCGAATTCGATAACGTCCCGCCGCCGCCGGCCACCACCGAGGCCCCGGCCGACCAGCGCACCATGGCGCTGGCTGCGCACCTGCTGGGCATTTTCACCTGGTTCATCGGCCCGCTGATCATCTGGCTGATCAACAAGGATGACGCCAGCAAGGCCTTCGTGACCGACCAGGCCAAGGAAGCGCTGAACTTCCAGATCACCATCACCATCGCGATGCTGATCTGCATCGTGCTGACCATCGTGATCATCGGTGGCATCCTGGCCCCGATCGTCGGCATCCTGAACCTGGTGTTCTGCATCATCGCCGCGGTCAAGGCGAACAACGGCGAAGCCTACCGCTACCCGTTCGCGCTGCGCCTGGTCAAGTAAGATCGGCCACATGCGGAACTGGAAACGCCCGGCATTGCCGGGCGTTTTCATGTGCGGAGAGTGACGGGCGGTACCCGGCGAGCGCGCAGCACTCAATGATCGCGTTCGACCGCCAGCGTCGCCAGCGCGCGCAACGCATCGGCCTCTTCGCCATACCCGGCCAGGATCGACTGCATGCGTGCGGCCAGTTCGTGCAGCTGAGCCTTGGCCCCGTCCATGCCAAGCAGGGCGGGGAAGGTGCTCTTGTCCTGTGCCTGGTCCTTGCCGGCAGTCTTGCCCAGCTGTTCGGAACTGGCCTCGACATCGAGGATGTCGTCACGCACCTGGAACGCCAGGCCGAGTGCATCGGCGAAGCTGTCGAGCTGGGCCAGCTGCGGTTCGTGGGCCTGGCCGCACAGCGCGCCCATGCGCACCGCCGCACGGATCAGCGCGCCGGTCTTCAGGGCATGCATGCGGGTCAATGCCGCCAGCGTCTGCTGCTGGCCGGTGGCATCGATATCCAGCGCCTGGCCGCCGCACATGCCAGCGGCGCCGGACGCGTGGGCCAGGGTCTGCAGGCAGGCCACGCGCAGCGTGGCCGGCAGCGGTGCATCGGCCAGCAGGCCGAAGGCACGCGTCTGCAGCGCGTCGCCTGCCAGAATCGCGGTGGCTTCGTCGAAGGCGATGTGGGTGGTCGGCTTGCCGCGACGCAGCGCGTCGTCATCCATTGCCGGCAGGTCGTCATGCACCAGCGAGTAGGCGTGGATGAGTTCGACGGACATGGCGGCCGCATCCAGGCTTTCCGGCTGCGCACCGAACAGGTGGCCACTGGCGTAGACCAGCAGCGGGCGCATGCGTTTGCCACCGCCCAGCACCGAATAGCGCATGGCCTGGTGCAGGCCCTGCGGTGCCTCGGCAGGCGAGGGCAGTGCGGCGTCGAGCTGGCTTTCAATACGGTCGCGCCAGCGCGCGAACAGGGCCTCAGCCGTCATAGCTGGGCGGATCGAAAGGCTCGGATGCTTCCGGCTGCGCCGGATCGCTGAGCAGGCGCACGCGCAGCTCGGCCTGCTCCAGCGCCTGCTGGCACTGGCGATACAGACCGACGCCACGTTCGTAAGCACTGAGCGAAGCTTCCAGGCTCAGCTCGCCGGTTTCCATCTGCTCCACCAGCTGCTCCAGCGATTCGAGCGACTGCTCGAACTGGGCGACCGGGGAGGCGTTTTCGGGGGACTTCTTGGCCATGCGGCAAGTGTGGACGGGCCGCGCGCGGGGGTCAATTCACCAGCCGCCCGGGCGCCACTGCAACTGCGCGCCATGCGCCTGCAACCAGGCCTGCAGCGGTGCGGCGATGACCACGTCGGCGGCGGCCAGCAACTGCGGGCCATCAAAGATCAGCGGCAGCTGCGCGCGTCGCCAGGGGGCGAGGTGTTCGCGTTGCAGGCAGTCCTTCAACGCGTGCGAATGCTGGCGACCGGGCAGCAGAATGCGCTCACCGCCCACGCGTGCACGGACCTGCAGGGGGCGATCGAAGGCCGGGGTGCCCTGCAGGCGCAGCTGTCCGCCATCGGGCAGTGCCAGCGGTGCGCGTCCATCCCATTCGGCCTGCCACTCGAGGGGAAGCGCAGGCAGCCGGGCCGGCAGCAGGTAGGCGTGGTCGCGCCACTGTTGGATCGCGTGATCGTGCCAGCGCACCCGCGCCTGGCGATCGTTGTCGGCCGGCAGCAGCTCGTCCAGCGCCTGCTGCAGCACGGTGGCCGGCAGCGGTGCCGCGTCGTGGCCGGCCACCCAGGCACGCAGCACGCGTGCGGCACGGCCCGTTGAGACCTGGCGAAGCAGCTGCAGCGACAGCACGCGTGGAGCGACTTCCAGGTGTGCGATCAGCTCGGCGTCTTCCTCGTCAAGCAGTTCGCGGGTCTGCCCGCAGTGCGTTGCGCTGCCCGCCATCGCCGCAGCGGCATGCGGCCAGCGCTGGCGCAACAGCGGCAGCACCTGCAGGCGCAGGAAGTTGCGATCGGCGTGGTCGTCGGCGTTGCTGGGGTCTTCGATCCAGTGCAGTGCATGCTGGCGGGCGTAGTCGAGGAGTGCACTGCGTGGCACCGCCAGCAGCGGTCGCCATAGAGGCTTTTCGCCAAGGCGGCTGTGCGTGGACATCGCCGCCAGGCCATCGACGCCGGAAGCGCGCAGGGCGCGCAACAGGAAGGTCTCGGCCTGGTCGTCCTGGTGCTGTGCCAGCGCCAGGGTTTCGCCGTCGCGCAGTTCGGCCGCGAACGCGGCGCGTCGTGCCAGTCGCGCGGCACCCTCGGTGCCCAGGCCTGTGCCGTTCTCGACCTGCACGCGGTGCACGGCCAGTTCGATGCCCCAGGCGTCGCATTGCTGCTGGCAGTGCAGCACCCAGTCATCTGCATCGGGCTGCAGCCCGTGGTGCACGTGCACCGCACGCAGCGCCGTGCCGGAAGCTTGCGCGCAGCACCACAGCCAATGCAGCAGCACGGTGGAGTCGACACCACCGCTGTAGCCCACCAGCAGCGGCGCATCCAGCGGAACGAGGGCAGGAAATTCAGTCACGGCGGCAAGTATAGGGTTGGTCGGCAGGGCTGCGCCCTGCACCCGCAGACGCGCAAGCAACGGCAACGGCCGAAGCAACAGCAGAAGCGGGTTTCCTGAGGGTTGGCGGGGTGGGGCCGGTTGCGGGGGGCGCTGCAAGTCCCCCTCCGGGGCCCGGCCCAGCCGCTGGCGGCTGTGCGTTCGGGCGCTTGCGAAGCCGTGCTTCGCAAGCAAAGCGCCCTCACCCATGTAAGCTCGGTCGCCGCTTGCTCGTGTGCGCAGTCCTGCGCACACGGCAAGACCGGGGTTGGGCGTCCTGCCCAACCCGCCCGAGGCATGCCTCGGGCCCATGCGGCTCACGCCCCCGCAACCGGACCCACCCCGGCTTCGACAGAATGCCGCGATCTGCCAGAACGGCGTCGTGCACCGCTTTGGTAGGTGTCGACCTTGGTCGACACAGTAGATCCACGCCATGCGTGGATGACTCATTCGATATCTGACAGATGTGTCGACCAAGGTCGACACCTACCAACAGCCGCGGAGATCTGTCAGAGGCGGGGCACTGTGGGTTTGCGGGGTGTGAGCCGCATGGATGCGGCGATCAAGGCTACATGGACGTACTTGCGCCGTCCCCGCAAACCCACAGTGCCCCGCCATCCCACGGAATGCACGCTGTTGCTTCGGCCGTTGCCGTTGCGTCTGCAGGTGCAGGGCGCAGCCCTGCCGAAAACCCTACTTCACCCGACGGCCCGAACGGTCGATCCGGAACCGCTCTCCGCCTTCCATCGGCGTGTGGCCATCCGCATCCGGCGTACCACGACGGCAACCATTGCAGACCTCGGCCACGCCATCCTGGAACGGCCAGCCGAAATCGAACGTGCCGGGCACCACCTGGCGGAACTTCAGATCGAAGTAGGCCACGCGGTTGCCTACGCGGGCGCGCAGCAGGCCTTCCTGCGGCGTTTCCGGGCCGTTGTCCCAGGTCAGCACCGGCAGGCTGCGGCCCTTGCGGTTGACGTAGTGGAAACCCTGATCGGCGTACACCACGGCCAGGCCATGGTCGTCGTAGTTCAGGTCCTTCAACGTGTCGGCACTGATCTTCGGCCGGTGATCGACCACCTCGCAGTTGGGCAGCGGCCACAACCCGTGTTCGTCGGTCAGCAGCTTGCACGCCGGTGCCTGTGCCGCTGCATTGGCACTGACCAGCACGCCAAGCAGGACCAGCGACCGCGCGAAGCGGCCGCTGGCAGGGGCAGGGTGGGCCTGCCTCACGATCACTTGGCCTCGGCCTTGCGCTCGAATGCGGTCGGCGCCGGCAGCTGTACCGGCACGCCCTTGTCGTCGCAGGTGCCGGCCTGGCACAGGCGCTCGCGCAGGGCCGGGGTGGCCTGCACGATCATGTGGTAGATCGCGTTCTGTTCCAGCGTGCCGCGGATCGCCTTGCTGCCCGGGCCGCGTGCCCAGATACCGACGTCTTCGCCGCCGTGCGACTCGGACTTCATCGGCACCAGTGCTTCCTGCATGTAGTCCGGATGCTCGGTGTCGACCTCGCGCAGGTTCGGGCGGCCGTTGGCCGGTTCGAAGCTGCTCGGGTTGTGCGGGTAACGCTTCGGACCGGCCGGCTGCTGGTTGCTGCTGCCGGTATGGCCCGGGCCATTGGCGTAGCTCAGGGTGGTGTACGGCTGGCCGGTGCCGTCCAACGCGTAGTCGAGCTTGCCGGCGCCATCTTCGCCGCCCTTGTCCTTCACCTTGCCCAGGATCGGGTTGCCGCGCGCCGGGTAGCCGACGAAGTTCAGGGTGTGCGAGTGGTCGGCGGTGACAATGATCAGGGTGTCATCGGCCGACGTCAGTTCGTTGGCCACGCGCACCGCGTCGGACAGGGCCACGGTCTCGGTCAGCGCCCGGTAGGCGTTGCCGCTGTGGTTGGCGTGGTCGATGCGCGCGCCTTCGATCATCAGCACGTAGCCTTCCTGGTGCTTGGCCAGGTTCTTGATGGCTGCCGCCGTCAGTTCGGCCAGGCTCGGCTCACCGCCCGGATCCTGCGGGCGCTCGTACTCGTAGCGCATGTGGTCCGGCTCGAACAGGCCGAGGATGGCCGGCGCATTCGCGGCGGCGGCCAGCTGCTTGCTGTTCCACACGTAGGCACCCTGCGGATGCGTCTGCTGCCATTCCTGCACCAGGCTGCGGCCGTCCAGGCGCTGGCCGACCTTGTCGTCGTATTCCGGATCGCGTTCTTCCACGGTGGTGAATTCACCGCGACCGCCGCCGAGGGCGACCAGCGGGCCACGGCCATAGCGCGAGGTGGACAACAGCTGCTGGGCGATGTCCTTGCAGCCGGCGGCCTTCGCGGCTTCGGTCAGGTCGGTGTCGTTTTCCCAGTTGCGCTCGGGCGAGTGCGCGTAGGTGGCGGCCGGAGTGGCATGGGTCAGGCGTGCGGTGGACACCACACCGGTGGCCAGGCCGGCGCTGTCGGCCAGCTGCAGCCAGGTCAGCAGGCCCTTGGACAGGCTGTCGGCGCAGTCGGTGCGGCTGCCGGCGCTGACGCCGATCGCGCCCATGTGGGTCTTCACGCCGGTGGTGATGGCGGTCATGGTGCCGGCCGAATCCGGGGTCTGCGAATCGGTGTTGTAGGTCTTGCTGAAGGCCGTGGCCGGGAAGCGCTCCCAGGACAGCAGGTTCTCTTCACCCGAGCCGCCCTTCTGCTGGCCTTCGTAGATGCGCGAGGCGGCCACCGTGGTCAGGCTCATGCCGTCGCCGAGGAACAGGATGACGTTCTTGGCCTTGCCGGACATCGCGCCGTTGGCGGCGGCCTGGGCGGCGCCGCTGCGGTACCACCACTGCGGGGTCTCGCCGGCCGGATGGGCAACGGGGTCGACGGCGACCTTCAGGCCGGCCGGGGCGGACGCGGGGGTGGTGCTGGCGCAGGCGCCCAGCAGCAGGGTGGTGGCGCAGGCGGCCAACAGGGAGACGGAACGGCGCATGGACGCTGGGATCTCACAAACTGTAACGGGACGTTCATTATGCCCGCCCTCGCAAGGCACGCCGATGACACACTGATTTGCCGGCCGGGCGGTCGTTCTGCGGGCCACCTTGGGCTATCGTGCCAGCATCCCTTCCTTCCCCTCTGGATTGCCTATGAAGCTGGTCTCTGCCTGGCTGCGGATTCCATTCTGGCAGCGCGTGGTCGGTGGCTTCGTGCTCGGCGCGCTGGCCGGCTGGGCGCTCGGCCCGGCCGCGGAAACGTGGTTCGGCCCGCTCGGCGAGCTGTACGTCACCCTGATCAAGATGATCGCCGTGCCGCTGGTGTTCTTCGCGGTCATCAACGCAATCTCGTCGCTGCACGGCCAGAAGTCGGTCGCCGCGCTCAGTGGCCGCACCTTCCTGTGGTTCGTGATCACCGCCGCGTTGGCGGTGTGCGTCGGCCTGGGCGTGGGTACCGTGCTGCAGCCCGGCGCCGGTGGCCTGCAGCTGTCGATGGCCAGCAACTACGTGCCGCGCGAAGTGCCCAGCGTGGTGCAGGTGCTGCTGGACGTGGTGCCGGCCAATGTCTTCTACGCGCTGTCCGGCATCGGCACCAAGGTCAATGCGGCCGGTGAAACCGTGCTGGCTGCCGGTCGCGGCTCGATCCTGCCAGTTATCTTCTTCGCTGGCCTGGTGGGCTTTGCCATCGTCAAGCTGGGCGAGAAGGTGACCGAGGCGCGCAAGCTGGTCGGCCAGATGAGCGACATCATGATCCAGGTGACCCGCTTCGTGCTGGAAGTCACCCCGATCGGCACCTTCGGCCTGATTGCCGGCCTGGTCGGCAGCTACGGTTTCGAGAAGCTGCTGCCGCTGGGCCACTTCGTGCTGGCGCTGTACGTGGCCTGCGCACTGCACATCGTGGTGGTCTACAGCGCACTGCTGCTGGCGCACGGCCTGAACCCGTTGAAGTTCTTCCGTGGCGCGGCGCCGGGCATGCAGGTCGCCTTCGTCAGTTCGTCCAGCTTCGCAGCGATGCCGGTGGCGCTGCGCTCGATCACCCACAACCTGGGCGTGAACAAGGACTACGGTTCGTTCGCGGTGCCGCTGGGTGCCAGCATCAAGATGGATGGCTGCGGCGCGATCTACCCGGCGCTGTGCGCGGTGTTCATCGCGCAGTACAGCGGTGTGCCGCTGACCCCGGAGCAGTACGTGGTGGTGCTGATTGCCTCGGTGCTGGGCAGCTTCGGTACCGCCGGCGTGCCGGGTACTGCTGTGATCATGGCTACGGTGGTGCTGAGCGCAGCCAACCTGCCGCTGGAGACCATCGGCTACCTGTATGCCATTGACCGCATCCTGGACATGATGCGCACGATGACGAATGTGACGGGCCAGATGCTTGTGCCGGTGATCGTGGCCAAGGAAACCGGCCTGCTTGACCAGGCGGTGTATGACAACCCGTCCAGCAACGTGGGCGTGGACGATCCGGACCCGACACCGCCACGCGGCTGAGGTTGCGTGGAGATGAAAGGCCCGCCCTGAACGGCGGGCTTTTTGTTTTGGAGCTGACTGGCGCGGTGCCGATCAGGGTAGGTCCCCGGTAGATCCACGCCATGCGTGGATGGCCGCAGTGCCGACCAACGGTCGGCACCCACCAGAGGTCAGTAGGTCCACGCCATGCGTGGATGAAGGCGGTACCGACCAAGGTCGGCAGCTACCCACCATTACGGGCCCAACAAAAAAGCCGCTGCAGGGCAGCGGCTTTCTCGTGTCAGGCGGCGCGGTAGCGCCAACCGGTCAGATCAGAGATCGACCCGGCGGGCCTGCATGAACTTGTTGCCCCAGTAGCCGCTGAGCAGGGTGTCCACGCGGACGTCCTTGCCGGAGCTCGGTGCGTGCAGGAAGCGGCCATCGCCAACATAGATGCCGACGTGGTCGACGCGGCCCTTGCGGCCGAAGAACACCAGGTCACCGGCAGCCAGTGCGGTGCGATCATTGATCAGTTCGGCGTTGTCGTCGTGTGCCATCTCGCGCGACACGCGCGGCAGCTCGATGCCCAGGGCCGAGCGGAACACGTAACCGACCAGGCCGCTGCAGTCGAAACCGCTGTCCGGGTTGCTGCCACCCCAACGGTACGGGGTGCCCAGCAGGGTCATCGCGCGGCGCAGCAGCGATTGCACCTTGCCGTTGTCGGCGGCGGTGCCGACAACGCTGCCATTGGCGGCGCTGCTGGTGTCGTAGTTGGCGAGCAGGCGGCTGAGATCACCGGCTACCACGGCCGAGCGGTCCATCAGCGGAATGGTGTCATTGGCGGCCAGGTGCGGCAGCAGGGCGGCCAGCGTGGCGCTGGCGGCGGCATCGACGCGGCTGCGCTGCGGAGCGGCAGCCTCGGCCTTGGCGGCCGGTCGGGCGGTGCTCTCGACCACCGGGGCCGGGGTCACATCGGAACGGTTCGGAGCAGTCTGCGACCAGGCCGGAAGGCTGGTCAGACACAGTGCCAGGCCAAGCAACAGCGGGCGGGCACTACGTGAAGATACGGAAGTCTGGCCTTCGCTTTTCAGGTCGTCAGTCGTCACGCGTCGGTCACAGGAAAAAAACGATGGGGCATCATGCCCTGTAAAAGCGGCAATAAGTTAAAAATTCCGTTAGTAAATCGTTAGTTGCATGGTGATGTGCGTCACAATTTTGATCATATCGCCTGTTCATCTTAGCGAAGGACGCGTTTCGCCCCGGTGTAGTGGTCCTTCCAGTACGGACCGCTGAGCGAGTCCAGCCGGACCGTGCCACCGGTGCTCGGCGCGTGCACGAAGCGCCCTTCACCCACATAAATGCCGACATGGGTGACGCTGCCGCGGCTGCCGAAGAACACCAGGTCGCCGGTGGCCAGGCGCTGCGGGTCGATCTTCGGGCCCTGTACCGCCGCCAGGTCGCGCGAGGTGCGCGGCAGTTTCAGGTCCAGCATCTCGCGGTAGACGTAGGCCACCAGGCCGCTGCAGTCGAAGCCGGAGTCGGGGGTATTGCCGCCATAGCGATAGGGGGTGCCGACCAGGCTGATGGCTCGCATCAGCACCGAGTTGGCCGCCTCGGGATTGTCCGGCACGGTCTTCGGCCAGTTCGCGGTCGGCGGGGGCGGCGCGGGTCGGGTGGCCTTGCCGCCGCCGCAGGCGGTCATCAGCACGGGCAGGGCCAGCAGCAGGGCCGGGGCGAGGAGCCGGCGCAGGCCGGACGAAACTGGCGTGATGTGCATGATCTCCGGATAATGCGCCACCTTAGGATTGGCCGTCATGATGGCGGCGTCCCCGCCGGGCGACAACCCGCCCCAACCCGCCTGCCTCCGGCAGATCCAGACAGAGTTGCGCATGAAGATCGAAAAAGACCGCGTTGTCCGCTTCCACTACACCGTTTCCGAAGTCGGCCAGGAGCCGATCGAATCGTCCAAGGACCGCGGCGAGCCGCTGGCGATCCTGATCGGCCACGGCAACATCATCCCGGGCCTGGAAAACGCCATGATGGACAAGGAAGCCGGCGCGACCTTCAGCGTCGACGTCAACGCTGCCGATGCCTACGGCGAGCGTCGTGAGGGCCTGTCCCAGCGCGTGCCGAAGAAGCACTTCGGCAACACCAAGCTGGCTCCCGGCCAGCAGGTCGTGCTGCAGACCAACTTCGGCCCGCGTGCGGTGACCGTGCAGAAGGTCGGCATGAGCGTCGTCGACGTCGACCTGAACCATCCGATGGCCGGCAAGGACCTGCACTTCGACGTGGAAATCGTCGATGTGCGCGAAGCCGGCAAGGAAGAAATCGACCACGGCCACGTCCACGGCGACGGCGGTCACCAGCACTGATCGCAGCGCGATCGTGATGGCAGCAACGGCCCGCTTCGGCGGGCCGTTGCGTTTGTGGAACACGGCGCGGCCATCCATGGCGCGCAGGCCGGCGGCATAATGGCGGACCTGCCCGACGGACGCCCTGTGAACGCCGCTTCTCCTTCCCTGCAGCCGGTGGCTTCCGGCGAACGCATCGCCGTGCTTGACGTGCTGCGCGGTGCTGCGCTGCTGGGCATCCTGCTGATGAACATCGAGGCCTTCAGCGGGCCGCTGGACCTGGCGTTCACCGGCATCGACGTGCATTGGCAGGGCATCGACTACTGGGCCGATGCCTTTGTCTACGTGTTCGTGCAGGGCAAGTTCTTCACCCTGTTCTCGTTGCTGTTCGGTGCCGGCTTCGCGGTGATGGCGCAGCGCGCTGAGGCCGCCGGGCGCGACTTCACCCCGTTCTACCTGCGCCGCAGCGCTGGCTTGCTGCTGATCGGTCTGTGCCATGCACTGCTGGTCTGGTCCGGCGACATTCTGGTGATGTATGCACTGATCTCGTTGCCGCTGCTGGCGTGCCGCGAGGCGCCACGCAGCTGGCTGTCGTGGATGGGGTTGATGGTCTACCTCGGCGGTGTGGCGATGATGCTGCTGGTCGGCGCGATGGTGTCGATGGCTTCGGCCGAAGATGTGCAGGGCATGCTTGCTGAGGCGCAGCGGAGCATCGAGCTGCAACGGCAGGTGTACGGGCAGGGCAGCTGGGCGCAGGCCAATGTGCAGCGCCTGAGTGAGTTCGGTACGTCGATGGGGGCGCTGCTGATCACCGGCCCGGAAGTGCTGGGCATGTTCCTGATCGGCAGCTGGTTCGCCGGCAGTGGCGCGCTGGCGACGCCGGAGCGCTTCCCGCGCCTGTACGCGTCGCTGCGCTGGATCGCACTGCCGCTGGGCCTGCTGGTCACGCTGCTGGGGGTTGCCTGGAAACCCTACCTGGCACCCGGTGCGTACAACCTGCCGGTGACGGCGGCGATGGCCATGGTCACGGTTGGCGGGCTGCCGATGTGCCTGGGCTACCTGGCGTGGATCGTGCACTGGCGCATGCGATTGGCCTGGCTGGCGCCGGTGGGGCGCATGGCGCTGACCCATTACCTGGCGCAGTCGCTGGTCTGCACGCTGCTTTTCTATCACTACGGACTGGGATGGTTCGAGGTGATGCCGCGCAGCGTGCAGCTGCTGTTCGCACTACTGCTGTTCGCTGTGCAGGTGGGCATTTCGCACGCGTGGTTGCGCCGCTTCCGTTTCGGGCCGATGGAATGGCTGTGGCGTGCGATGACCTACCGGCAGTGGCCGCCGATGCGGCGCGGGGCCGGGCAGGGCTGATCGATGCAGGGCGCGCGCGAGGATGTGATCGTGGTCGGCGCCGGTGCCATTGGACTGGCCGTCGCGCTCGCGCTGCGCGCACAGGGCCGGCAGGTACGCGTGATCGACCGTGGGCGTGTCGGCGGCGCGACCTCGCATGGCAACTGCGGCACCATCACCCCCAGCCACGCGCCGCCGCTGCCAGCGCCTGGTGTACCGCTGCGCGCGCTGCGCTGGATGCTCGATCCGCGTGCACCGTTGTACGTACGTACGCGCCTGGACCCTGCATTGTGGCGCTGGCTGCTGCAGTTCGGCGCGCGCTGCAACGCACGTGACTGGCTGCACGCCACGCGGGCACGCGGCGCACTGTTGAATGATTCACGGCTGCGCCTGGCCCACTGGGTGCAGACGCATGCGCTGGACTGCGAATTCGATACCCGCGGTCTGGACTACGTGTTTGGCGATGCCCGCAATTTCGATCACCACGCCGCTGAGTGTGAGGCACTGAACGCGCAGGGCATCGCCACGGCGCGCATCGACGGCGCCGACTATGCGCGCGACAATCCAGCTTTCCATGATCGCATTGCCGGCGCGATCCACTTCCCCGGCGATGCGCAGCTGCGTCCGGACCGCTACACCGCCGAACTGGCGCGCGTGCTGCGTGCACAGGGCGTGGTGATCGAGGAGCAGGCGGACATGCAGGATTTCAGCACCGACGCGCAGGGTGTGCGCGTGCACGTCGGCGAACGCACGCTGCACGCACGCGAGCTGGTGCTGGCCACCGGACCGTGGTCGCCGCGCTGGGCACGGCAACTGGATCTGCGCGTGCCGATCCAGCCCGGCAAGGGCTATTCGCTGACCTGGTCGCGACCGGCGCAGGCGCCGCAGCGCCCGGTGGTGCTGAAGGACCATTCCGTGTTCGTGATTGCCTGGCGCGAAGCGTTGCGACTGGGCGGCACCATGGAATTCGCCGGTGCCGAACCGCAGCTGCGCACGGCCCGCCTGCAGGCCCTGCAGCAGGCCGCCGACCACTACCTGCGCGCGCCACGCGGTGCGCAGCTGCAGGAGCAGTGGTGCGGGTGGCGCCCCATGAGCGTGGACGACGTGCCGTTGATCGGCCGCGCGCCTGCGCATCCTCACGTCTGGCTTGCAGCGGGGCATGGCATGCTCGGCATCAGCATGAGCGCCGGCACCGGCCAGCTGATCGCCGATCTCGTCTGCGGCCGCACGCCAGCGATCGATCCTGCCCCTTACCGACCCGAGCGATTCCGATGAGCACTGCACCCTATGATTACGACCTGATCGTCCTTGGCGGCGGCTCCGCCGGCCTGGCCGGTGCGATCCGTGCCGCGCAGCATGGCAAGCGCGTGGCAATGCTGGAGCCCGGTGAGCTGGGCGGGACCTGCGTCAATGTCGGCTGCGTGCCGAAGAAGGCGATGTGGCTGGCGGCCGACCTGCACGAGCGCATCGGCCTGGCCAGTGCGATGGGCTTCGATGTTCAGGCGCGCCCGGCGCTGTCGTGGAAGGAACTGGTGATCCATCGCCAGGCCTACATCAGCAACATCCACACCAGCTACCACAAACGCCTGGATGAGACCGGCGTGGTGCGCATTCCGGCGCGCGGCCATCTGCTCGATGCGCATACCGTGGCCTGCAGTGATGGCGTGCGTTACAGCGCCGAGCACATCCTGATCGCCACCGGCGCGCACCCGCTGCGTCCAGATATCCCCGGCGCGGAACTGGGCCTGGTCTCCGATGATTTCTTCGATCTGCGTGCGGCACCGGCCGAGGTGGCGATCATCGGTGGCGGTTACATCGCGGTGGAGCTGGCCGGACTGCTGCAGGCACTGGGCAGCAAGGTGAGCCTGCTGGTGCGTGGCCAGCGGCTGCTGGATCGCTTCGATTACGAGCTGACTGATCAGCTGGCCGAGAACCTGAAGCAGCAGGGCGTGCGCATCCATTTCGGCTATCGCCTGCGCGAACTGCAGCGCGATGGCGAACGCGTACGTGCGTTCGGCCATGACGGCCCGCTCGACAGCGTGTTCGACGCGGTGTTCTTCGCCACCGGCCGCCGCGGCAACAGTCGTGATCTGGGCCTGGAAGCGCTCGGCATCGGCATTGGCGAACACCAGCAGGTGCAGGTGGACGAATGGCAGACCACCAGCGTGCCGAGCGTGCACGCGGTGGGTGACATCGCCGGCAAGGTCGGCCTGACCCCGGTGGCGGTGGCTGCTTCGCGACGGTTGATGGATCGCCTGTTCGGTGGCCGCCCGCAGTCGAAGATGGATTACGAGAACGTGGCCAGCGTGGTGTTCTCGCACCCGCCGCTGGGTGCGGTGGGCATGAGCGAGGAAGAAGCGCGCGCGCGTTTCGACCAGGTGAGCGTTTACCACAGCCGTTTCCGACCGATGCTGCAGGCGCTGGCCAACGGTACACAGCGCAGCCTGTTCAAGATGGTCTGCGCCGGCCCGGAAGAACGCGTGGTAGGTATCCACCTGCTGGGCGAAGCGGCCGACGAGATCCTGCAGGGTTTCGCGGTGGCGGTGAAGATGGGCGCGACCAAGGCCCAGTTCGATGACACCGTGGCGATCCACCCGACCTCGGCCGAGGAAGTGGTGTTGATGCGCTGACCTGCGGTTGCTGCGGAGCCGAGCCCGTGCTCGGCCGTCGCTCTTTGTAGAGTCGAGCCATGCTCGACTGCGGTGGAAAGACAGTCGAGCTTGGCTCGACTCTACAAGGCGGGCACCGGACGGCTCCGTGCGACAATGGGCGCCCCCACGCTTTCCCGGGCCGCTCCGAGCGGCCCGCCGTCGTCCTGATGTCCAATCCCGCTTCCCGTATCGCCACCGCCTCCCCACGCATTGCGCTGGGGGGTATCGGCCTGGCCGCGATCGGCGCCATCGCTGCTTCTGGCAAGGCGATCATCGTCAAGCTCGGCCTGCGTCACGGCGTGGATGCCACCACGCTGCTTGCCCTGCGCATGCTGATGGCGCTGCCGCTGTTCGTACTGATGGCGCTGTGGGCCGCGCGTCGGGCCGAACCACTGTCCTGGGCCGACCGTGCCCGCGTGCTGTGGCTGGGTTTCACCGGCTACTACCTGTCCAGCCTGCTCGACTTCCAGGGCCTGCAGTACATCAGCGTGACGCTGGAACGGCTGATCCTGTACTTGAACCCGACCCTGGTGCTGCTGATCAACGTGCTGCTGGCGCGCCAGCGGCCGGGCCGATGGCAGATCGGCGCGCTGGTGCTGAGCTATCTGGGCGTGCTGCTGGCGTTCGGCCATGACCTGCAGTGCGAGGGTGGACAGATCATCGTTGGCAGCCTGCTGGTGCTGGGCAGTGCGCTCAGCTATGCGCTGTACCTGTTCGGCAGCGGGCAGGTGGTCGCGCGTATCGGAGCGGTGCGGCTGACCGCTTACGCCAGCTGCGTGGCCAGCGTGCTGGTGCTGCTGCATTTCGCGGTGACCCATCCGCTGCCGTTGTTGTGGCAGGCACCGGCGCCGGTGCAGTGGTTGTCGCTGGTCAACGCCACCGTGTGCACGGTGCTGCCGGTGCTGGCGATCATGCTGGCGGTGCAGCGCGTGGGTTCGTCGCTGGCCGCGCAGGTCGGTATGCTGGGCCCTGTTTCCACCATCGTGATGAGCCTATGGCTGCTCGACGAACCGATGGGGCCGGCGCAGATCGCCGGCACCGTGCTGGTGCTGATCGGCGTTCTGCTGGTGACCCGCCTGCGGCGCTGACGCCGGAGCAGGCGCGTGCGCGCATCCTGGCGGTGATCCGCGCGATCCCGGCGGGGCAGGTGATGGGCTATGGGCAGGTGGCGCTGCGCGCGGGCCTGCCCGGGCGTGCGCGCCTGACCGCGCGCATCCTGGGCCAGAACGACGACCCAGACCTGCCCTGGCATCGCGTGCTGCGTTCAGATGGGCGCATTGCCATGGAGGAAGGTTCGGCTGGTTGGCGCGAGCAGTCACAGCGGTTGCGCGCCGAGGGCGTGCGGGTGGAGAACGGCCGGGTGCGGATGCCGGCGGCTGATCCGGCGGCAGCACTGGATACCGCTGTGTGGGGTCCGGGCTGAGCACCGCTGGCGACTGAACAGGCCGCGCCTGCCGGTCGCCAACAAGACACGGTGCTGCGGCTATGATGGAGGCCGTTCCATGCCGGTGCTCCCATGTTCCTGCGACTGCCAACCGTCACCAAGGCCCTGCTGATCGCCAACGCGATCCTGTTCCTGCTGCAGCAGCCGTTCCTGCTCGGCATGCAGACCTTCGAGCCGTTCATGCTGCAACCCCTGCAGCAGGGCTTCGACGCATTCTCGCCGGGCGGCAACTTCCAGCCCTGGCAGCTGCTGACCTACGGCTTCCTGCATGGCAGCTTCGGCCATCTGTTCTTCAACATGCTGGCGGTCTTCATGTTCGGCGCGCCGCTGGAGCAGACCTGGGGCGAGAAGCGCTTCCTGCTGTATTACCTGGTGTGCGTGGCCGGTGCCGGTGTCTGCCAGCTGCTGGTGGGTACGCTGCTGGAAAACCCGGCCACGGTGCTGGGCGCTTCCGGTGGCGTGTTCGGCCTGCTGCTGGCCTACGGCATGCTGTTCCCCAACCAGCGGGTGATGCTGCTGTTCCCGCCGATCCCAATGAAGGCGCGTACCTTCGTGATCCTGTTCGGCGTGGGCGAGCTGGTGCTGGGCATGACCGGCTGGCAGCCGGGCGTGGCCCACTTCGCACACCTCGGCGGCATGCTGTTCGGCTGGTTGCTGATCCGCTACTGGCGCGGACAATCGCCGTTCAACAAGCGCCGCCCGCCCGGCCCACCGAAGCGCCCGAACCATCTGCGCAGCGTGAAGTGAGGCGCGATGCGCCTCGCTTCACGCGGGTAGGTGCCAACCTTGGTTGGCACGCTTTGAATGGGATCATTTGACGCTGTAGGTGCCGACCGTTGGTCGGCACGCCTTGTCCCACGCGGGTAGGTTGGCACGCTTTGAATCGGATCATCTGACCCGGTAGATGCCAACCTTGGTTGGCGTCCGCTCTGCCACTCTGTGCCAACCAAGGTTGGCACCTACCCATCCTGCAACACCACCTGCGCGGCATTGTGCCCGGGTGCACCAGTGACGCCACCACCGGGATGGGTGCCCGCACCGCACAGGTACAGGCCGGGCAGGGCACCGCGATAGCCGGCTTGGCCGACCATCGGCCGTGCCGAAAACAACTGGTTGGCACTGAGCGCACCGTGGAAAATGTCGCCGCCGACCAGGCCGAAGGTGCGTTCCAGATCCAGCGGCGACAGCACCTGCCGACCGAGCACGCTGCCGGCAAAGCCGGGCGCATACCGTTCGACGGTGGCAATCATCAGGTCCGCCACAGTCTCACGGTGATCATCCCAGTGGCGCCCGTCGGGCAGTACCGGCGCCACGTGCTGGCAGAACAGGCTGGCCACATGCTGCCCGCGCGGCGCCAGTGAATCATCCAGCGTGCTCGGAATCAGCATCTCTACGATCGGTTCGCGCGACCAGCCTTCGCGGCGCGCATCCAGCCAGGCGCGGTCCATGTAGTCCAGGCTGGGGGCCATGATGATGCCGGCGCTGAGGTGATCGCCGGGGCCGGGCAGGGCACGGAAGTTCGGTAACCGCGACAGCGCCACGTTCATCCGGAAGGTGCCGGAACCGCAGCGCCAGTTCGTCATGCGTTCGCGTGTGGCAGCGGGTACCTGCGTCGGCTCCAGCAGCTGTTCGTACAGCAGCTTCGGATTGACGTTGGCCACCACCGCGCGTGCACGCAGGGTTTCGCCGTTGACCAGTTCCACCCCCACGGCGCGGCCTTGTTCGGTCAGTACCTGTTGCACACCGGCATCCACGCGCAGTTCGGCCCCGGCCTCGCGCGCCGCACTGGCGATGGCCTGGCTGATCGCGCCCATGCCGCCGATCGCGTGGCCCCACGCACCCTTTACGCCATTGCACTGGCCGAATACGTGGTGCAGCAGTACGTAGGCACTGCCCGCTGTATACGGGCTTGCGTAGTTGCCGACGATGCCATCAAAGCCGAACAGCGCCTTGATCGGCTCGCTCTCGAACCAACGGTCCAGGTACTCCGCCGCCGACAGCGTGAACAGGTCCAGCAGTTCCTGCCGCAGTGGCGCATCCAGCGCCGCCAGTTCGCGGCCGAGTTTCCCCATCTGCCATAGTGCGGGCAGCGCACGCCAACCGCCTGCTACACCCAGGTCGGGCGGCGCGCGCAGAGCCCATGCGCGCAGTACGTCGGCGAAGATTTCCAGGCGTGCCTCGTACGCGGGCAAGTGCTGCGCATCCCGCTCGGAGAACTTCGCCACCTCGGCCTGAGTGCGGCCAGGAGCCGACAACAGATAGCGGTCGTCGGGCAATGGCAGGAAGTTGTTGGCCGGGCGCGCGACGATGCGCAGCCCATGCGCATGCAGCTGCAGGTCGTCGATCACCTTCGGCTGCAGCAGCGAGACCGTGTACGAGGCGACTGAGTTGCGGAAGCCGGGATGGAATTCCTCGGTGACCGCAGCGCCGCCAAGAACGCCGCGACGTTCCAGCACCAGCACCTTCTTTCCGGCACGCGCCAGATAGGCCGCGCAGACCAGGCCGTTGTGGCCACCACCAACGATGATCGCATCCCAGGTCATCTGCACCTCGGAAAAAGGGGGCGGAGGGGATTAAGTCGCAATTCGCATGGGGGCACCGGCAATGGGGAAAAAACGACTTAATCCCCTCCGTCCCCTTTTTTGATCGCTGCTTCGATGGTGGCGATGTCGATCTTCTTCATCGGCATCATCGCGTTGAATGCGCGCTTGGCCAGTGCCTTGTCCTGGCTGGTCACCGCTTCGATGAGCATGCGCGGGCTGATCTGCCAGGAGATGCCCCAGCGGTCCTTGCACCAGCCGCATTGGCTCTCCTGGCCACCGTTGCCGGCAATCGCATTCCACAGGCGGTCGGTCTCGGCCTGGTCCTCGGTCTGGATCTGGAAGGAAAACGCTTCGCTGTGCTTGAACGCGGTGCCGCCGTTGAGGCCGACGCAGGGGATGCCGCAGACCGTGAATTCAACGGTCAGTACGTTGCCTTCCTTGCCGTCCGGATAGTCACCGGGGGCGTGATGCACGGCGGTCACCGCGCTGTCGGGCAGGATACTGGCGTAGAAGGTGGCGGCCTCGAGTGCGCCGTTGTCATACCAGACACAGATCGTGTTCTTGTGTGCCATGTCGGGGCTCCACGTTGGACGAAGCCGCAGCGATAGCATGCGCGGTGTTAATCCGGGATCGTGCTGCACCTGCAAAAAAGGAGGGCGCCCGAAGGCGCCCTCTGCGTTACCCGTGTGGCAGCTGGATCAGCGCCAGACCTTGATCTGCTCGGCTTCACTGCGCTGCATCGGCTGGCCGGCCTTGCAGCTGAAGGTGGCGCCGAAGGCCGGCAGGTTGGCCAGCGTGCCGTTGCTGCGCCACAGGCCCGGTGCACGGATGTCGGCGGTCAGGCGACGTACGGCCTCGTTCGGCGCCAGTTGCTGCGCCCACAGCGCAGACCAGGCGCGGAAGAAGCCCTGCTGCTGGGCCTGCTTGGCCTTCGGCTCCTGCGCGACATACGCCGCCCAGGCCAGTTCCAGACCGGCGATGTCGGCCAGGTTCTCTTCCTGGGTGAGCGTGCCGTTGACCTTGGCACCCTTCACGCCCGGGAAGTCGTAGGCGCTGTACTGCGCGGCCACGCGGTTACCGAGCAGGGTCCAGGCGGTCTTGTCGGCCGGGGTCCACCAGCTGCGCAGCTCGCCCTTGGCGTCGACCAGCGCACCCTTGGCATCGATCGCGCGGGTCAGCTCATGGCCGACCAGGCCACCGAAGCTGCCGAACTTGTCGGCAGCGTCGGCCTTGGCGTTGAACACCGGGCCCTGCAGGATCGCGGCGGTGACGATCAGGCGGTTCTGGGCCAGATCGTAGGCCAGCGACGGCTGCTGCGGCAGCACGTCCCAGCGACGGTCGGCGTTGCCCTTGCCGATGCGCTTCATTTCCTCGCGATGGCGCCAGGTCGAAGCAATCAGCATGTTGCCACCGAACGAACCGCGGCCCATCGGCTGCACGCTGTAGTCGAGGTCGCGCAGCGGGGTGCCGATCTCGATCTTCAGCGCAGCCAGCTTGGCCTGCGCTTCGGCCTTGGCTTCGGTGCTCATCCAGCTGCTGTTCTTGACCGCTTCGATCTGCACTTCGCGCACCTTGTCGACGATCCACGCCGCCTGGCGACGATCTTCGGCGGACAGGTAACGGGCAGCGTATTCGCGACCGACCATCGGGCCAGCGGCTACGTTGATCGCCTCCAGCACGTCTTCCCAGCGCTGCGGCGGCAGGGTTTCGCCACGCAGCACGCGGCCGCGGAATTCGAACTCGGCATCGCGGTAGGCCTTGGACAGGTACGGTGCCATCGAGTCGCCCACGCGCCAGCGCAGGTAGGCCTTCCACTGGTCCGGCTTGAGCTTGGTGACCATGCCGTCGAGCTGCTTGAACAGGCCCGGGTCGGCCAGCGAGACCAGGTCGTCATCCACGCCCTGTGCCTTCAGGAAGGCATCCAGCTGCAGGTTGCGGTAGCGGCTGTTGAGCTCCTTGGTGGAGATCGGCGCGTAGTTGTTGAACGGGTTGTTGATGCCGGCCAGCGACTGCGCATTGCGTGCCAGCTCGGTTTCCAGCGCGATCACCGCCTGCGACTCGGCATCCAGCTTGGCCGCCGGGGTGCCGGTCAGTGCCAGGATCTGCTTGACGTAGTTGCGGTAGCGGCCCATCAGCGCCACGGTGTCGGCGTCGGTACGGGTATAGAACGCCGGATCCGGCAGGCCCATGCCGCCCTGCATGAAGTAGCCGATGTGACGGTCCAGCGCTTTCAGATCGACGTCGGGGCCGAAGTTGAATGCCACCGGGATGCCGACCTGGTGCAGTGCGGCGATCGAGGCCGGCACATCCTTGGCCTTCTTGATGGCGTTGATGCGGGTCAGCAGCGGGGCGATCGGGTTGGAGCCGTCTGCTTCCACGGCCGCTTCGTCCAGGCCACTGGCCCAGAAGTCACCCAGCAGCTTCTGCACGTTGCCCTGCGGCGCCTTCATCGCTGCGTCGAGCAGTTCACGCTGCTGCTGGCGGCTGCGGTCGACCAGCTGGCCCAGCGCGGTGGTGGCGCCGGTCTGCGGCACCGGGTTGGCCTTCAGCCAGCCTGCATTGGTGGCGTCGTAGAAGTCGCTGCACTGGGCACTGACAGCCGGGGCACGCGCGGCCTTTTTCTTGGCGGCGAAGGCATCGTGGGTCGGGACCAGAGTCGCCAGGCTGATGCCCAGGGCGATGGCAAGCGGACGGAAATTGGGCATGTGGAACGAATCCGTGATGGATTGAGGGCGCGCGCACTATAGCAAGCCGCGCATGGGCGCGGCATGCACGCATCACGGCGCATCCGCCGGGTATGGCCCGGCGCTACCGGGTGTGTGGCATCGACACCGCATGCACGCATCACGGTGGCTCCGCCGTGCCGTGCGCCGACCAAGGTCGGCATCTGCCAATGGCGTGGGCCTGCACAGGCGCAGTAGATCCACGCCATGCGTGGATGACGGGCGCCGCAAAAAACAAAGGCCCGGGAGTTCCCGGGCCTCTGCAGGTCTACCTTGGCATCAGCCAAGGCTTACCAGATCACCACCTGCTGCTCGCCGGCGCGGGCCATCGGCGAACCGGCCTTGCACTGGAAGGCCGCGGCAAAGGTCGGCAGGTTCGACGGCGCACCCATGGCTCGGAACTGCGCCGGCGCGTGCGGGTCAGTGGCCAGGCGGACCTTGGCGTTTTCCGGGGTGTACTTGGTGCGCCACACGGTGGCCCAGTTGAAGAAGAAGCGCTGGTCGCGGGTGAATCCATCGACCTTTGCATCTTCCTTGCCGGCGGACGCCTTCTGCAGGGCGTCGTAGGCGGTAGCCAGGCCGCCCAGGTCGGCGATGTTCTCGCCCAGGGTCAGGTGACCGTTCACGGCCTGGCCGTCGACCTTGTACTGGTCGAACTGCTTGACCAGCTTGCCGGTCAAGCCTTCGAAGTTCTTCTTGTCAGCGGCGGTCCACCAGTCTTCCATGTTGCCGGTCGGCCCGAAGCGTGCACCCTGGTCGTCGTAACCGTGGGTCATTTCGTGGCCGATCACCGCACCGATGCCGCCATAGTTCAGTGCGTCGTCGGCCTTCGGATCGAAGAACGGCGGCTGCAGGATGGCGGCCGGGAACACGATCTCGTTCTGCAGCGGGTTGTAGTAGGCGTTGACCGTCTGCGGGGTCATGCCCCACTCGGTCTTGTCCACCGGCTTGCCGATCTTGGACAGGTTGAACTTGTAGTTGAACTCACTGGCTGCGCGCACATTGCCCAGGTAGCTGTCGCGCTGGGTCTGCAGGCCCGCCCAGTCACGCCACTTGTCCGGGTAACCGATCTTCGGGGTGAAGGTTTCCCACTTGGCGATGGCCTTGGCCTTGGTTTCATCGCTCATCCAGCTCAGGCCCTGGATGCGTTCCTTCAGCGAAGCGGCCAGATTCTTCACCAGCTCTTCCATCTTCGCCTTGGCTTCCGGCGAGAAGGCAACCTTCACGTACAGCTGGCCGAAGGCTTCACCGGCGTCGTTCTCGATGGTGCCCAGCACGCGCTTCCAGCGCGGCTTCTGTTCCTTCTGGCCATTGAGGGTCTTGCCGTAGAACTCGTAGTTCTCCTGCACGAAGGCATCGGCCAGGTACGGCGAGGCGCTGTCCACGGTGTGGAAGCGCAGGTAGGCGCGCCACACCGACGGATCGGTATCGCCCAGCGCCTTGCTCACTTCCTCATGGAAGGCCGGCATGGCCAGCGAGAACTTCTCCGGCGCGGCTACGCCCTGCGACTTGAAGAACTCGGTCCAGCTGAAGTTCGGGGTCAGCTTGTCAGCGTCGGCCAGGGTGACCGGGTTGTAGTACAGCTCGACGTTGCGCGACAGCTCCACGCGCGACTTGGAGGCCTTGGCCAGGCGGGTCTCGAACTTGACCACGTCCTCGGCCTGCTTGGCAGCGTCGGCAGCGGCGACGCCGGACAGCTCCAGCACCTTGGCGACGTGTGCCTGGTAGGCCTTCAGCTTGTCGGCGTTCTTGGCATCGGTGTAGTAGGTGCTGTCCGGCAGGCCCAGGCCGCCCTGGCTGGCGTAGGCCAGGTTCACGGCCGAGTTCTTGAAGTCGGCTTCAGCGCCGAAGCCGAACAGGACGTTGTCACCCTTGGCCGCGCTGCTGCGCAGGTAGTCGGCGATGGCCGCCTTGTCCTGCAGGCCGTCGATCGCGGTCAGGTCGGCCTTCAGCGGCTCGATGCCCTGGGCATTGATCTTGGCTTCGTCCATGCCGGTGGCCCACAGGTCGCCGACGATCTTCTCGATATGGTTCGGGTTCTTGACCTGCGCGACCTGTTCAGCCAACTGGTGCTGTACGGCCACCGAACGCTCGTCGAGGATGGTGAACGCGCCCCAGCTGGTGCGGTCGCCCGGAATTTCATTGGCGGCCAGCCACTTGCTGTTGACGTAGTCGCCGAAGGCGCCACAGGCGTCCTTGCTGGCATCCAGATCGCTGGGCTGGAAGGCGTTGTAGGCCGGCAGCTTGCTCTCGTCCAGCGTGTAGTTGGTGGCTTCGGCCGCGGCCGGCGTGGAGGCGGTGGCATCCTTGGCCGGGGTTTCGTTCTTGCCGCAGCCGACCAGCGCGGCCGAAACGGCCAGGGTCAGCAGCACGATCTTGGGAGTACGGGTCACTTTGATGGCCTCCAGGCCGAGTGAGTCAGGGAAGGGCCGCGGGGACGGCCGTGGGCCGAACAATACGCCGCCGGCCTGCCCTGCAAGGGTGTCGAAGGTCATGGCCGTTGGCAAGCACGCACGACGTGGCGCACGCACTCGGGCAACCTGGCAGGATCGGCACAGTGCGATGCCTGCCAGTGTGCTGTTCAGGGCTTTTCCGGGACGGGCTGCTTTGTTGGTTGCAGGTCGTCAGTAAACGGTTCGTTGGCATCCGGATCGGGTGGAACATCCGCGATCCGGGTCCTGCGTTCAGGTTCGCCCTTCACTTGGCTGAGTGCGCCGACGTCAACTCGGGCAACCCTGGGTTTTGCCCAGATGGCATCGTGCCATTGCTGATACTTGTCCGGATCCCAGTAGCGATCGTCATAGAATTTGCTGCCGTCTATCTCTTCCGGACCGGCCGGACCGGGGACCATGATCCGTAGATTGCCGGCAAATCCGGTGCGGCTCCCGGTTACTGCGCGGCGCTCACGGCGCAGCACGGTGGCGATGCGTGGCTTTGCAGCGGAATCCCCGAATCGAGCGTAGATGGCTTCACCCTCGACTACGGCGTGGGAACGTTGCTCTGCCGTCAGCGCGGCCCAGTAGCGCTCCCGCAACTCGACAAACCCTTCGTAGCCTCGTTCGGCGGCGAGATCCATCCAGGCATAAGCCAGTGCGCGATCAGCCGGGGTGCCCGAGCCATTCCACAGCATTTCGGCAACCATGGCCTGCGAAGGTTTGTCTGCATAGAACGCGGCACGCTGGAAGAACTTGAAAGCGGCCTCCTGGTCGCCTGCATTGCGCTTCTCCATTCCCAGAAGGCGAAAGCGCAGGTCCGGATGGCCGCTGAGGAACCCGGCGGTGATCATCAGCGGGTCGCTGGTCGGGTCGGCAGGCAGGGCCAGCGGCTTGCTTTCTGCCGCTTGGCTCTGCATGGGCGCCAAGGCGAGCATCGGCAACAACAGTGGCAGTGTCCAACGTTTCACGCAATCTCTCCTTGCAAGCAGTTGTAGGTTCCATCCTGCGGCGGGGGCGCCGCAACGGCCGATAGGCACAGGGGCGTGCTGTCCCGTCGAACGCAGGGAAGCTGCGGGACGCCCCGGCGATGGGGCGTCCCGGTCGCATCACTTCTTCTCTGCCGGGCCGTCGATGTGGCGGGAGAAGAAATTCAGCATGTTGGTGTAAAGGTTGACACGGGCCGGCACGCCATAGAAGCCGTGCATTTCACCGGACTGGATGATCATGCCCTCCGGCGGATTACCGGCATCGGCAAGGGCCTTGGCCATCAGCTCGGTCTGCTCGGGCACTGCGCGCACATCGCGCGCACCGGCTGCAAGGAAAACCGGAATTTTTACTTCCGCGGCGCGCCGTGCGGGGGAGGCCTTGTTCCACTCGGCGACATCGGTACCGTGAGTGCGGCGCAGGTAGCGCAGACCGGACTCGCGCTGCGGGATATCGCCCTTCTTGAACAGCATGTCTACGTCGTACACGCCGACGTAGCCAAAGGCGCATTTGAACATTCCGGGCGCGCGGATCGGCGCCATCAACGACGAGTAGCCACCGAAGCTACCACCGTAGATGCAGATCCGGTCCTTGTCGGCATAGCCGTTCTTGATGGTCCATTGGGTAGCGTCGATGATGTCGTTCTGAATGCCATCGGCCCACTGCTTGTGGCCCGCATCCTGGAACCCCTTGCCGTAACCGCCGGAGCCACGGAAGTTGATCTGCAGTACGGCGTAGCCGCGGCTGGCAAGCAACTGGGTTTCGCCTGAATAGCGCCAGTTGTCGCGCGGCCCGATCGGACCGCCATGCGGATTGACGATCAATGGCAGGTTCTTGCCGTCCGAGTCGCGCGGCAGGGTCAGATAGCCGTGGATCTGCATGCCGTCGCGTGAGGTGAAGTTGAACGGCTTGACGTTGGCCAGCAGTTTCTTGTCCAGGTGCGGCGCGCGCTGCATCAGGAACCGGGCCTTGCCGGTATCGCGATCGAACAGATAGAGCTCACCCGGATTCGAGTCGCTGTAGACCGAAACGATGATCCTCTTGCCGTCTTCGGTATGGCTGGAGAAATCGACCATTTCTCCCTCGAACGATCCAGCCAGAGAGGCATACAGATCGGCGTCGGGGTGGTTTTCGTCGATCAGGGTGACCTTGGGCGCCCCCGCTTCGGTCACTACAGCGAGCAGGGCCTTGTCGTCCGTAGACCAGATGTAGTCCGATACCTCCGCCACCTTGTCCTGGAACAGTGGAGTAAATTCTCCGGTCGCTGTATCCAGCGTACCGATCGCACCCGGTGCCTTGTCGTCGCTCTGGGTAGCGAACACGCGTCCGTCTGCGGTGGTGCGCTCCACCCAGAGGTGCTTGCCTCCGGACTTGGAAGCATTCACCAGCACCCACTCGCGACCGTCAAGCCGATACAGCTCGGTTCTCTCGTCGTACTCGCCTTCCTCGTTGCGGCTGGAGGAGCACACGGCAAAGCGTGGTTCCTTGGCTGCATCGAGGGCAATGCTGCAGTCGTCCTTCGGAGCCCTGGCCAAGACACTGCGGCGACCAGTGATGGTGTCCACCTGTACCACCTGGGTGCCAGCCCCTTCAGCAGAGCGTGGATAGCGTGACTGCATGATGACGTTGCGGTCATCGCCCTTGAGAGTGTCAAGCAGGCTGAACGATTCGGCGCCCACCGTCTTTCCGCGCTGGGTTGCATCCCGGGTGCCATAGAAGATCACGGGAACGGCCTGCGACCCATCGGCATTGACCGCAAACCATTCGCCAGTTGCAAACGGCTGCGCATAGCCGCCAATTTTCTTGACAGCGTTGAACATGATCCGGTTCGGCGAGATCCAGTGGAATGAACCCACGCTCTTCTTGTCCGGCAGCTGATTGACCTTCAGCACTGCCAGGTCGCTGGTACGCATGATCGTCAGCACGTCCTGGTCGCCGTGGTCCATGCTGATGGCCAGGTAATCGCCATTGGGCGAAATGCGCACGTTGCCATAGCTGGGATGCTTGACGAAATCTTCGACTGAGTAGGTCGATGCGGCAAATGTGGGGGCGGCGAAGGTGAAGGAAAGAGCCAGTGCGGCCGATTGCAGCTTCTTCATGGGATCCCCTTGGTTCTAGGCGTGAATACATGGCAGTCAGAGGGCCGCAGCATGGCGCTGTATGTCCTGGACGGCATGACTGCCTGGATGTGACTGTATGGATGCAGAAGCACGAAGCCCGGCATCTGCCGGGCTTCGCGATGGAGCAAACTACGCGCTATCAGAAGCGGTAGGACAGGCTGACGTAGTAGCGACGACCCAACGGATCGGCGCCGATCAGCGGATTGAAGTACGGATAGTTGGTATCGGTCGGGTCGCGACGGAAGGTGTTGTTGGTCAGGTTGACGACGGTGAAATCAGCCGTCACGTTCGGGCCGAACTTCTTGGTGAGCTGGAGGTTGTACACGCTGTACGGACCCAGGCGCTGGGTTTGCGCGCGATTCCAGTTCGAACCGTAGCGGGTGCTGAACAGCGTCGCGCCCCATTCGTCCTTCGACCAGCTCAGGCTGCCACGGAAGCGGCTGCGCTGGCTCCAGTCGTGATCGGGCAGATCGCGGTAATCGATGAGTTCGTCGTCATCGTTTTCCTGATACTTGTTGGTCAGCATCAGCGAGTAGCCCAGGTCCAGGCCGAACCTGCCAAGGCGATCGGTGTCCAGACGATACTTGTACGACGCATCGATACCGCTGGTTTCCAGCAGCGCGGTGTTGATGTATGCAGTATTCAGACGCTGGATGCGACCATCAAGCGTGGTGCCCGGAGCGCTTGTACGGGTGATCAGGCTGGTCAGGTTCTGGCAGAAGGTCGAGTCCATGCCGAACGGGAAGGGAGAGCCATCCGGGCGGACGCCCAGTCGGCAATTGGCTTCGTTCTGCAGCAGGTAGGTCGAGCTCAACTGCGAGGCGGCATCTTCCAGACGGATCTTGTAGTAGTCCACCGTCAGCGACATGTTGTCCACGATGTCCCACACGAAGCCGACGCCCCACGACTTGCCTTCTTCTTCCTTCAGCTGCGGGTTGCCGGCGGTCAGCGACTGCGCCTGGTAATAGGTGATGTCGGTGGTGCGGTTGCACTGCGTGCGGGTGCGGCCAGGTGTGCCTGCCGGCTGGCCAAGGCCGGTACCCGAACGGCAGCTGTAGTCATCGACGATATTCGAGTACGACGCAGCACCTTCGGCGTAGACCAGCTGCATGTCCGGAGCGCGGAAGCTGGTGGCGTAGGAGCCACGCACCAGCAGGTTGCTGAAGGGACGCCATTCCAGGCCAACGTTCCAGGTCTTTGCGTCGTCCACGGCCGTGATGTCGTCGTACTTGTCGTAGCGACCTGCGATGTTCATCGAAAGGTTGCTGAAGATCGGCACGCGGAACTCGGTGCCGATCGCATAGCGATCACGCGTTCCGTGGGTCTCGCCCGAGCTGGTCAGGTTATAGATGGTCTGGCCGTCGAGCGGACGCAGCTGGTTGGTGCGCGGGTCGCTGTTCACGTCGGTGGTCTGGCGGACGCCTTCGATGACACCGGCAAAGCCAACGGCACCAGCCGGAAGTTCGAACAGGTCGCCGCTGATGTTGAAGTTGACGGTGGCCGAGGTGGCTTCAGCTTTGTTCTTTACGCGGGTTGCGAACGAACGGTAGATTTCCGGCGTGATCGGTGAGTTCCAACGTGCCTGGTCGAGCGCATAGATCGGGTAGTTGTCGGTGGTGTAACCCTGCAGTGGGCCCAGGAAATAGTCGTGGACCGGCTTGGCCAACAGGCGTGGGCGATCGGCGGTGTAGTCGTATTTGCCATAGTTCGCGCTGGCTTCCCAGTCGAATCGATCGGCGATGGTGCCGGTGATGCCGAGGGTGAAATCGTAGCTCTTCTCGTCGTACAGCGTGCTGGCCGCTTCATTTCCGCCCAGCTCGAACGGGTTGAATACGCGCTGCAGCTGGATGATATCCCTCAGATTGGAATCGTAGTACGCCGAAGTTGCAGCACCTGCGCGGTTGGAGGTGAAGCGGTCGTTCGAGGTGGCCCAGAACTCGGTGCCACTGCTGGCCTTGGCGTCTGTCTTGTAGAAGTTGACGCTGCCGAAGGCCTGCAGAGTGTCGGTGAAATCAAACGTACCGTATGCGTAGCCGTTGAAGTTGCGATTCTTGTTCTGGATCGAGCGCGAAGCCGGCTGGGTGTAGCTGCCGCAGTACTTGCCACGGGTTGCGGTGGTCACGGTGGTGTAGCCGAACGCATCGCAGGCCGCCGCGTCATAGAGCGCGTTGAAGTTGCGGGTGTGGCCATTGCGTCCACCGGCGCTGATGGCAGCCAGCGAAAGGCTCGGATTGACGGCCAAGCCGATCTCGTTCTGGCGGGTGTCGGCCAGGAAGTCGCGCTGGCTGGCGAACACCGGCTCGTTCTCCTGGTACTGGAAGGCGTAGGTCGCGCTCCAACGGTCACCTGTCTTGCCGCCGGTGTATTCGACGTTGACGCTATCGCCGCCGCCTTCTTCGGTGGTGCCGGTGGTCAGCTTGATCTGCTGTCCATCGTAATTCTTGCGCAGCACGATGTTGACCACACCGGCGACGGCGTCCGAGCCGTAGATCGCCGAGGCGCCACCGGTCAGGATTTCCACGCGCTCGACGATCGAGCTCGGGATGGCCTTGATGTTCACAACGTTGTTGTCGCGGTTGTACGGCTGCGGATACTGGGCCGGACGACGCCCGTTGATCAGGGTCAGGGTGTAGCCCGGGCCCAGGTTGCGCAGGTTGACAACCTGGGCGTTCGGCGTAAAGCCGCCCACGTTCAGGTCACCAGTGAAAGAGCTGGTGGTGTTCTGGGTCAAGGTCTGCAGCATGTCGCCGACGGACTGGAAGCCTTCCCGGTCAATGTCCGCACGGGTGATCACCGTCACCGGTGCCGGGCCTTCAACGTCAGCGCGCTTGATGCGCGAACCCACCACCGAGACACGATCGAGATTGGTTGCGTTCTTGCCGCCTGCCTCATTGCCGGCTTCCTGTGCGAAGGCAGGAGCGATGCCGGTGGCCAACAGGGCCGTGGTGAGCGCGAAGCTCAGCGGGTGGCGACAGAGCGCCTTGCGGATGGTCATGTATGGATCCCCTGATGAATCGAACCTCGGTCGGCCCCGGTGCGGTTGCCGCCGTCCTTGATGGGCAGTTGCCCGTTTCCCACCGGCTTCACAAGCCGATAAGCCAAAGTTAACACAGACTTAACTTGACCTGTCAACTGTTCATCATTCCGTCATAAAGACAAAGTAGGCAAATATCTGATTCCTCTGTGGAATTATTTCAAGCAACTGATTTTTAAGAATTATTCTTGAGTCTGAATCTGGTTGGCGGGGCTGGGCGTACCGGAGGGCGGTAGCGACCATGTTCAGGGTTCAGTAGGGAAATAGCGCTGATGGCGGCGCAAAGTGAGATGCTGAGCGTCTTGGCCTGGGGCCACGAGAGGCATTGCCTGTGCGTGAGGCCGGGATGCGCTTCACGGATCGTGCGGTGACACGAAAAAGAAAGGCCCCGCCGAAGCGGGGCCTTTGGGTAGAGGGCGACAGAAGCTTACTTGTCGCCAAACTCGTACTTGGCCTGCACATAGATGGCACGCCCGTAGGCGTTGTACAGGTAATTGTTGTACGGCTGGCCGCTGGTGCCGGCGAAGCTGAAGCGCTGGTTGTCCGGCATCTTGTTGAACACGTTGTTGACCATCAGCGACAGGGTCAGGTTGTCCAACGCACGGTAGTTCACACTCAGGTTGTAAGTGGTGTAGGAGCCCCACTTGCCTGCCTTGTAGCCGGAGCTGTGGACGTAGTCGTAGCCATTGCCCACGTACGCCATGTAGTTCGGCGTCTTGCCAATGTAGTTGGCGTACAGGGTGGTGGTCCACTTGTCCTTGGCCCAGCCGACCGAACCATCGGCGCGCACCTTGGCGTACGAGTCGTACACCCACATCGCGTACGGGTCACGCAGCAGGTCCAGGAACTCATCGCCCGGCTGCGGCTGCAGTTCGCGCTTGAGCATGTCGGTGTAGTTGCCCGAGAACTGAAGCGAACCGAAGCGGCCCATGTCGTGCACGTACTTGAAGCTGGCGGTCAGCGCTTCCAGGTTCTGGCGGGCGACGTTCATCTTCGGGGTGTAGATCTCGTCCAGCACGCCGGACGCATCGCGGGTGATCCAGTCGTTGACGTTCTGGCAGCTGGCCGAGGTGTTGTTGGCCTGGCCGCCACGGCAGTAGTACTCGGCCAGCAGCAGCTGGTCGGAGCTGAGCGTATCGACCTCGTTCTTGATCTTCCAGTTGTAGTAGTCCACCGACAGCGACAGGTTGTTGATCGGTGCCCACACAACACCTGCATTCCAGACGTCGGCGGTGATCGGTTCCAGGTCCGGATTGCCGGCGCGGGTGCCGAACACCGAGACGCTGTCATACGGGCAGCCGGTGGTGTTGGCCGGGTCGTAGCCCAACTGGCCGCAGCGGTAGTAGTCGGTGGAGCCGTTGGCGTAGTAGCCGCTACGGCCCTGGAACGCGTCGGACAGCGTCGGAGCACGGAACGCCGTACCGTACTTGCCGCGGAACAGCAGGCTTTCGATCGGACGGAACTCGACGCCGATGCTGTAGGTGGACTTGTCGACGGTGTTGCTGCCGATCTTGAAGGCGTCGTAGCGACCGGAACCGGTCACCGTCAGCATGTCATGCAGGGGCAGGCGCAGTTCACCGGTCACCGCATAGTTGCTGCGGTGGCCAGCACCGGAGACCGCCGTGGTGCCCCAGACGCTGCCATCCATCAGGCCCGGATCGGGGCTGTAGTCCCAGCCTTCGCTTCCACCTTCAACGACCACGGCCAGGCCGGCGTCGCCGCCGGGCAGCTTGAACAGTGATCCATTGGTGACCTGTGCACGGGCCAGGTTCTGCCAGGTGCGGCTCTGGCTGTAGCTGTAGCCGGTGAAGGTCTGGAAGTCACCGGCCGGCAGCGGCGCGTAGAACGCTTCCCAGTTCGGGCTGTAGATGTCGTAGCCGGTGCTGGTGGTTCCCAGCACCGGGCCGAGCACGCGCTGTTCGAAGTAATCGTTGATCGGGTCATTCCAGCGCACGAAGTTGCGCTCGGTCAGCTTGTACTCGCCGCGGGTGAAGCTGAGGCTGTAGTCCCAGTTGCCGGCCGTGCCGCGGCCGCCCAGCGTCACCTGATAGGCCTTGTTGCGGTCGGTGTTCATGATGTCGCGGTAGCCGGCGCCGCCGATGTCTTCCGGGGCGAACACGCGCTGCAGGTTCATGTACTGGCCGCTGGCCTGGTCGTAGAAGCGGCCCCAACCGGAAGAGGTGCCCCACCAGGTGTAGCCGGAACCCGTTGCGTACTTGACCTCTTCCAGGCTGTACAGCGCATCGCCGAACAGCTGGAAATTGTCATTCACGTCGAAGGTGGCAGAGCTGTAGATCTGCGCGCTTTCCTTGCCGTTCTTGATGGTCTTGTAGCCGGTGCCATAGGTCGAGCCACATGCCTGGCCGGTGGGCCGGGTGCCGAGCGCCGTGGTGCCATCGAACTGCCCGGCCACATTGGCGCACAGGTTCGGATCCATCATGGCGTAGGCGTTGTTGGCCGCCGGCAGCAGCACCAGGAAGTCGTTGGAAACGTACTGCGGGCTGTAGCCGTCGGGGTTGTTGACCTTGGTCAGATCGCGTTGGTAGCCCCAGATCGGGCTGGTCTTTTCGTACTGCACGTTGACCAGCGCGTGGAAGCGGTCATCGACACCATTGAAGCCGCGGGCGCCGCTGAAGCGGAAGCTGTTGCCGCCGCCTTCGCTGTAGGCGCCGCCACGGACGTTGAGGACGCCACCATCCATGCGTTCCTTGAGGATGATGTTGACCACGCCAGCGATCGCATCGGAGCCATACAGTGAGGACTGGCCGCCCGGCAGGATCTCGATGCGCTCGACGATGTCGATCGGAATGCCGCTGATGTTGTTGAACGTATCGCCGCCGTTGTACAGCGCCGGATATGAAAGCATCGGGCGGCCGTTGATGAGGTACTTGGTGTAACCCGGGCTGAGGCCGAACATGCCGGCGGCTTCGGCGCCCTGGGTGAACGAGGCCGAGGTCTGGCCACCCTGCAGGCCGCCAGTGGACAGCGAGGACTGCTGCAGGACATCGGCAACGCTGGTGAAGCCGCGGGTCTGGATGTCCTCTGCGGTCACGGTCAGGACCGGCGTGTGGTTCTCGATCTCGGTCTGCGGAATCAGCGAACCGGTGACCGTCACGCGGTCAAGCTGGGTCGGTGCATTGCCGCTTTGCGCCAGGGCCGTGCCGGAGGCGAGCAGTGTGCCGAGCAGGGCGAGCGTCAGTGGGTGGCGCGAGAGTGTGGAACGATGGCGAGACATGGAAAATCCCCGTAGTGAGCGATGTCTTGGCTACCGGCTTCCGTGTCGGCTTAACGATCTGTTCAGTTGCATTCCATTCAGCCGGACCGTAACACGCACTTAACGCAGGGAACACACGATCGTCATTTCGTCAATCGGGCTTTTGCCTGAAAAATGGCGATATATCAATGACTAACGCCAATTGTTTTGGAGTGTTTCAAAAGATGGCGATATGAAGGGCATTCTTTCGTAGTGCATTTGCTGCTTCTGCATCAATGCTTTGCCGAAGGCTTCCTGGAACCAAAAAAAAAAGGCCCCGCCGAAGCGGGGCCTGGTCCAGACACGAAGTCCGGAAAACGACGGGATCAGAAGTTGTACTTGACCTGGGCCGAGATCTGGCGGCCGTAGACGCTGTAGAAGCCGTCATTGAACGGGGTCGATTCGTTGCCCGGGTAGTTGTAGCGCTGGCCTTCCGGCAGCTTGTTGAACACGTTGTTGACCATCAGCGACAGGACCAGATCTTCCTGTGCCTGGTAGTTCATGCTCAGGTTGTACGTGGTGTACGAACCCCACTTGCCGGCCTTGGCGCCGGAGGAGTGAACGTAGCCGTAGCTGCGGCCGGTGTAGGCCAGGTAGTTCGGGGTGCTGCCGACGTAATTGGCGTACACGGTGGTGGTGAACTTGGCGATGTTCCAGGCCACCGACAGATCGCCGCGGACCTTGGCGAAGTTGTCGTAGTACCACATGTTGTACGGATCGCTCAGCAGATCCAGCTTGGCGGCACCCGGCATCGGCTGCACTTCACGCTTCAGCATGTTGGTGTAGTTGCCGGAGAACATCAGCGAGCCGAAGCGGCCGATATCCTGCTGGTACTTGGCCGCCACGGTCACCGCTTCCAGGTTCTGGCTGGCAACGTTGAGCTTCGGCGTGTACACGCGGGTCAGGTTGCCACCGGCATCGCGGGACACCCAGTTGGTCACGTCACCGCAGCTGGCCGAGGTGTTGTTCGGCAGGCCGTTGTGGCACTGGTACTCGGCCAGCAGCAGCTGGTCGCTGCTGAGGGTCTTGACCTCGTTCTTGATCTTCCAGTTGTAGTAGTCGGCCGACAGCGAGAAGTTGCTGACCGGGGCCCACACCACGCCTGCGCTCCAGACGTCGGCGGTGATCGGCTTCAGGTCCGGGTTGCCGGACTTTTCGCTGTACACCGAGGTGTTCTTGTAGAACGAGCAGGCCTCGTCACGCAGGCCGTAGCCCAGCTGGCTGCAGCGGTAGTAGTCGTTCTGGCCGGACGAGTACGAACCGCTCATGCCCTGGAAGGCATCGGACAGGGTCGGCGCGCGGAAGGCGGTACCGTACTTGCCGCGCAGCAGCAGGCTCTCGATCGGACGGAATTCCAGACCGATGCTGTAGGTGGCCTTGTCGACGGTCTTGTCGGCGATCTTGAAGGCGTCATAGCGGCCCGACGCGCTGACGGTCAGCTTGTCGTGCAGCGGCATGCGCAGCTCGCTGGTGACCGCATAGTTGCTGCGGTGGCCGGCGCCGGCGACGGCGGTGGTGCCCCACACGTTGCCCTTGACGAACGCCTGGTCCGGCGAGTAGTCCCAACCTTCGCTGCCACCTTCCAGCACAACGGCCAGGCCGGCGTCACCGCCCGGCAGGCTGAACAGCGAGCCGTTGGTCACCTGCACGCGGCCCAGGTTCTGCCAGGTCTTGCTGCGGTGGGTACCGTAGCCGGTGAAGCTGGCGAACTGGTCCGGAGTGATCGGCGAGTAGAAGGCCGCGTAGTCCGGGTTGTAGATGTCGAAGCCATCAGCGGTGGTACCCAGGCGCGGGCCCAGTACGTTTTCGCGGAAGAAGCCATCGATCTTGTCCTTCCAGCGCACGAAGCGGTTCTGGTCCAGGCGGTACTCACCACGGGTGAAGCTGGCGCTGTAGTCCCAGTCGCCGACCATGCCCTTGCCGCCCAGGGTGACCTGGTAGGCACGGCTTTCGTCGGAGTTCATGATGTTGTTGTAGTGGCCCGGGCCGATTTCTTCCGGCGCGAAGGCGCGCTGCAGGTTCACGACCTTGCCCAGGCCCTGGTCGTAGAAGCTGCCCAGGCTCGACTTGGTGCCCCACCACAGGGCGCTGGAGCCGGAGGTGAACTCGGTCTTTTCCTTGCTGTACAGCACATCGGCGAACAGCTGGAAGTTGTCGTTCACGTCGAAGGTCATCGACGAGTAGAACTGGCCGCTGTTCTTGCCGTTCTTCAGGGTCTTGTAGCCGGCGCTGTACACCGAACCGCAGGACTCGCCCGACGGGCGCTGGCCGACCACAGTGGTGCCGTCATACAGCCCAGCGACGTTCGCGCAACGGCTCGGGTCCATCATCAGCAGCTTGTTGTCAGCGTTGGTGATGACGGCGAAGTCGTTCGACGGGACCTGGGCGGTGTAGCCGACCGGGTTGTTCTGGCGGGTAATGTCGCGCTGGTAGCCCCAGATCGGGCTGCCGTTCTCGATCTGCACGTTGAACAGTGCATGGAAGCGGTCGTCGAAGGCGTTGATGCCCTTGGCGGCGCTGAAGCGGATGTTGCTGCCACCGCCTTCGGTGTAGGTGCCGCCACGGAGGGTCATGGTGCCGCCGTCCATGCGCTCCTTCAGGATGATGTTGACCACACCGGCGATTGCGTCCGAGCCGTACAGCGAGGACTGGCCGCCCGGCAGCACTTCGATGCGCTCGACGATGTCGATCGGAATGCCGCTGATGTTGTTGAAGGTTTCGCTGCCGTTGTACAGCGCCGGATACGAGAGCATCGGGCGGCCGTTGATCAGGTACTTGGTGTAGCCCGGGTTCAGGCCGAACATGCCGGCAGCTTCGGCGCCCTGGGTGAACGAACCCGAGGTCTGGCCACCCTGCAGGCCGCCGGTGGTCAGCGACGACTGCTGCAGCACTTCAGCAACACTGCTGAAGCCGCGGGTCTGGATGTCTTGGGCGGTGATGGACATCACCGGGGTCTGGGTTTCAACCTGGGTCTGCGGGATCAGCGAACCGGTGACGGTGATCTTGTCCAGGTTGGTCGCCTTGTCCTGGGCCATTGCCGGGGCGGCGGCCATCAGAGCGGAAATCAGGGCGACGGCGAGCGTGTTGCGACGTGCGGTGTTGCTTACGTAGTTCATGTAGTTCCATTGGAGAGCAAAAACAAAAACGGCACTGCGCATGCGCCATCGCGCGGGCTGGAAATGCCAGCTCCGCAGCCCAAAACAGTGCGGGTCGAACGTAACATGAACTTAACAATCTGTGCACGAATCTGTAGCAATCCTGAATTTCAGTCAGGTTACGTCCAGCTTGTATGATGCTCGGTTATTCCCCCTGACCCCGCCGGTGCTCGTTGTGAACAGTTCTCCCCGCCGTCCCCATGCAAGCCAGGTCCAGAAGGGACTTACGCCGCATGCCCGCATCCGCAACGTGATCGCGGTTGGTTCGGGCAAGGGCGGCGTCGGCAAGTCGACCACTGCGGTCAATCTGGCCGTGGCCCTGCAGCAGCTCGGCGCACGCGTGGGCGTGCTTGATGCGGACATCTACGGGCCGAGCGTGCCGGCCATGCTGGGCCTGTCCGGTCGCCCGGAAAGCCCCGACAACAAGAGCATCGAGCCGCTGCGTGCGTTCGGCGTGGACACCATGTCGATCGGCTACCTGATCGAAGAAGACACGCCGATGATCTGGCGTGGGCCGATGGCCACCTCGGCGATGACCCAGCTGTTCAATGACACCCTGTGGGATGACCTGGACTACCTGCTGATCGACCTGCCGCCGGGCACCGGTGACATCCAGCTGACCCTGACCCAGAAGATCCCGCTGGCCGGCGCGGTGATCGTCACCACCCCGCAGGACATCGCCACGCTGGATGCGAAGAAGGCGCTGAAGATGTTCGAGAAGGTCGAGGTGCCGGTGCTCGGCATCGTCGAGAACATGGCGGTGCATACCTGCAGCAGCTGCGGGCATGTCGAGCACCTGTTCGGCGAGGGCGGCGGCGAGCGCATGGCCGCGCAGTACGGCGTGCCGTTGCTGGGTTCGTTGCCGCTGCAGATCGGCATCCGCGAGCAGGGCGATTCCGGTACCCCGATCACCGTGGCCCAGCCGGATTCGGTCCCGGCCCAGGCCTACCGCCATGCCGCCCAGCGCCTGATCGAGGAGGTTGGCAAGCGTCCGCGTGCCTCGATCCCGATCCTGTCGTCGCTGCTGTAAGTGCCAGGGCAGGGGCCGCCGGCGACGCCCGGCCCCCTGCTAGAATCCTCGCGCCCCCTCGTACCCCAGGACAAAGCATGAGCATCAAGAGTGACCGTTGGATCCGCCGCATGTCCGAGCAGCACGGCATGATCGAGCCGTTCGAGGCCGGGCAGGTCAAGCAGGCCAACGGCGAGCGCATCGTCAGCTATGGCACCTCCAGCTACGGCTACGACGTGCGCTGCTCGCGCGAGTTCAAGGTGTTCACCAACATCAACTCGACCATCGTCGATCCCAAGCACTTCGATCCGGGCAGCTTCGTGGATATCGTCGGCGATGAATGCATCATCCCGCCCAACAGCTTCGCGTTGGCGCGCACCGTGGAGTACTTCCGCATCCCGCGCGACACCCTGGTGGTGTGCCTGGGCAAGAGCACCTACGCGCGCTGCGGCATCATCGTCAACGTGACCCCGCTGGAGCCGGAGTGGGAAGGCCACGTCACCCTGGAATTCAGCAACACCACGCCGCTGCCGGCACGCATCTACGCCAATGAAGGCGTGGCGCAGATGCTGTTCTTCCAGGCGGCCGCCGATGACATCTGCGAGACGTCGTACCGCGATCGTGGTGGCAAGTACCAGGGCCAGACCGGCGTGACCCTGCCGAGGACCTGAGCGGCGCGCCATCGCATGACGAAAACGCCGGGCATGCCCGGCGTTTTCATAGGTGCGGCCACACGCTGCGCTCGCCGGGCATGGCCCGGCGCCAGCTTATTTCCCGCGACCGAACAGCATCGCGATGCCCACGCCCACCAGTGCCACCGGCCACCAGGTCAACAGCAGCTTGGACAGGTTCAGGTGCGTCCAGCCGAGGTTGCTGGCGAGCATGAACAGGCCGATCAGGATCAGCAGGACGGCGGCAACGAGGTTGAATCGCATCGGGTCGGCAAACGCTCAGGACTGGGCTGGATATCCTAGCCGTTCCTTCCAGTAGGCGACATGCTGGTCCAGCGCACCCGGCTCGTAGCGGTGCGCGGGGCCGCTGCCCCAGACCGGGCCCGGCCACGCGGGGTCGCCGTCATGGCGGCCGATCACATGGAAATGCAGCTGGCGCACGATGTTGCCCAGCGCACCGATATTGATCTTCTCCACCCCGTCGGCGCCCTTCAGGGCCTTGCAGGCGCGGTTGAGCTCGGTGCGCAGCTTGTCCTGCTGCTCGCCGTCCAGCTCGATCCACTCGGTCACCCCGGCCAGGCGCGGTACCAGCACCAGCCAGGGGAATCGTTCGTCGTTCATCAGCCGCACTTGCGACAACGGTCCTTCCGCCACCAGCACGCTATCGGTGGCCAGGCGTGAATCGAGTTCGAAATCGCTCATCCAAGATGCTCCGAGAAGAAGTCCAGGGTGCGTTGCAGCGCCAGGGTGGCGCTGTCTGGATCATACGCATGTCCGACCTCCCGGTTGAAGGCGTGGTCGGCCGGATAGACGAAGGTGGCCATCTGCGGCAGCTTCTCGCGATGGGCCTGCACGGCCTCCGGGGGGATGCTCTTGTCCTGGGCACCGAAGTGGAAGATCACCGGGGCCTTGGGTGTCTCATCCAGGAACTGGACGTTGCGCGCACCGTAGTAGCTGGCCGACGGCAGTCCCAGGCGCAGCGCGGACAGTAGGGCGACACTGCCGCCCCAGCAGTAGCCGACCGTGCCGACTTTGCCGTAGGGGGCCAACCGGGTCGCTGCGGCACGGACCACCTCCAGCGCCTTCTCCATGCCCAGTGCGGTCACCCGTTCCAGGCCCTGCTTCACGCCGTCGGCGTCATAGGGCAGGGCGTCCGGATCGGCTTCTGTGCCGTCAATCAGGTCGAAAAAGGACGGCGCCAGCACCGCATAGCCTTCGGCCGCGAAGCGCTCGGCCACGCCGCGGATGTGCGGGTTGGCGCCGAAGATTTCCTGCACCACCACCAGCCCGCCACGCGGGGTGCCCTCCGGCAGGGCGTGCCAGGCCCGTACCGGGCCGTGATGCGTATCCAGGGTGATCCACTCGGCCATCGTTTCCATCTCGTTGCGGGGAACAGAACGGCATTGTCGGCGCTGCGTGGGTTAGCGCGGTGTCAGCGGCTGTGCGTGATCGGGCGGCTGGCCATTCAGAGCGCGGCCGCCAACCCCGGTATACTGGCGCCCTTTCAGGCCCCGGCCCCCAGGTCCCCCTGCCATGCCGGCAGGGGCCCAGGCCCCCAGAGTCCCGCGATTCCATGTCCCAGCTGAACCCCAAAGTCGGCTTCGTCAGCCTTGGCTGCCCGAAGGGTGGGTGAAATAGACTCCTGAGCTGTGCCGCCGGGGCCGTTGGGTTGCAATCGATCGAGCGCCGATGATCGATGCGACACATGTGTTGATTTTTTCTGCGAGAACCATTTGTTCTTGCGCATGAGGCTATTGGTGAAATTTTAATGCAAAGCCTTATAGATCGGTTGGAAAAACTGGCGAAGGCAATAGATTTATTGGCTACTTGGAATGACTTCCTGTGTCCAGAATCACATTATGGATTCGGTGAATAGCCGCTTGGCTAGGCCTTTTAAAAATCCTAAATTGACATGGTTCTGGAGCGAGGCGTAAAAGGCACGAACGTCCGATAAATGGAGTTTCATAGATGAAGATCCAAAAAGGAATTCGCGTTCTGTCTGCGCTTGTGGTGGCGGCAATCCCCACCTTGGTTATGGCCAGCCAGCCTATGTACCAAGACCGCCAGATGGCGTCATCAGATGGGAAGCAATGGGTTGAGCGGACCGTGCGTCTATCAGACTTCAACGGCGGAGAAGTCACTGTCCAGGTGCGCCTTTTCAAAGATGGAAAGGGCGGCTACGTGTATCGCTACAATGACCAAACTGAAGCGACGAAGCTCTATCATCAAGCTGCGTGTGAAGTGACAAACTCGAAAGCTCGGCATGGTGAGACGGTGATATCTGGCGAGTCGGCAGTGGTTGGCTGGTCTTGTGAGGGTGAGTCAGATCCAGCTGCGGAGCTAAAGCCGGCCGCCAGCGACATGGTGCAACCCAAGGCGGGATACTACGTATTCGCATTGGCGCCCAGTGGTAGTGCGCCAATCGGCGTCAATTTCAATTCGGTAGGCACTGCTCGCTTTCAGAGTTCATTGGCAGGTAAATCTACAGGGGCGCTCTCCCTTGATAATGGGCGCTGCACGACTTCCGCTAGCGATGAATACACTGGCCCATTCACGGGTACTTATACTCTTCAAGTCGTGTGTATTGGCGTAAGGCGCGGCGTCATACCGACTGCTATGTCGGCATGCATTCCGCGGGTGTGCTCAACAAACAACGGAGCGGTTGACGTCTATTGATGTGTTGACTTAGAGGACGGGCTCCAGGAACTAGTGGTCCCACTTCGGTGTCACTTCGACAGAATGCCGGGAACTTTCCTGCTCGGCCCGGGTAGCCACTGATGTACCACTTGCAGTACTTTTGCGCAGGCGCTAGATGCGCCTGCGTTTTCATCGGCCGTGTATGCCGGGATACTTAAGCACTCTCAGATGACCGTGTCCGCGAAGGTAGTTGCGGTAGGCTTCGACGGATGCGTCCCAGGCCGCTCTCGCAACCTCCGGACCTGTAGCGACAATGCATCCATGCGCGTCGACCACCGCAAGCTGAGCTGGTCGACCCTCACCGTCTGTGATGGTAATTCCCTCAAAAATCACCGCCCTGATCGTTGGCGGCGCTGCAAGCTTTTCAGCGGCGCCCATGTTGACCCTCCAAGCGTTGAGCCTTCGGCTTGCGATCGGCCAGGCCGAGCTGGAACTGCAGCACGTTGTCGGTCGCAGCAGGCGCAGCGGCTGCGCGCGCGCTACGCGCCGGGCGGTTCAGGCGGCGCCATGCAGCAATGGCCGCATCGGGGTCGGCATGCTTGCTGGTCGACCTGCACGCGCATTCGACCAGGTGGCCACCGCCGGCGGACGCGCAGCGCTTGTCGTGGATGTGGCGCGCGCGATGGCCGGCGGCGCAGTTAGGCAACCCTTCCGGGTGGCTGATATGTTCCTGGGTCATGGCTTGTTGCACTCCTCGATGTGGGCTTCGAGCTTTTCGATGAGGAAGGTGGCTTCGGTGGCCCTGCGGCGGCGTTCGTGGGTGCCGATCGGTGCCGGTCCCGCGTCGCGGATCCACTTGAGCGGCTCAAGGAACCAGCTCGCCTCGACTGGGAGCCGGGTGCGCGGGTCGACTTTCTGGATCAGCGGCTCACAATCCGGCAGCGCGGTGTCAGCGGCTGTGCGTGATCGGGCGGCTGGCCATTCAGAGCGCGGCCGCCAACCCCGGTATACTGGCGCCCTTTCAGGCCCCGGCCCCCAGGAACCCCTGCCACGACGGCAGGGGCCCAGGCCCCCAGAGTCCCGCGATTCCATGTCCCAGCTGAACCCCAAAGTCGGCTTCGTCAGCCTTGGCTGCCCGAAGGCCCTTGTCGATTCCGAACGCATCCTTACCCAGCTCCGCTCGGAAGGCTACGACATCGTGCCGTCCTACGATTCGGCCGACGTGGTGGTGGTCAACACCTGCGGCTTCATCGATTCGGCGGTGACCGAGTCGCTGGACGCGATCGGCGAGGCGATGAACCAGAACGGCAAGGTCATCGTCACCGGCTGCCTGGGCAAGCGACCGGAGCAGATCCGCGAGGCGTACCCCAACGTGCTGGCGGTGTCCGGCCCGCAGGACTACCAGAGCGTGATGGAAGCGGTGCACGAAGCGCTGCCGCCCAAGCACGATCCGTTCGTGGACCTGGTGCCCGACTACGGCATCAAGCTGACCCCGCGTCACTATGCCTACCTGAAGATTTCCGAGGGCTGCAACCACAAGTGCAGCTTCTGCATCATTCCGTCGATGCGCGGCAAGCTGGTCTCGCGCCCGGTGGATGAAGTGCTGCGTGAAGCCGAGCGCCTGGTGCGTGGTGGCGTGCGCGAGCTGCTGGTGGTTTCGCAGGACACCTCGGCCTATGGCGTGGACGTGAAGTACGCCGAGAAGATGTGGCGTGACAAGGCCTACCAGACCCGTCTGAAGGCGCTGTGCGAAGGCCTGTCCGAGCTGGATGCGTGGGTGCGCATGCACTACGTCTACCCGTACCCGCACGTGGACGAGGTGGTGCCGCTGATGGCCGAAAACCGCATCCTGCCGTACCTGGACATCCCGTTCCAGCATGCCAGCCCGCGCATCCTGCGCCTGATGAAGCGCCCCGGCGCGGTCGAGAAGACCCTGGAGCGCGTGCAGAACTGGCGCCGCATCGCGCCGGACATCACCGTGCGTTCCACCTTCATCGTCGGCTTCCCCGGCGAGACCGAGGCCGAATTTGAAGAGCTGCTGTCGTTCCTCGACGAAGCGCAGCTGGACCGCGTCGGCGCGTTCGCCTATTCGCCGGTCGAAGGTGCCACCGCCAATGACCTGCCCGATGCGGTTCCGGAGGAAGTGAAGCAGGAGCGCCTGGCCCGTTTCATGGAAAAGCAGGCGCAGATTTCCGCTGCGCGCCTGGAGGCCAAGATCGGCACCGTGCAGCAGTGCCTGGTCGACGCCATCGAAGGCGATATCGCGGTGGCCCGTTCCAAGGCCGATGCCCCGGAGATCGATGGCCTGGTGCACATCCAGAATGCCGACCAGGTGCCGTTGCGCGTAGGTGAGTTCGTCGACGTGGACATCACCGAGAGCGACGAGCACGACCTGTACGGTGACGCGCTGCCGGCCGCCACCCGCCCGGCATTCGATCTCAAGATGCTGTGACCGCGGCGACGACCGCGGCCGGTGACGGCAGCAGCGTCCGCCGTTTCGTGCCGCCGCCGCGTGCGGCGGTCGATCCACAGGTGTTCGGGCACCCGGTGTTTGCCGGATTGCGCGACGTTCGTGATCTGTTGGAAGGCCCGGCGTGGCCGTCCATTGCAGCGCTCGAGGCACGCCTCGCGCTACCGGGCAAGCAGCTGGTCGAGCAGGATGCCACGCTGCTGGCCGACGGCCTGCACTACGAAGCCCGCATCGCACAGGGCCGCATCGCCACCCGCGCCGACAACTGGCATGACCTGTTCAACGCACTGGTGTGGGCCCACTACCCGCAGCTCAAGCAGGCGCTCAATGCGCAGCAGTGCCGGCATATCGAGGCGATGCCGCCGGGCCAGCGCAACCGCGCGCAGGCGGCACTGACCCAGTTCGACGAAACCGGCGTGATCGTGCGTGTGCGCGATCACAGGCTGCTGGCTGCCTGGGATGTGCACGACTGGTGTGCGCTGTTCGAATCGAGACACTGGCTGAGCGGCGACATCGCCATCGCTGCGGTATTCGGGCACGCGCTGATGGAGCAGGCGCTGCTGCCGGGCCGCCGGCTGGTGGGCAAGTGCGTGGTGGTGCTCGGCAAAGCCGATGACACCTGTGTTGACGCGGTGACCGCGGCCATTGCCGAAGGCAGGGCAGTGACCGATCCCCTGCAGTTGCGTCCGCTGCCGTTGGCTGGAGTTCCGGGCTGGCACGAGAGACAGGACGCCGACTTCTATGCAGATGCCGCGTACTTCCGCCCGTTGCGTGCCGGCCGCCAGTATCCGCCGCCGTTGCACGGGGCTATGTAGAGTCGACTGTCAGTCGACTGCTCTTCGTTCCGAGGCTGTGAACGCCCGACAGGTGGCTTCGGCGAGTCATCAACCGCGATGAGGAGCGCGGTGCGTTTACCGTCCGGCTGCGGAGGTTTGTGCCGCGCTTGGCGCGGTAGTCGACTGACAGTCGACGCTACAGCGGTTCGTATTCCACCCCGATTACCGCAAAGGTGAACTGGCCGCCGGGCAGCTCCACCGAGAATTCATCATCCAGCCGCTTCTTCAGCAGTGCACGTGCCAGCGGCGAATCGATGCTGATCCAACCCAGGCCTGCGTCGGTCTCATCCGGGCCGACAATGCGATAGCGGCTGGTGTCGCCACTGTCCACGTTCTCCAGTTCCACCCACGCACCAAAGAACACCGCCTGAGGATCGGTCGGCGTGGTGTCGACCACGCGCAGCGATTCCAGCCGCTTGGTCAGGTAGCGCACGCGGCGGTCGATTTCACCCAGCTGCTTCTTGCGGTAGGTGTACTCGGCGTTCTCGGAGCGGTCGCCTTCCGCGGCAGCGGCGGCCAGCGCCTTCACCACCTCCGGGCGGCGCACACGCCACAGCTCATCCAGTTCGGCCTTCAACCGGGCGTGGCCGGAGGCGGTGATCAGGGCGGTACTCTTTTCTGCAGGGGGACGCCAACGCGACATGTGGTGCAACTTCTTTTCAGGGGAACGATGGGGCCGGGTCCTTTCCACAGGAAAGGCCTCCGACCCCGGGAGGGCAGGTCAGCGTTTGCCGCCGAAGATGCCGCCCAGCAGGCCGCGCACGATCTGGTTGCCCAGCTTGGTGCCAACGGTACGCGTGGTCTGCTTGGCCATGGTCTCGATCATGCCCTGGCGGCGCTTGGTGCCGAAGATCGCATCCTTGATCGCCTGGCCGAAACCGCCTTCCTGCGCCTCGTCCTGCTCGCGGCTGCGGGCCGCCGGCGCCTGCGCCTGCTCGACCGTCTTCTGCGCGCGCTGGGCCAGCAGCTCGGCGGCCGATTCGCGGTTGATCGCGGTGTCGTAGCGGGTGCCGACCGGGCTGCCGGCACGCACCTGGGCACGTTCGGCCTCGGTGATCGGCCCCATCCGGCAGCGCGGCGGTGCGATCATCGTCTGCTGCACCGGCATCGGCACGCCCTTGTCCTGCAGCGTGGAGACCAGTGCTTCGCCGGTACCGAGCTGACTGAGCACCTTGGCCACGTCCAGCTTCGGATTCGGTACGAAGGTCTCGGCAGCAGTCTTCACTGCCTTCTGGTCGCGCGGGGTGAACGCACGCAGTGCGTGCTGTACGCGGTTGCCGAGCTGGCCGAGGATGTTGCCCGGCACGTCATCAGGGAACTGCGAGCAGAAGTACACGCCCACACCCTTGGAGCGGATCAGGCGCACCACCTGCTCGATGCGCTGCACCAGTGAGGCCGGTGCGTCGTCGAACAGCAGGTGGGCCTCGTCGAAGATGAAGACCAGCTTCGGCTTGTCCAGGTCGCCGACCTCCGGCAGCTGCTCGAACAGCTCCGACAGCAGCCACAGCAGGAAGGTGGAATACAACTTGGGCTTGAGCACCAGCTGGTCGGCGGCGAGGATGCCGATCACGCCGCGGCCGTCGTGATTGACCCGCATGATGTCGGCCAGTTCCAAGGCCGGTTCGCCGAAGAAGTTCTCGCCGCCATCCTGTGCCAGGCGCAACACCGAGCGCTGGATCGCAGCGATGGACTGCGCGCTGACCAGACCGTACTCGGTGGAGATGTCCTTGCGTTCCTCGGCAACCAGGCCGAGCAGGGCGCGCAGGTCATCCATGTCCAGCAGCAGCAGGCCGCGATCGTCGGCCAGCTTGAACACGATGTCGAGCACGCCGGACTGGGTGTCGTTCAACTCGAGGATGCGTGCCAGCAGGGTCGGGCCCATTTCGCTGACCGTGGTGCGCACCGGGTGCCCGAGCTTGCCGTACAGGTCCCAGAAAATGGTCGGGCTGGCGGCCGGCGCGTAGTCGGCCACGCCGATCTCGGCGGCGCGCTTGAGCAGGTTCTCGGCACCGGTGCCGGGCACGGCCAGGCCGGACACATCGCCCTTCACATCGGCCAGGAACACCGGCACGCCCAGCCGCGAGAAGCCCTCGGCCAGGGTCATCAAGGTCACGGTCTTGCCGGTACCGGTGGCGCCGGCCACCAGGCCGTGGCGGTTGCCGAGTTTCGGCAGCAGGGTGACGGCAATATCGTCGGTGATGCCTTTGCCGAGCAGAATCGGATCCATGGTCCAGCCCTTGTGGTGAATAGCCCAATGTTAACCGCCGGCGGTGACGGGCCGAAGGTCGGCTTGCCCGGACCTTGGCGGCGCCGCTACTCTGCCTGCCTGTTTCGCACACAGTGCCATCAATGCCCGTTCCTGTCCTGATTTCCCGCGGTTGGCCGCTGCTGGCCCTGGCCGGCCTGGTTTCCCTGGCGCCCGACGCCCATGCGCAGCGGGTTTCGGCCCGGGACAAGGTGAAGGTGGATGCGCTGCAGCAGCGCATGACCGCCGCCGAGAAGCGCTACAGCGATGCGCTGCTGCTGGTCGCCAATGCCGACCCCAAGGGCAGCAACGAGGCGGACGCCGCGCTGGAGGACATGGAAGATGTCCTCAACGACTGCGTGAAGCAGAAGGGCTGCCAGATGGGCACCCTGCTGGCCAGCTACAAGCGCCTGCTCAAGCATGATGCTGATGCCGCTGCCAGCGATGACGTGGCCGACGAGGGTGGTGACCGCCTGGAAGCCGACCCCGACCATATCGGCCCGCTTACCGCCGACGTGCCGGAGGCCGCGCGCGCTGCAGCGCTGCTCAACGACAAGCGACATGCCTTCGACACCATGGTCGAGTACAACCCCGCCGTGCAGGCCGGCATCCGGCGCTGGTTGACCGACATGCGCCCGGCGCTGCTGACCAGCTACGAGAACTACCAGAACCTGCGCGCGGTGATGTGGCCGGAGTGGGAAAAGCGTGGTCTGCCGGAGGCGCTGCTGTTCGGCATCATGGCCAAGGAGTCCAACGGCCGTGTGCATGCCTCCTCGCGTGCCGGCGCCGCCGGGCTGATGCAGTTCATGCCGGCCACCGGCCGCCGCTTCGGCCTGGGCCCGGACGGCACCGGCTTCGACACGCGCTTTGACGCACGCAGTGCCGCCGAGGCCAGCGCCAGTTATCTCAACGAGCGCCTGCGCGAACTGAACAACAACGTGGAAATGTCGGTGGCCGCCTACAACGGTGGCGAAGGCCGCGCCGCGCGCGTGTTCAAGCAGAGCGGTGGCCAGAGTTTCTGGACCGACAGCGTCTACAACCAGTTCCCCGGTGAAACCAAGGACTACGTGCCGATGGTGATCGCCGCGGCCTGGATCTTCCTGCACCCGCAGCAGTACGGTGTGGAGCTGCCGAAGATCAGTGCGCAGCCGGCCACGCTGCGCCTGGCCAAGTCCACCACCATCTACGAACTGACCATCTGCCTGGGCAGCCACGGCACCCGTGATGGCTACATGCGCGCGCTGCGCAATCTCAATCCGCGCTATGAGGCCGATGGCTGGATTCCGGCCGGCACGCTGATCAACGCCACCACCCGCATTGCCGGCCTGTACCAGCGCAACTGCGTCAGTGGCCCGCGTGCCGACCTGGCCCGCACCCTGATCACCGCCGATCTGAACGCGGCGATCAAGCGCCCGACCGCCGCCAGCTACACCGGCAGCGTGGCCGTGGGCGGCGTGGTGCCGGTGGCCGACGCCGCGGCCTCCACCAGCGTGCCGACCACACCGGTCGCTCCGGTAGCCACGCCGCGCCCGGCGGCACGGCCGAAGCCGGTGCGCAGCCACAAGGTGGGCCGGGGTGAGACCCTGGGCGCCATTGCCGCGAAGTTCCAGTGCGACGTGCCGACCCTGGCCCGCGCCAACGGCCTGAAGGCCCCGGCCTACAGCCTGCGCCACGGCCAGACGCTGAAGCTGCAGGGCTGCGACAAGTAATGCCCCCGACCCTGGAATCCGCATGGACCTCGAAGACACCCGCAACCTGTTCGCCAACCTCCGCGAAAACACCGACTGGGACATCACCGGCCCGTTGCTGTGGGGGTACTTCTTCGTGCACTCCACTGCCGAGCCGTTGCAGGCACTGGCGCAGCACCTGCAGGCGCAGGGTTACACCTTCGTGGAATTGTTCGAGCAGGATCCGGAAGAGGGCGACGCGCCGTTCCACGTGCTGCATGTGGAGCGCGTGGAGATCCACGACGAAGCCTCGCTTGACCGCCGCAACCAGGAATTCGCAGCGCTGGCCGCGGAGAAGGGCGTGGAAGACTACGACGGCATGGACGTCGGCCCGGCCCCGGCCCTGCAGTAACGCGCGTACCGGTAGTGCCGGCCGCTGGCCGGCAATGCTCGTCGCGTTGGATCAACGGAGATGCCGGCCAGCGGCCGGCACTACCGAAGCCTCAGCGTAGCTTCGCCAGCGCCTGGCCCAGTTGCACCGGGCTTTCGGCACCCAGCTGCGGGGCGAACTCGGCCACGCCCGGCGGCAGCAGCACGATCACGGTCGAGCCGTAGTTGAAGCGCGCCATCTCGGCGAAGCGCTCCAGCTGGATGCCCTGGCCGCGGTAGTCCTTGCGGGTGATGCGGTCACCGTAGGCCGGAATTTCTTCGCCGCTCCACACGGTTTCCACGCCGGACACCAGCAGCGCACCGACCATCACGCTGACCATCGGGCCGAAGCTGGTATCGAAATGGCAGACCAGGCGCTCGTTGCGCGCGAACAGGCGCGGCACGCCGTTGACGGCGGCCGGGCCGACGCTGAACAGGCGGCCGGGCACGTGCACGGTTTCGCGCAGGGTGCCGGTCCACGGCATGTGCACGCGGTGGTAGTCGCGCGGCGACAGGTACACGGTGGCGTACAGGCCGTCGTTGTACGGCTTGGCGTCCTCGTCACTGCCCAGCAGTTCGGCGGCGGTGAACGACTGGCCCTTGGCCTGGAAGATGCGGCCGGCTTCGATCCTGCCGAGCTGGCTGATGCGGCCGTCGGCCGGCATCACCAGGCTGCGCGGATCGGCATCGGCCACGCGCGCGCCCGGTTTCAGTGCACGGGTGAAGAACTGGTTGAAGGTGGCATAGCTGCGCGGGTCCGGGTTGGCCGCTTCGTCCAGATTGACGTTGAACTTGCGGGTGACCGTGTCGATCAGCCAGCGCGACACGCGCGGATCGTCCGAGTACGCCAGCGAACGCGCCATCGAGGACAGCAGGCGGTGGGGCAGGGCGTACGTCAGGGCGGTGGTGAGGCTCATGGGGCGGTTTTCTCGGTCAGCTTCTGCAGGTCGCGGGCAATGGCCGGCGCGTTGAACGGGGGCCGCACCAGGCCGGCAAGGCGGCCCTGCGGGTCGAGCACGGCCAGGCTGGCCGAGTGCTCGACGGTGTAATCCTCGGGGTTCTCGTCGAAGTGCTTGCCCGGCACCTTCTGGAACACGAAGCCCAGCGAGGTGGCGAAGCGCTCCAGCGAGGGAACGTCGGCGGTGGCGGCCAGGGTGTCCTTGTGGAAGCCGTGCACGTACTCGCCCAGGCGGGTGGCGCTGTCACGGTCCGGGTCGACCGAGATGAACAGCACGCGCGGGCGCAGGCTGTCGGGCAGGGCCTCCCAATGGTTCTGCGCGCCGGCCAGCTCGGCCAGGGTGGTCGGGCAGACGTCCGGGCAGAAGGTGAAGCCCAGGAACACCAGGGTCCAGTGACCCTTCAGTTCGCCCGGGATCAGGCGGGTGCCGTCGGACTGGGCCAGATTGAAGTCGGGCAGTTCGCGCGGCTGCGGGTACAGGGTGATCGCTTCGGTGGCCGGGGCATTGGCCGGCGGTTTCGGCGCGAACACCTGCTGGGCGGCCAGCAGGCCGAGACCCGCCGCCAGGGCGATCAGCAGGATGATGCCGGCGTTGCGATTGAACATGGGAGCCCCCGCGCGAAGTGGGCTCCATCATACCGGCTGCGGCCCGATCGTTTCTGCCGCAACGGATGCCGCCGCGGGCGCCAGCCCCTATAATCGAGGGCCACTTTGCCCGCAGTACCGCCATGACCGCTGAAACGGCCGCCGAACTCCACACGATCATCGATCTGATCCGCTACGGCACCAGCCGTTTCAACGAAGCCGGGCTGACCTTCGGGCACAGCTACGACAACGCGCTGGATGAAGCGACCCAGCTGGTGCTGCACAGCCTGCACCTGCCGCACGATCTGGGGCCGGCCTACGGCCAGGCGCGCCTGCTGCAGGAAGAGAAGGTGCGCGTGCTGGAACTGTTCCAGCGTCGCATCGACGAACGCATCCCGGCCGCCTACCTGACCGGTGAGGCCTGGTTCGCCGGTCTGAGCTTCAAGAGCGACAAGCGCGCCCTGGTGCCGCGCTCGCCGATCGCTGAACTGATCGAGTGCGGCTTCGAGCCGTGGCTGGCCGGCCGTGATGTCAGCCGTGCGCTGGACCTGTGCACCGGCTCGGGCTGCATCGCCATTGCCATGGGTCACTACTACCCGAACTGGGAAGTGGACGGCGTCGACCTTAGCGACGATGCACTGTCGCTTGCCGAAGAAAACAAGGAGCGCCTGCAGGCGCACAACGTCACCCTGCTCAAGTCGGACCTGTTCAACGGCCTGACCGGTCGCCACTACGACCTGATCGTCACCAATCCGCCGTACGTCACCAACGACGAGACCGATGCCCTGCCGCAGGAGTACTCCTACGAGCCGGAAATGGGCCTGCGTGCCGGCGACGACGGCCTGGACCTGGTGCTGAAGATCCTGCGTGACGCCCCGCTGCACCTGAGCGAGGACGGCCTGCTGATCTGCGAAGTGGGCGAATCCGAGCAGCACCTGATCAAGCTGCTGCCGGAAGTCGACTTCGCCTGGATCGAGTTCAAGGTCGGCCAGATGGGCATCTTCGCGGTCGAGTGCCGCGAGCTGATCGCCCACAGCGCGCGCATCACCGAACTGGCGGCGCAGCGCCCGTGAGCTCCAATTCGTTCGGCAAGCTGTTCACCGTCACCACGTTCGGCGAGTCGCACGGGCCGGCCATCGGCTGCGTGATCGATGGCTGCCCTCCGGGGCTGGCGCTGGACGCGGCCGAATTCGCCCATGACCTGCAGCGTCGCGCGACCGGCAAGAGCCGGCACACCTCGGCCCGCCGCGAGGCCGATGAGGTCGAGATCCTGTCCGGCGTGTACGAGGGCCTGACCACCGGCACGCCGATCGCGCTGCTGATCCGCAACACCGACCAGCGCAGCAAGGATTACGTGAACATCGGCCAGCAGTTCCGGCCGGGTCATGCCGACTACAGCTACTGGCACAAGTACGGCATCCGCGACCCGCGCGGTGGCGGCCGTTCCTCGGCGCGCGAGACCACCATGCGCGTGGCCGCCGGCGTGGTCGCCAAGAAGTGGCTGGCCGAACGCTTCGGCGTCACCGTGCGCGGCTACCTGTCGCAGCTGGGCGACATCACCCCGGCCGGTTTCGACTGGTCGGCGGTGGAAGACAACCCGTTCTTCTGGCCGCACGCCGCACAGGTGCCCGAGCTGGAGGCGTACATGGATGCGCTGCGCAAGTCCGGTGATTCGGTCGGTGCGCGCGTGGACGTGGTCGCCGACAACGTGCCGCCGGGCTGGGGCGAGCCGATCTACGGCAAGCTCGATGGCGAACTGGCCGCCGCGCTGATGAGCATCAACGCGGTCAAGGGCGTTGAGATCGGTGACGGTTTCGCCAGCGCCGCACAGAAGGGCACCGAACACCGTGACCTGCTGACCCCGCAGGGCTTCGCCAGCAACCATGCCGGCGGCATCCTCGGTGGCATCTCCACCGGCCAGCCGGTGGTTGCGTCGATGGTGTTGAAGCCGACTTCCAGCCTGCGCCTGCCGGGCCCGTCGCTGGACACCGCCGGCAACGTGGTCGAGGTGGTCACCACCGGTCGCCACGATCCCTGCGTCGGCATCCGCGCCACCCCGATCGCCGAGGCGATGGTGGCGATGGTGCTGATGGACCAGGCGCTGCGTCATCGCGCGCAGTGCGGCGATGTCGGCACGATCACCCCGCGTATTCCCGGGCAGATCGATGGCTGACACGCGGCCGACCGTGTGGGTGAGCCAGCCGCTGATCGACGCGGCCATCGCGCCGCTGCGCGATCGCGTGCAGCTGCGCAGCACCGACACCGTCACCGCTTGGTCACCCGACCAGATCGCCGAACAGCTGGCCAGCGCCGACGGCGCCATCATCACCCTCAACGAGCGCATCGGCGCAGCACAGGTGGCCGATGCCGCGCAGCTGCAGGTGATCGCCAATGTCGGTGTCGGCTACAACAACCTGGACGTCGACGCGCTCAGCGTGGCCGGCATCCTCGCCAGCAATACCCCGGACGTCCTGACTGAAACCACCGCCGATCTCGGTTTCGCTCTGTTGATGGCCGCCGCGCGCCGCATCACTGAATCCGAGCGCTGGCTGCGCGAAGGCCAGTGGAAGCAGTGGTCGTTCCAGACCATGCTCGGTGCCGACATCCACGGCAGTACGCTGGGCATCCTTGGCATGGGCCGCATCGGCCAGGGCATCGCCCGTCGCGGCGCGCACGGTTTCGGCATGAAGGTGCTGTACCACAACCGTTCGCAGCTTCCGGCCGCGACCGAAGCGGAGGTGGGGGCCCGTTACGTTGACCTGGACACGCTGCTGGCGCAGGCCGATCACCTGCTGCTGGTGCTGCCGTATACCCCGGCCTCGCACCACCTGATCGATGCCGCCGCACTGGCGAAGATGAAGCCGTCGGCGACGCTGGTGAACATCGCCCGCGGCGGCCTGGTCGATGAGATCGCGCTGGCCGATGCGCTGGCCAGCGGCCGATTGGCTGCCGCCGGCCTGGATGTGTACGAAGGCGAGCCAAAGGTACGCCCCGAACTGCTGGCGCTGCGCAACGTCGTGCTCACTCCGCACATCGGCAGCGCCTCGCTGGCCACGCGCACGGCGATGGTACAGCTGGCCGTGGATAATCTGGTTGCCGGGCTCGGCCTGGACGGCGGCCCGTCGCGCATGCCGAGCGCGATCAACGCTGACGCGGCGATGGCCGCGCGCGTGACTCTGGGCAAAAAAACCGGGAAACGATAGGGAACCTCCGCGCGCCCCGCTTGAGGAGGTTCCCCGAACCCAGCTGTCGTGCGTGTTTTTTCCCCATCCCCGTTTTCGTGAGAGTTTCCCCCATGAGCAATGCACAGCGCAGTTTCCACGTCGCCGTCGTCGGTGCCACCGGTGCGGTCGGCGAGACCATGTTGTCGATCCTGGCCGAGCGTGACTTCCCGGTCGGTACCCTGAGTGTCCTCGCTTCCGAGCGTTCGGCCGGCGGCGAGATCGAGTTCAACGGCCAGAAGGTCAAGGTCCAGGATCTGGCCACCTTCGATCCGAGCGGCGTCGAGATCGCCCTGTTCTCGGCCGGTGGCAGCGTGTCCAAGGAATACGCGCCGAAGTTCGCGGCTGCCGGTGCGGTGGTGATCGACAACTCCTCGGCGTTCCGATACGACGATGACGTGCCGCTGGTGGTGTCCGAGGTCAACCCGGAGCAGGTCGCCAACCGTCCGCGTGGCATCATCGCCAACCCGAACTGCTCGACCATGCAGATGCTGGTGGCGCTGGCGCCGCTGCACCGCAAGTACGGCATCGAGCGCATCAACGTCTCCACCTACCAGTCGGTGTCCGGCGGTGGCCGTTCGGCAACCGAGGAGCTGGGCAAGCAGACCGGCCAGCTGCTGAGCTTCCAGGAAATCGATCCACAGCGTTTCCCGGTGCAGATCGCTTTCAACCTGATCCCGCACATCGACGACTTCCAGGACAACGGCTTCACCAAGGAAGAGATGAAGCTGATCTGGGAGACCCGCAAGATCCTCGGCGACGACAGCATCCTGGTGAACCCGACCGCGGTGCGCGTGCCGGTGTTCTACGGCCATTCCGAGTCGGTGGCGATCGAGACCCGCGACAAGGTGACCGTCGCAGAAGCGCGCGCGCTGCTGGAGCAGTCGCCGGGCATCGAAGTGGTGGATCGCCACGAGGCTGGCGGCTATCCGACCCCGGTCACGCATGCGTCGGGCACCGACGCGGTGTACGTTGGCCGCATCCGTGAGGATCTGTCGCACCCGCGCGGCCTGAACCTGTGGATCGTGTCGGACAACGTGCGCAAGGGCGCGGCGTTGAATGCCGTGCAGCTGGCCGAGCTGGTCGCCGCCGAGCAGCGCTGATCACAGCGGTTGCCTCATCGGTAGTGCCGGCCGCTGGCCGGTATTGCCGTGATGGGGGCGTGCGTGTATGCCGGCCAGCGGCCGGCACTACCGAAGGTCTCCCATCGGTGGGTGCGGACCCCGGTCCGCACGCTTTATAGTGTCGCCCATGAATAAACGGGCCAAGGGCGCAAAGCGCCCGCTCACCTATCTGTCCGCCGCACTGCTCGCCCTGGCCAGCAGTTCGGCGCTTGCCCTGGGGTTGGGCGACATCCGGGTCCTGTCCAAGCCGGGCCAGCCCCTGCTGGCCGAAATCCCGGTGGTCTCGGCGGACCCGTCCGAACTGGAAAACCTGCGCGTGGCGCTGGCCTCACCGGTCACCTTCGAACGTGTCGGCCTGCAGCGGCCAACCGGACTGGTCAGTGAACTGCAGTTCGAACTGACCCGCGACACGCAGGGCAGGGCGGTGGTGCGCGTCACCTCGCAGGCGCCGGTGGAGACGCCGTCGCTCAGCTTCCTGATCGAAGCCGACTGGGGCCAGGGCCGCCTGGTGCGTGAGTACTCGGCACTGGTCGATGCGCCGCCCAGTGCGTTGGCCGTGGCCGAGCCGGAAATCGTCGCGCCGGCCGGTACGCTCTCCAATACCATCGTGCGTGAACCAGCACCGGCTTCGGTGCCAGCAGCAGAGACGCCCACGACGCCGCCACCAGCGGTGGCGCCAGCACCGGCACGCCCGCGTGCGGCCTCCGCGCCAGTTGCTGCACCGGCGGCCGATGGCAGCATCATCGTGCAGCGCGGGCAGACCCTGTCGGAGATCGCCAGTGCGGTGGCACGTGGCAACCAGGTCAGTCGCGACCGCGCGATGATCGCCCTGCTGCGTGCCAATCCCGAAGCCTTCATCCGCGGCAACGTCAACCTGCTCAAGCAGGGTGCGGTGCTGCGCATGCCCGGCAGTGATGCGCTTGCTGCGGTCGACGCTGCCGAAGCGGCGACGCTCGTGCGCGAGCATGCCACGCAATGGCGGCAGGCGCGTACCGTGCCGCAACCGGTGGGCATGGCCGCACCGGTTGCCAAGGCGGCAGCCACGAACGCTTCTTCCCCGGCCGCGGCCAATGGGGCACGACTTGAGATCGCTCCGGCGCTGGCGTCCGACGCCGCGCACGCGGGCACAACCACCGGCACCGCTGCCGGCAGCGAGGGTGACATGCTGGGCAACGAACAACTGCGCCAGGCGCGTGAGGACATCGCCACCCGCGATGCCGAGATCGGCGAGCTGAAGCAGCGCGTGGCCGACCTGGAAAAGCTCAAGGAACAGCAGCAGTCGCTGATCGCGATGAAGGACAACGATCTGGCCGCCGCGCAGCAGCGCCTGGCGCAGGCACCGGATGCCCGCGATGCGGCAACGCCGTGGTACTGGCTGGGGCTGCCGGTGCTGCTGCTGGCGGCGGGCGCCGCCTGGCTGCTGCGTCGTCGCAAGCCGTCGCCGCTGCCGCCGTTGCGTGAGGAAGACGATGCCGCCGGCCTGGCCGCAGCGGTGCCGGCGGGTGCGGCGCTGGATACGCTGGCCGAGCAGTCCTCGTGGTCATCGGCTGTTGCCGGCAACGGCCGCCAGGAACCGGCGATGCCCGACTGGGCGACCGAAACCGAAGTGCACGACGTAGTGGTCGCCGAACCTGTCGCCGAGCGCGCGGTACGGGCCGAATGGCAGGCCGACACGCTGCGCGACGAGGACGCGGTGGCCTTGCCCGAAGCGGTGACCGATCTGCCGCGCTGGGACGATTCCGCAACCACCGCCGACGAGGTTGTCGTCGCCGTGCCGCTGCAGGACGAACGCGTTGTACCGCAGGCGCCGGCCGACGTGGCGGTGCCGGATTACGCACTGCATGCCGAACAGCAGCCGCAGTTCCGCGGCGTGTTCGATCTGCCGGCCGACGCGCATGACAACGAGGCGCCGGCGGATGCCGCTCATCCCGAAGCCATCGACGGCATCGACCATGGCAGCATCGAGGCCTCTCATTCCGACGACATCGCGTCGAGCGCAGCCGCGCCTGCCGGCGACGCCGGCTGGTCGCCACGTGCCGGCCAGGAGCGCCTGGAACTGGCCATTGCCTACCTCGATCTGGGCGACGCGCAGACGGCGCGCACCCTGTTGCTGGAAGTCGCCGAAGGCGGTGACCTGCACAGCCAGGCCCAGGCCCGTGAACTGCTGGCGCGCCTGCCGTGACCGAACCTGCCGACAAGGACCTTGCCATGAGCCGCGAACGCCGCATCGACTACGTTGAATTCGCGTCCAGCGACCCGGCTGCCAGCCGTGCCTTCTTCGAGAAGGTGTTCGGCTGGTCGTTCGTCGACTACGGCAGCGACTATACGGCGTTCGACGATGGCCGCCTGCAGGGCGGCTTCTTCCGTGGCCAGCCGCAGCGGGCCAGCGACAGCGGTGCACCGCTGCTGGTGCTGTATGCCGACGCACTGGCACCGGTCGAGGCCGCCGTGCGCGACGCCGGCGGCGAGATCGTGCGCGCGGTGTTTTCCTTCCCCGGTGGCAGCCGCTTCCAGTTCGTCGAGCCCGGTGGCAACGAACTGGCGGTCTGGTCCGAACGCGATCCGGCCTGAGCGCCGCCCCATCCGCAACATCGAGGTAGCACATGCGTTATGCGCTTGGCGTCGAGTACGACGGCAGCGATTTCAGGGGCTGGCAGAACCTGGGCGAGGGTGGTCCCAGCGTGCAGGCCAGCCTCGAGCAGGCCCTGTCATCGGTGGCTGATGCGCCGCTGCAGGTGGTCTGCGCCGGCCGCACCGATGCCGGCGTGCATGGCCAGTGCCAGGTCGTGCATTTCGATACCGACGTGGTGCGCGATCCGCGCGCCTGGATGCTCGGCACCACCACCCGCCTGCCGCGCTCGATCGCGGTGCGCTGGTGCGTGCCGGTGGCCGATGATTTCCACGCCCGCTTCTCCGCGCGTGCGCGCCGCTATCGCTATCGGCTGCTCAACCGCGAGGTACGGCCGGCGCTGGAGCGGCAGACCCTCAGCTGGGAGCGCCGGGCGCTGGACGAGACGCTGATGCACGCCGCCGGCCAGGCCCTGATCGGCGAAAATGACTTCAGCGCGTTCCGCTCCGTGCAGTGCCAGGCGCTGCATGCGCGGCGTGAGCTGCAATCACTGCAGGTCAGCCGCCAGGGCGAAGTGATTGAAGTGGCCGTGCAGGGCAATGCATTCCTTCATCACATGGTCCGCAATATCGTCGGATCGTTGATCCTGGTGGGCAGCGGCGAAAAACCGGTGGAATGGATCGCCGAACTGCTGGCCGGGCGCGACCGCACCGTAGCTGGTCCCACCGCACCGCCGCAGGGCCTGGTGTTCCTTGGGCCCCTGTACCCCGACAACTGGCATCTGCCCGCCGAGGTCACGCTATGAGCCGTTCCTACTACCGTACGCGCATCAAGTTCTGTGGAATGACCCGTGCCGGCGACGTCCGCCTGGCCGGTGAGCTGGGCGTGGACGCAGTGGGTTTCATCTTTGCCCGCGAGAGCAGCCGCCGGGTTGCACCGGCCGAGGCCCGCGCGATGCGCCAGGCGATCGCGCCGATGGTCGACGTGGTGGCGCTGTTCCGCAACAACAGCAAGGAGGAAGTGCGCGAGGTGCTGCGTACGGTACGTCCGACCCTGCTGCAGTTCCATGGTGAGGAAGACGAAAGCTTCTGCCGCAGCTTCAACATGCCGTACCTGAAGGCGATCGCCATGGGCGGCCGTGAAGAGGTCAACGCCCGCACCCTGCAGCTGCGCTACCCCAGCGCTGCCGGCTTCCTGTTCGACAGCCACGCCCCGGGTGGCGGTGGCGGCACCGGCGTGGCGTTCGACTGGGGCCGCGTTCCGACCGGGTTGCACCGGCCGTTCCTGCTGGCCGGTGGCCTGAACCCTGAGAACGTCTACGATGCCGTGCTGGCGACGCTGCCGTGGGGCGTGGACGTCTCCAGCGGCATCGAGCTGGAGCCGGGCATCAAGGACGGCTACAAAATGCGCACCTTCGTCGAAGAAGTGCGTCGCGCGGATTGCACCGTTCTGGAGTGATCCGCGTCACCTGAGGGGTCACCCGGAATGTCATCGTCGACGGTGCCTTCCGCCGTGCCGTGAAGGCGGGCGAATCCTGAATGCGATGAATATCACGCTTTCGGGCAATTCAGGTTCCAGCGCCAAAAAGTCGACACCCCCCGAACATCTGATCGGACACAATGCGCCTAGCCTGTCTTGGCTGGGTGCGATGCCGTGTGCGTGTCGCTGGCCGCACCCTTGAGATACGCCCTACCTTTCGAACGAGGACGCAATGGATATGCCCCATCTCTCTTCCCGCCGTATCCGCCTGGCCCGCCTGACGCTCGTGCCCGGCCTGCTGCTTGCCTTGGGCGCGTGTGCGGCCGGTGACTCATCCGCCCCGACCGCATCGGCACCGGCCGCTGCCGCACCGGCAGATGCACCTGCCACAGCACCGGCCACGGTTCCGGCGGCAGCACCGGCAGCCGACGGCCTGACTGCGCTGATCCAGGCCAGTGGCGTGAAATGCAGCAACGCCAGTACGGGCAGCGGCTGCACGGCGGGCGATGTGGACAGCGGTGATTTCTACGATGTCGAACTGTCGCCGGACTGTGGCGACCATGGCTTCTTCGCGGGCGTAGCCGATGCCAAGGGCGTGGAGACGTTGAGTGCGGTGCCATCCACCGGCAGCAAGGCCAGCGTGACCGCGAAGCTGTCGAAGGGGCAACTGGTCTGCGTGCAGGGCATCGGGCGCACCGGACAGAATCCGCTGTTCTATTACGTCGTTGCGGTTCCCGCTGCGACGGTCGGCAAGTGCAAGGGCAACACGTTGTGTGACACCTATGGCGACAGGCCGATCACTGGCCTGGCGACCACGGGGGGCGAGGCCTGCCATGCGGCGGCGCCGGGACGTTACGCCGGGAACTGCGCACAGGGCTGGGTCAGTGCGGACGTGCTCGACGTGTTTTCCAACGGAATGTAATCACCGCCAGGGGAGCGGTCCAATCAACCACTGGCAAAGGAACAGCTCATGTCGGATCCAAAAATCACCCGGCTGGTCAGCAGCGTAGGTACCACACGCACGCTGGAAATGGACGATGGCAGTGTCGTCGAACGATCAGGCGGCAGCGTCTCGTGGCGCAACAACAATCCTGGCAATCTCAAGTTTGAATTTGCCGGCAGCGCGGACAAGACGGTGACCAATCCGCGTACCCGCGAGCAGGCGCTGGAATCGGCGCAGGGGCGCTACAAGGGCGTGGTCGATCTCGACCAATGGGGCAACGCGGTTTTCGAAAGCTATGAAGCCGGCCGGGTAGCGAAGATCCAGCTGCTCGAACGCCGGTTCGGCGACAAGACCGTGGAGGAAATGCTGCCGAGCTACTCCACCAAGGATTACAGCGGCACCACCCACCACAAGGAGCAGGCGGCCACCATCTATGCCGAAGGCGATCGCCAGGGTGTCGACCTGCGCTCGAAGACCGTCGGCCAGATGAGCGTGCGAGAGCGTGAAGTGCTGGCCGACGGCATCCGCCGTTTCGAGGGCTGGCAGCCGGGTGAGGTTGCCACGCAGCAGCCTCCTACGCGCACAGCGGCGGCTGCGCCCGTGCAGACCCAGACCCAACCGCAGGTACAGACGCCTTTGGCGGCGGCGCCCGCTGCGGGCCAGGCCGCGGCTGCAGTCGGCAGTGCCGCGCTCTACAACGAGGCCTATCAGCATTTCATGGCCTCAGGCCGCCAGTACGAATACGGGCGCCCGGACCATCCGCGCCCGGGTCGCGACAGCAGCCGGCTGGAGCGTGACCTCGATGGTGACGGACGCTTCGGCGTGGATTGCTCGGCGTTCGTATGGCGCGGCCTGAAGAACGCGGGTTACGACGTGCGGGGCGAGAACGCTGCGGGGTTCACTACGTCGACGCTGTTCAATGGTGCGAACACCACGGCTTACGCACGCGAGCATTTCGATGTGACCTCGGCTGCCGAAGCACGCAAACCGAACGGATCGCTGAAGCAGGGCGACATCCTGATGTTCTCCTCGTCGCAGGGCCAGCATGTCGGAATTTTCAAAGGCTACGACGCGCAGGGAAACATCCAGTTCATCGGTTCACAGGGAAGCACCGGGCCGGCCGAAGTCACCATCCGGCCGGGCGGGTACTGGGATGGCGGAAGCACCCGCATCGTTGGTGCGCTGACACCGAAGCCGGAATTCCAGGTGCGCGCGCCGCTGCACGGCAATGGCGAACCTGCGCTGTCCCGGCCAACCGCCACCGTGCAGCCGGCTGCATCACACGCGGCCGCCAGCGAGGTGATGAAGCAGGGGCAGCGTGGCGCCGACGTGCAGGCGTTGCAGCAGACTCTCAACCAGCTCGGTGTGCGTGATGCGCAGGGCCATCGGTTGTCAGAGGATGGTCGTTTTGGTGATCACACCCGCGAAGCGGTGATCGCGCTGCAGAAACAGCAGGGGCTGGTGGCCGATGGGATTGTCGGTCGCCAGACCGCTGCCGCGCTGGCGGCGGGCCGTGCGCAGGGCCATGAACCTGCAGCGGCTGTACCGAAGGGGCCGTCGCTGAACGATGCATCGCATCCGGACCACGCACTGCACAACGCCGTCCGCAGCAAGCTTCCCAGCGTGTTTTCCGAAGAGGCTGCCGCCAATATCACCCTGCATGCAAAGCAGAACGGAATCGACGCGGCCGACAAGCTGCAGAGCATCACGGTGCAGGATGGCAAGGCGTTCGTGATGGGCACGACGCCGGGCTTCCGCACCGCGGTGGACCTGGCCCAGGCGCCGCCATCGCTGGAGCAAACCAGTGCCAAGCTGCTGGCAGATCCTTCGCACCAGCAGCAGGTGCATGAGGAGCAGCAGCGGGTCGCGATGGGCGGTCGCTGAGGCCTGTGTTGCCGGCTCCGGGCGGTGAACGCCGCTCGGGGCCTCGTCTCATTGCAGTTGCGCTGCTGCCCAGTCGGCCAGGGCGTCCACCCGTGCATCGGCCGGGCCATCTGGCCGCGCCAGCACCCAGAAGCCGCCGGTGGCGGTAAACCCCCACGGTGCGACCAGCCTGCCTGTTGCCAGATCTTCGGCCACCAGTGGCTCCGGTGCGATCGCCGGGCCCAGCCCGGCCACGGCTGCTTCCAGCAGGTAGTACAGATGTTCGAAAGCGGTGCCCAGCTGCAGCTTCGCGGTGTCCAGATCGTGCGCCTGCGCCCACGCCGGCCACGCCTGCGGCCGTGAGCTGGTGTGCAGCAGCGTTTCCTGCAGCAGCGCCGAGGGCGGTACCTGCCGCAGGCGCTGCGCGGCCGGATGCGAGGGTGCCACCACCACGCCGACCCGTTCCGGCGCCAGCTCACGCACCTGCCAGCCCCGTGGCCACGGCCCCTGCGCCAGCAGCAGCACGGCATCCAGCGCCGCCTGTGCTTCGGTGAAACTGCCATCCAGCGCCGACCACTGCAGGCGCACGCCGGGCAGGGCGGCCTGCAGCACGGGCAGGCGCGGGATCATCCAGCGCGCCAGTACGCTGCCGCTGCAGCCCAGCACCAGTGCTGGGGCCGCCGTCGGCCGGCGCAGCTCGCGCACGCAGTCTTCGATGCCGCTGAACGCCTCGCTGCACGCGGCCTGCAGTCGCGTGCCCGCAGCGGTCAGACGCAGCCCGCGGCCGGCACGCTGGAACAATGCCAGGCCGAGATGATCCTCCAGCAGCTTCAGTTGCCGGCTGACCGCGCCGTGGGTGACATGCAGGTCCTGCGCGGCGCGCCCAACCCCGCCCAGACGGGCGGTGGCCTCGAACGCACGCAGCGCATTGAGGGGAGGCAGCAGGGAACGACTCATGTGAGATTTCCTGACGATACGCGCCAGATAATATCCATTTTCCGGTCACGACCCGTGCGCTAGAGTATCCATCTGTCTCTAACCAGCGGTCGCTTCCATGTCTGCCTCCCCCATTGCCGACTACCACGCCTTCCCGGATGCCCAGGGCCACTTCGGCCGCTACGGTGGCAGCTTCGTTGCCGAAACCCTGGTCGGCCCGCTGCAGGAACTGGCCCAGGCCTATGACCAGGCCCGCCAGGACCCGGCATTCCAGGCCGCTTACGACCGCGACCTGGCCCATTACGTGGGCCGGCCGAGCCCGATCTATCACGCCCAGCGCCTGAGCGATCATGTCGGCGGTGCGCAGATCCTGCTCAAGCGCGAGGACCTGAACCACACCGGTGCGCACAAGATCAACAACACCATCGGCCAGGCGCTGCTGGCCGCGCGGATGGGCAAGAAGCGCATCATCGCCGAGACCGGTGCCGGGCAGCATGGCGTGGCCAGTGCCACCGTTGCCGCGCGCTTGGGCCTGGAATGCGTGGTGTACATGGGCGCCACCGACATCGAGCGGCAGAAGATCAACGTCTACCGAATGAAGCTGCTCGGTGCGACGGTGGTGCCGGTCACCTCCGGCTCGGCCACCCTGAAGGACGCGCTCAACGAAGCGATGCGCGATTGGGTGACCAACGTGCAGGACACCTTCTACATCATCGGCACCGTGGCTGGTCCGGATCCGTACCCGCGCATGGTGCGCGATTTCAACGCCATCGTCGGCCGCGAAGCACGCGAGCAGATGCTGGCCGAGTACGGCCGCCTGCCGGATGCGATCACCGCCTGCGTCGGCGGCGGCAGCAATGCCATCGGCCTGTTCCATGCCTTCCTCAACGATCGCCAGGTCGAGATCGTCGGCGCCGAAGCTGCCGGTGATGGCATCAGCACCGGTCGCCATGCCGCCTCCATCGCGGCGGGTCGCCCCGGCGTGTTGCACGGCAACCGCACCTATGTGCTGTGCGACGACGACGGCCAGATCATCGAGACCCACTCGGTATCAGCCGGCCTGGACTATCCGGGTGTCGGGCCGGAGCACGCGTTCCTGGCCGATACCGGCCGCGCGCGCTACCTCGGCATCACCGATGAGGAAGCGCTGCAGGCCTTCCACCTGCTGGCGCACACCGAGGGCATCCTGCCGGCGCTGGAATCCAGCCATGCGCTGGCACAGGCGATCAAGCTGGCGCGCGGTCGTCCGCGTGACCAGATCGTCCTCTGCAATCTGTCCGGCCGTGGCGACAAGGACGTGCATACCATCGCCGCGCGCGAAGGGCTGGTGCTGTGAGCGCGCTGCTGCGGAACAGCGGGGTGCTTCTGCTGGTGCTGGGCCTGGCCGCGTGCCAGCCGCCGGAACCGCCAGTGCTTGCGCCGGCCGCCAAAGCCACCGCGCAGTCCGCACAGCAGCCGGCCGCCAACGATGACCTCGACCCGATGGCGCGTACGCCGATCGTCGATCCGCCGTCTGCGGAAGAGAGCAACGGCGACAACGCCCCCGCCGTCGCCTCGGTGGCACTGGACCATGCCGGCGAAGTGCTGGTCGGCCAGCACATGGGGGACCTGAAGTCACTGGGGCCCTGGAAGGCACAGGGCGCGAAAGAGTTCTTCGAAGGCGACTGCGAGTACTACGACGGCAGGGGGTTGCCGCCGGGCGTGTCGATGATGACCGACGACGACCGCGTGGTCCGTTTTGATCTGAAGCCGGGCGACGACCCGGAACTGCCGGTTGAACAGCCCGGTCCATTCGGCCTGCGCATCGGCATGACCCGTGCCCAGGCCATGGCGCAGTTCCCGAAGCCGCCGGTATCCAGCCCGCATGCCTACGACGGTGACCAGGGCGAGTACCTCACCTGGCAGGACCCGGGTTCGGACCTGGGTATCCGCCTGGAACTGTTTGAAGGGAAGGTCACCCGGATGTACTGGGGAACCAGCGATGCGATTGAACTGATTGAAGGATGTGCCTGAAATGCCCGTATCCCGACTCGATGCCTGTTTCCTGCGTCTGCGCGAACAGCAGCGCAAGGCGCTGATTCCCTTCGTCACCGCCGGTGATCCCTCGCTGGAGGCGACCGTGCCGGTCATGCACGCACTGGTCGAGGCCGGCGCCGACGTGATCGAACTGGGCGTGCCGTTTTCCGACCCGATGGCCGATGGCCCGACCATCCAGCGCAGCTCCGAGCGCGCGCTGGCGCGTGGTGCTGGCAGCCGCTACGTGCTGCAGGCCGTTGCGCAGTTCCGCGAGCGTGACGCTCAGACGCCGGTGGTGCTGATGGGCTACCTGAATCCGGTGGAGATCCATGGCTACGCGGCCTTCGCAACGGCAGCCGTGGAGGCGGGTGTGGACGGCGTGCTGCTGGTCGACCTGCCGCCGGAAGAAGCCGGCGAAGCGCAGCAGGCCTTCGATGCAGCGGGCCTGGCACTGGTCCTGCTGGCGTCGCCGACTACCAGCGAAGCGCGCGCCGACAAGCTGCTGGCGCTGGCCCGTGGCTACCTCTACTACGTCAGCTTTGCCGGTGTCACCGGCGCGTCCGAGCGCCTGGACAGCGATGCCGCCAGTGCCCGCCTGCAGGCCCTGCGCGCGCGCGCTTCGGTGCCGGTGGTGGCCGGCTTCGGCATCAAGGATGCCGACAGTGCTGCGGCGATGGCCCGCCAGGCCGACGGCGTGGTGGTCGGAAGCGCGCTGGTGGCGGCGCTGGCAGAAGCGGGCTCGGCGGAAGACGCGGTGCAGCGCGCCCGGGCCTTCCTCGCCCCGCTGCGGCAGGCGCTGGACGCGTAACAGGACTGCCGGCCGCCGGCCGGCATCTGCCTGACGGCCACATGCAAGTGCTGCCGGCCAGCGGCCGGCACTACCCATGGGTCTGCAGGCAGGGGCTGCCGGCTAGCGGCCGGCATGACCCAGCACCTAAACGTACGTCCCAGCATGGTTTTTTCCGGTGGCCCCGGGGCCAGCAAGGGGGTGCACGGGCGGGGAAAGCGGAGCTAGACTGTCCGCCTTTGCGGCCCTTGGGCCGCCCTGAACGGAAGTGTCCTCCCGCATGAGTTGGCTCAGCAAGTTGATGCCGTCCGGCATCCGCACCGACAACACCCCCAGCAAGAAGCGCAGTGTCCCCGAGGGCCTGTGGGAAAAGTGCAGCAACTGCGGCAGCGCGTTGTACCGTCCGGAACTGGAAGAGAACCTGGAGGTCTGCCCGAAGTGCGGCCACCACATGGCGATCCGCGCTCGTGCGCGCTTGGCCGCCCTGTTCGACGCCGACAGCACCACCGAGATCGGTGCGCGCCTGGGCCCGACCGACCTGCTCAAGTTCAAGGACCAGAAGAAGTACAGCGAGCGCATCAAGATCGCGCAGAAGAACACCGGCGAGTACGACGCGCTGATCGCCATGCGCGGCCTGCTCAAGGGCCGTGCGCTGGTGGCCTCGTCGTTCGACTTCGCCTTCATGGGTGGCTCGATGGGCTCGGTGGTGGGTGAGCGTTTCGCGCTGGCCGCCGAAACCGCGGTCGAGATCGGCGCCCCGTACGTGTGCTTCTCGCAGAGTGGCGGCGCGCGCATGCAGGAAGGCCTGTTCTCGCTGATGCAGATGGCCAAGACCTCGGCCGCGCTGGGCAAGCTGCGTGAAGCGGGCCTGCCGTACATCTCGGTGCTGACCCACCCGACCACCGGTGGTGTGTCGGCCTCGTTCGCGATGCTGGGCGACATCAACATCGCCGAACCGCAGGCGCTGATCGGCTTCGCCGGCCCGCGCGTGATCGAGCAGACCGTGCGCGAGAAGCTGCCGGAAGGCTTCCAGCGCTCGGAGTTCCTGCTGGAGCACGGTGCCATCGACCAGATCTGCGACCGCCGCGAAATGCGCGACCGCCTGTCCGATCTGCTGGCAATGCTGGGCCGTCAGCCGGCGCCGGAGGTGGCTTGATGGGAGGCCGCAAGTACTTCGGTACTGATGGCATCCGTGGGCGGGTCGGCCAGGGCGTGATCTCGGCCGACTTCGTGCTGCGCCTGGGCAATGCCCTGGGCCGTGTCCTGGTCGCCCAGCGCGGCCAGGACGGGCGCCGGCCGATCGTGGTGATCGGCAAGGACACCCGCATTTCCGGTTACATGTTCGAAGCGGCACTGGAAGCCGGCCTGGTCGCCGCCGGCGCCGACGTACAGCTGCTGGGGCCGATGCCGACCCCGGCGGTGGCGTTCCTGACCCGCACGCTGGGCGTGGACGCCGGCATCGTCATCAGCGCCTCGCACAACCCGCATTACGACAACGGCATCAAGTTCTTCTCGGCCCAGGGCGAGAAGCTCGACGATGCCACCGAACTTGCCCTGGAAGCGGCGCTGGACGTTCCGTTCACCACCGCCGAATCGGAGAAGCTGGGCAAGGCATCGCGTGCGCGTGAAGCGGTCGGCCGCTACATCGAGTTCTGCAAGGCCAGCGTGCCGCGCGCGTTCGACCTGCGTGGCGTGCGCCTGGTGCTGGATTGCGCACACGGCGCCACCTACCAGATCGCACCGCTGCTGTTCCGCGAACTGGGGGCCGAGGTGATCGGCATCGGTGCCGAGCCCAACGGCGTCAACATCAACGCCGGTGTGGGTTCCACCCATATCGACAACCTGGCGGCCAAAGTCCGCGAGACCCGTGCCGATCTCGGCATCGCGTTCGATGGTGATGGCGACCGTGTGCTGATGGCCGACGACCAGGGCAACCCGGTCGACGGTGACGACCTGCTGTACATCCTGGCCCGCGCCTGGAAGGACGAAGGCCGCCTGCGCGGCCCGGTGGTCGGCACGCTGATGAGCAACTACGGCGTGGAGAAAGCTTTCGCCGATCTGCAGATCCCGTTCGTGCGCAGCAACGTTGGTGACCGCTACGTGCACCAGGCATTGGTCGAAGGCGGCGGTGTACTCGGTGGGGAAGCGTCGGGCCATCTGCTGTGCCTGGACCGGGCCACCACCGGTGATGGCATCGTCAGCGCTCTGCAGGTGCTGGTCGCGCTGCGCAACAGTGGGCAGACCCTGCGCCAGGCGCTGAAGGGCCTGGTGCGGGTGCCGCAGAAGACCGTCAACGTGCGTCTGGGCAATGTCTCGGCCAAGGCCACGGTGCAGTCTGAAAGCGTGCAGTCCGCGCTGGCTGTGGCGCAGCAGGCCGTAGCCGGCCGTGGCCGCGCGTTCCTGCGGCCGTCCGGTACCGAGCCGGTGGTTCGGGTCACCGTGGAAGCCGATGACGCCACGCTGATGCAGCAGACGCTGGACCGCTTGTCCGCTGCGGTGCGTGAAGCCGCCAGCTGAGGCGACTGCACATCCGTACAAAGAAAACGCCCCGGAATTCCGGGGCGTTTTCTTTTGCGGCGGCCAGGGGGGATGGCGTGTTCAGGGCCCCGGCACCATCTTCTTCTGGCGTGCCTTGAACCCATTGAACAGCGGCGCGATCAGCGGGTTGTAACTCAGGCGGATGCGCTTGCGCAGCCAGTTGGCCGGGCGGTTGCGGATCGCGAAACGATAGATGCGTTCCGGGTCGCCACCGATCACGTTGCGGCCGAACGGGTGGGTGGTGTGCAGGTAGCGGAAGCCCTGCTCGCGCGCCACTTCGATGTGATCCTGGTCGAAATCACCGTACGGCCAGCACAAGGTATCGGACACGTCGCCAAGCTTGTCCTGCAGGACTTCGCGCGAGATCGCCAGATCCCGGCTCAGGCCCGCGCGGCGCTGCGCACGGTCCAGATCGTCACGGCGCAGCCAGCGGGTGTGGGTATGGGTGTGGCAATGCACTTCGAAGGTGCCGGCGGCGATGGCCGCACGTGCTTCGCTCCAGCGCATCATCACATCGTCACTGCGGTCCTGCTCGTAGATCGCCGCTTCGCAGCCGCGATGGTCCGGCGTCGACGGCAGCGTCGCTCCGGCAATGCCGGCATGCGGACGTTCCGGGCCTTCGCCCATCCAGCCGGTGACCACGAACACCACGGCATGCATGCCGTACTTCTGCAGGATCGGATGGGCATACACCCAGTTGTCCAGGTAGCCATCGTCGAAGGTGATGACGATCGACTTGCGCGGCACCGGCTTGCCGGCCAGGAAGCCGGCGTACTGCTCCAGCGTCAGTGAGGTCCAGCCATTGCCTGCCAGCCACGCGATCTGGCTTTCGAAGTTTTCCGGCGACACGGTGATCATGCCCGGCGAGGGGCTGACATGGTGGTGCATCAGCACCGGAACGGTTCGCGCATCAGCCATGTCCCAGCTCCTTCAGCCACTGGTGGTAGTAGTGTTCGGTGGCTTCACCGTGGCCGTCCGGCGTGAAGCGGTGCGCGCCGTGCATCCAGTCCCAGCCAGCGCGGCCCATCTGCCGCCGCCGTTCCGGGTCGTCCACCAGCAGGCGCAAGGCACCTGTCAGGGCGGCATTGTCTCCCAAACGGGTGAGGATCGCATTGCTGCCATCGACCACCATCTCCGGCACGCCACCCACCCGCGTGGCTACGATCGGTACGCCCACATAAGCCGCTTCCAGGAACACGGTGCCGGCCGCTTCCTTGTGCGAGGCCAGCGCGAAGATGTCGAAGCCGGCCATCAGCCGGCAGGCTCCATCGCGGTAGCCGAGCAGGTGCACCTGGCGCTGCAGGCCGTGCTCGGTGCACATCGCCTGCAGTCGTTCCGTCACGGCCTGGCCATCACCGACGATCACCAGGTGCAGGTCCGGGTTGGCCTTGCACAGCGGGATCATCGCCTGCAGCAGGTCGGCATGGCCCTTGGGCTCGCGCAGTACCGCCACGCAGCCGACCACGATGTCCTGTTCGCCGAAACCGAGCTCGGCACGCACCTGCGCGCGCGCGTCCTGCAGGCACTGCCAGGGATCGGCCTTGCGGATCTCGCTCCAGCGCGGCGGAACCGCGATAGGCGGCACGATGCCGATGCGCTCGGCCGGAATGCCACGGTCGGCCAGCAGCTGCTTGACGAAGCTGCTGACGGTCAACACCCGGTGCGGAAGCCCGGTATAGGTCAGCAGCGAATTGACCGGGCTCATCAGGTGGCGTGAGCGCACCACCAGCGGCGTGCCGCCCAGGCGTGCACCGGCGGCGGCGATCAGCGCATCGCGGCGGCTGGTGGTGTTGACCACGTCATAGCGTTCGCGACGCACCAGTCGCGATACCGACCACACGCCGCGCAGCAGGCGCGCCAGGCCTCCCATGCGCAGCGTATGCACGGTGAAACCGTCGTCGCGTGCCAGTGTGGCCAGGCGCGCATCGGGCTGGCACAGCAACGACACTTCATGGCCACGCGCGCGCATCACCTGCATGTGCCGGAAGATATAGATCTCCTGCCCGCCCATTCCCTTGGCGGCTTCGGTATGCAGGATGCGCAGCGGACGGTTCATGCAGGATCGGTCCTTGAAGTTCAGCGGTTGCGGAAGCGGGTCAGCGCTTCCCATGCGGAGCGGATGGCGGCGGCGTCCGGTGCCTGCTGCGACAGCGGACGGTAGTGCCGGTCGAGCGCGGTGGCGTTGCCGAACTTGTCGAACACGTAGATGGCATCGCCATGGCGTACCGCGCGCTGCGACCAGCTCTCCACCACCAGCGCACGTTCGCTGGTGGTGGGCGCGGCCAGCAGGTCCTGGCCAGTACTGAAGTCGCTCAGGGCGTTCTCGCAGCCCAGTGCGTGGCGCATCAACGTCGGCACCCAGTCCTCATGCGAACTGGTGCGCATCTCATGGCCGCTGGGCTGGCCTGGCCAGTGCAGCACGAACGGCACCTGCAGCTGGTAGTCGGAGAAGTTGCCGTTGTGACCCCAGTAGTTCAGCTTGAGGTCGTTGAACTCTTCGGCATGGTCACCGGTGACCAGCACGATGGTGTTCTCGGCCAGGCCTTGTGCGCGAAGGTCGTCCAGCAGCGAGCCGACCAGGCTGTCGGCGTAGTGCACGGCGGTGCGGTAGCGGTTGAGCTCCGGCGTCGGGTCGTGGTCCGGGCCAAAGGACAGGAAGTCGATCTCCTTGGCCATCGGCGTGGCCACCGGCGGGTAGCTGGCGGGCAGGTGGTAGCCGGCGTGGGTGGAGTCGAGGAACACGAAGCCGAACCACGGGTGCTGCGCGGCCTGGCTGGTGCGGATGTCGTTCTGCAGCGCGGTGACGATGGCTGCGTCACGCTTGTCGGGCGTCAGGGCGGAGGGGCCCTGGTGCAGCTGGTCGCGTACGTCGGCGAAGGCGGTGCGGTCGAACTCCGGGCTGTACAGCGGCGCGCTGCCGTACAGGTGCAGGTCGTAGCCCTGCTGGCCCAGCACCTGGAACAGCTGCGAGCCGCGCTGTTCGTCCAGCATGCTCTGCCAGTAGCCGCCGGGCAGGCCGTAGAGCAGGCCGAACAGGCCGTAGCGGGTGGCATTGCCGGTGCTGAAATGCTGGTCGTACACGCGCGAAGCCTGTGCCAGTGCCGTCGTATTGGGCATCAGCTGCGGCGTCATGGCGTCCTGGCGCAGCGACTCCAGCACCACCATCAGCACATTCGGCCGATGCGGGTTCTGGCAGCGCAGGGGCTGCAGCGGATACAGCAGCTGCGCATGGCGCGGGTCAGGCAGGCCAGCCTGCTGTTCGCTGACAACGCCCAGTTTGCGCATGAAGCTCTTGGCGGTGATCGGCTGCGCCCAGGGCAGGTAGTTCCACTGCGCGATGACGTCGCGGTCGCCGCGGGCATCGTAGTAGGCGGTGGCGACCTGGCCCCCCCCCATCAGCAGAGCGACCACCGCCCAGGCCTGCAGGACCCGGCGGCGGCGGGGCAGGGCGGGCAACAGCTTCCAGCATGCCCAGGCCAGCAGGCCTTCGGCGGCGAAGATGGCGGCGACCAGCAGTCCGGCCTGCAGCCAGGTTTTCCAGGACAACGCGACCTGGTCCTGCAGCGCGCCGCCGAACACCATGTTCACTACCATGGCATTGAGGTGGAACCGATACAGAGTGAAAACCTTCGCATCAACCAGCAGCAGGCACAGCCACAGGCCCTGCAGCAGCACGGCGCTGATGCTCAGCGTGCGCGCGCTGCGCGGCCACAGGCCCAGCAGCAGCGGCAGCAGGCCTGCGAGGGCGCCGAAGGCGAGCAGATGCCCCGGCAGAGCGACGGACAGGTAAACCAGGCCGATTGCGCCACCGGGGTTGTCGGCCAGCGGTACGTTGCCGAGCGTGATCGCCATCGCCAGCAGCGCGTTGCCGGCCACGAACAGCGACCACCAGGCCAATCGGCGCCAGTGACGTGCCGGGCCGGAGGGCAGGGAGGTGTTGGCAGAAGGAGCAGCAGGGCGCATGAAGGACGGAGGCGGCAGGTGGAACAGGGGCGGGAGTCCCGGTTGTGACGGAATCGTTAATCCGCGCGCGGGTTGCGCATTGTATCGGTTTGTTTCTTCGTATCGAGTGGCGTCCCCCGGGCGATCTGTCACAATGTTCAGGTGGGCCATGAATGCGCTGGCCCTTCCAGACCCAACGACAAGCCAGGAACCGCTGTGAGCCAGATCCCCACCCTCGACATCACCCGTTTCGACAGCGACCGCGAGGCCTTCGTGGCCGAGCTGGGCGCCGCCTACCGCCAATGGGGATTCGCGGGCATCCGCAACCACGGCATCCCGCAGGCCGACATCGACGCGGCCTACGATGCCTTCAAGGCCTTCTTCGCCCTGCCGGAGGAGGTCAAGCGCAAGTACCACGTGGCCGGCAGCGGCGGCGCCCGCGGCTACACCCCGTTCGGCGTGGAGACCGCCAAGGGCTCCAAGCATTTCGACCTGAAGGAGTTCTGGCACATCGGTCGCGAGATCGCCGACGACTCCAAGTACCGCGACGTGATGGCGCCGAACCTGTGGCCGACCGAGGTCGAGGGCTTCCGCGAGCGCGGTTACGGCCTGTACCAGGCGCTGGACAACCTGGGTTCGCGCGTACTGTCGGCGCTGGCCCTGCACATCGGCCTGCCGGAAGACTTCTTCGCCGACAAGACCAACTTCGGCAACTCGATCCTGCGCCCGATCCACTACCCGCCGATCACCACCGACGACATCCCGAACGTGCGCGCCGGCGCGCATGGCGACATCAACTTCATCACCCTGCTGGTCGGCGCCAGCGCCGCGGGCCTGGAAGTGCAGTCGCACGAGGGCGAGTGGGTGCCGTTCACCTCGGACGCGGACACCATCGTGGTCAACATCGGCGACATGCTGCAGCGCCTGACCAACCACGTGTATCCGTCGACCATCCACCGCGTGGTCAACCCCCCGGGCGAGCTGGCCCGCCAGCCGCGCTACTCGGTGCCGTTCTTCCTGCACCCGAACCCGGACTATCTGATCGACGTGCTGCCGTCCTGCATCACCCCGGAGAACCCGAGCCGGTACCCGGAGGCGATCACCGCCCACGGCTTCCTCGAGGAACGCCTGCGCGAGATCAAGCTGAAGTAATGAGAAGTGAGGCCGCCGAAAGGCGGCCTTTTTCTTTGCAGTGACCCGTCCTGAATTGGGTTGACACCTTTTCCCTCTGGAAAAGGAATGTTCAATGAAATCAACAATCAGGCGCAGTCAGCGGGATTACTCGCTGGCCATCAAGTTGTCCGTGGTCGATCAGGTCGAGCGTGGAGAACTGACCTATAAGAAGGCTCAGGAGCGATACGGTATCCAAGGTAGCAGCACGGTTCTGAAGTGGCTTCGCCGCCATGGTCGGCAAGATTGGTCAGGTGGTGCATCATCTGCCCCCATGACGACTTCTCCCAAAAGTGGACCGGCCACGCCGCTGACGCCGGAACAACAGATCAAGGCCCTGCAGGTCCAGTTGCGGGAGGCCAACGAGAAAGCACAGCTTTTCGAAGCCATCGTGGATGTCCTCAAAGAGGATTACGGGGTGCGCATCGTAAAAAAGCCTTCAGGCAAGTCCTCACGCAAGGGCGCCTCAAAGGCGTAAGCGTGGCAAGGGCTTGCCGCCATTTCGGCATCAGTCGACAGGCGTTCTATCAAGCGGGGTGCCGGCATCAACGACGACGCGCCAGCGAGACCAAAGCACTGGCGCTGGTGAGCGATTGCCGCGTGCGGCAGCCACGGATCGGGACGCGCAAGTTGCACCATTTGATCGGACCGAAGCTGCAGGCGGCGGGAATCACCATGGGACGTGACCGGTTGTTTGACGTACTTCGGGAAGCGCGCCTGCTGGTACCGAAACGTCGGGCTTATCACAAGACTACCGACAGCCATCATCGCTTTCGCAGGCATCCGAATCTGCTCAAACCTGGCCAAGGATGCGTAATACCAACCGGTAGCGAGCAGGTGTGGGTGGCGGACATCACCTATCTGCCGACGCAGGGGAAGTTCGTGTATCTGAGCCTGGTCACCGATGCCTGGTCGCGCAAGATCGTGGGCTGGAGCGTGCATGAAACGCTACAGACAGAGCAGGTAGCTCAGGCGCTGGAGATGGCGCTGAAAGGGAGAAAGACATCGCAGAAGCTGATCCATCACTCTGATCGTGGAATCCAGTACTGCTCGGATTACTACCAGAAGATCCATGCGCGGCACGGCCTGACCTGCTCGATGACCGACGGCTACGACTGCTATCAGAACGCTCTGGCAGAGCGAGTCAACGGGATCCTCAAGTGCGAGTTCCTGCTTCATCGCCCACGGGACCTGGGGCAAGCCCGCCAGATGGTGGCTGAGGCCGTAGACATCTACAACGCTGAGCGCCCCCACCTGTCCCTTAAAATGCAGACGCCCGATGCGATGCATCGGGCGTCTTTGGCCGCCTGACGGCGGCCGGACCATCCACCCATCGGTGTCAACCTATGGCAGGACGAGTCACAGGGCTGCGCCCTGCACCCGCAGAGGCCAAAGCCAAAGCCAAAGCCAAAGCGGCTCTGGGATGTTCCGTGGGGAGGCGGGGAGGTGTCGGATGGCGGGGACGCCGTGAACCCGTCCTGGGGGCTTGGCCGCGGCATCCATGCCGCGGACACCCCGCCATCCGACACCTCCCCGCCTTCGACAGTTTCCCGGTGACGGTGGGTAAATCGCGATTTCCGGTAGGTGTCGACCTTGGTCGACACGGTAGATCCACGCCATGGGTGCGGGGTAGGGGTCAGATCCCTTTTCCGCAGGAAAAGGGATCTGACCCCGGCAGCTACCCGCAATGCCGCTTTTGCTTTTGATCTTCTTATTTCTTTCCGTGGCGGGCGGAACCGCCGGAATGTGTCAGAGGTCGGGCGGGTGGGGATGGCGGGGGTGTCCGCGGCATGGATGCCGCGGCCAAGCCCCCAGGGACGGGTTTACGGCGTCCCCCGCCATCCTCACCCGCCCGGCCAGTCCCCCAAAACCCAGCCGGGCTCTCTGCGACCAACCAACCCCGCCCCGCCACGAGGGGCTGCGCCGTTCGCTGAAAATCCATGTAACCGCTTACACGGAAACGGATTTTTGCCGTAACGGGTATCATGACCGGCTGACTTCACACGGGAGCCACCCGCTCATGCGCCGCAAGATCGTCGCCGGAAACTGGAAGCTGCATGGCAGCCGTCAATTCGCCAATGAACTGCTGGGGCAGGTCGCCGCCGGGCTGCCGCTGGAGGGGGTGGACGTGGTGATCCTGCCGCCGCTGCCCTACCTCGGGGAGCTGGTCGAGGACTTCGGCGAGACCGGCCTGGCCTTTGGCGCGCAGGACGTGAGCAGCAACGAGAAGGGCGCCTACACCGGCGAGGTCTGCGCGGCCATGCTGGTCGAGGTCGGCGCCCGCTATGGCCTGGTCGGCCATTCCGAGCGCCGCCAGTACCACCACGAAAGCAGCGAGCTGGTCGCGCGCAAGTTCGCCGCCGCCCAGCACGCCGGCCTGGTGCCGGTGCTGTGCGTGGGCGAGACCCTGGAGCAGCGCGAGGCCGGGCAGACCGAAGCGGTCATCGCCGGCCAGCTGGCGCCGGTGCTGGAGCTGGTCGGCGCGGCCGGTTTCGCCAAGGCCGTGGTCGCCTACGAGCCGGTCTGGGCCATCGGTACCGGCCGTACCGCTACCAAGGAGCAGGCGCAGCAGGTGCACGCGTTCATCCGTGGCGAAGTCGCGCGTATCGATGCTAGAATCGCTGATTCACTGCCCATTGTTTACGGCGGTAGCGTGAAGCCCGACAATGCCGGGGAACTGTTCGCGCAGCCGGATGTCGATGGTGGGCTGGTCGGCGGCGCCTCCCTGGTGGCCGCGGACTTCCTGGCCATCGCACGGGCGGCGGCCGCGAACTAATCCTAGAAGTTTTGTCCGAGGGCGGTTTCCAATGCTGATGTTGATCCTCAATGTCGTCTACGTGCTGGTCGCTGTGGCCATGATCGCGCTGATCCTGATGCAGCGTGGCTCGGGTGCGGCGGCGGGTTCGGGCTTTGGTGCCGGTGCCTCGGGTACGGTGTTCGGTGCGCGCGGCGCCTCGAACTTCCTGTCCAAGTCGACCAAGTGGCTGGCTGTCGTGTTCTTCGGCATCAGCCTCTTCATGGCCTGGTATGCCGGTCATGGCAGCCGCCCGGCGGCCGACCAGGATCTGGGCCTGATGTCCGCACCGGCGGCAGTCGCTCCGGCGGCTCCGGCGGGCGAACTGCCGGCCGTTCCGAAGGCCGATGCGGTCCCGGCCGCCCCGGTTCCGGCCGCGAATGTGCCGGCTCAGGCGGAATCTTCGGTTTCTGGTGAAGAAAAGCCTTCGGAAGGCTCCCAGAAAGACTGAAGCCGGTTACAATACGCGGCGCATCGGGAAGATAGTCTGATGTGATCGTTTGCCCAGGTGGCGGAATTGGTAGACGCACTACCTTGAGGTGGTAGCGACGCAAGTCGTAGGGGTTCGAGTCCCCTCTTGGGCACCATTTGTAAGTAAAGCGGGTTCGTCTGGCGCGCAAGGCGCCAGGCAGATTCCCGTCCACTCCCCCATGCCAAAGCGCCTGCAGGCGCGGCGGCAGAGGCAAGAGAGAATCGCTGTGCTGGCCGAATATTTGCCGTCTCTGCTGTTTCTGATCGTTGCCACCGGTATCGGCATTACGCTGATGCTGGTTGGTCGATTCCTCGGTCCCCGCCGCCCCGATCTGGAAAAGCTGTCGCCGTACGAGTGCGGCTTCGAGGCCTTCGAAGACGCGCGCATGAAGTTCGACGTGCGCTACTACCTGATCGCGATCCAGTTCATCGTCTTCGACCTGGAAATCATCTTCATCGTGCCGTGGACCCAGGTCTTCATGGAGCTGGGTGCCCGTTCGCTCATCACCATGGGCCTGTTCGTCGGCATGCTGTTCCTCGGTTTCATTTACGTCTGGAAGAAGGGAGCGCTGGAATGGGAGTGATTCAGACTCTCGATGGCCTCATGAACAACCCCACGCCGGAAGGCCGGGTTGATGACATCCTGCGGCCGGAAGGCGACAACCCGCTGCTGGAAAAGGGCTTCGTCACCACCAGCGTCGATGCACTGCTGAACTGGGCGCGCACCGGCTCGATGTGGCCGATGACCTTCGGTCTGGCCTGCTGCGCGGTCGAGATGATGCATGCCGGCGCCGCGCGCCTGGACCTTGACCGCTACGGCGTGGTGTTCCGCCCGTCGCCGCGTCAGTCCGACGTGATGATCGTGGCCGGTACCCTGGTCAACAAGATGGCCCCGGCGCTGCGCAAGGTCTACGACCAGATGCCGGACCCGAAGTGGGTCATCTCGATGGGTAGCTGCGCCAATGGTGGCGGCTATTACCACTACTCCTATTCTGTGGTGCGCGGCTGTGATCGCGTGGTGCCGGTGGACGTCTACGTCCCGGGCTGCCCGCCGACCGCCGAGGCGCTGGTGTACGGGATCCTGCAGCTGCAGAAGAAGATCTGGCGTACACAGACCATCGCCCGCTGACCCCTTCACCTGACAAGAGCGCGCCAAGCCCCCATGGCAGAGCAAGCATCCTTCATCGACCGACTCTCCGCACGTTTCGCAGGTGCGAAGGTCATCGTGGTCGAACCCCGCGGCGAAGTGACGCTGGAAGTGCCTGCCGCCGAGTGGCACGCCACCGCCCTGGCGCTGCGTGACGAGTTTGGTTTCGAGCAGGCCGTGGATCTCTGCGGCGTCGACTACCTCGGTTATGGCTCCGACGAATGGGACACCGCCGACGTGTCCTCGCAGGGCTTCAGCCGTGGCGTCGAAGGCAAGGCCCAAGGCCGTTTCGCGTGGGGCGAGTTCCCCACCGAGGAAAACGGCGCCGACGGTGCCCGCCCGCAGCACATGCCGACCCAGCGTTTCGCCGTGGTCGCCCAGCTGCGTTCGTACCAGCACAACCTGATGATGCACCTGCGCTGCTTCGCCCCTGACGAAGCGCTGCCGGTGGTGTCCTCGCTGACCGGCATCTGGCCGGGCCTGAACTGGTTCGAGCGCGAAGCGTTCGACCTGTACGGCGTGATCTTCGAAGGCCACCCGGACCTGCGCCGGATCCTGACCGACTACGGTTTCGTCGGCCATCCGTTCCGCAAGGACTTCCCGCTGATCGGCAATGTCGAAGTCCGCTACGACGAAGAAAAGAAGCGCGTGATCTACGAACCGGTCACCTCGGTGGAGCCGCGTGTCGGCGTGCCGCGCGTGATCCGCGACGACGCCCGTCTGCAGACCGCAGAAGGTGAGCGCGCGCAGGAGGCAGTGAAGTGAGCCACGTACACCAGGCCGGCGAAGCCTTCGCCAGCAACGCCGCCGAAAGCCGGCAGGAAATCCGCAACTACACCATGAACTTCGGCCCGCAGCATCCGGCCGCGCACGGTGTGCTGCGCCTGATCCTGGAAATGGACGGCGAGACCATCATGCGCGCCGACCCGCACGTGGGTCTGCTGCACCGTGGTACCGAAAAGCTGGCCGAGTCCAAGCCGTTCAACCAGTCGATCGGCTACATGGATCGCCTGGATTACGTGTCGATGATGTGCAACGAGCACGCCTACGTGCGCGCGATCGAGACCCTGATGGGCATCGAAGCGCCGGAGCGTGCGCAGTACATCCGCACCATGTACGACGAAATCACCCGCATCCTCAACCACCTGATGTGGCTGGGCTCCAACGCGCTCGACCTGGGTGCGATGGCGGTGATGCTGTATGCCTTCCGCGAGCGCGAAGAGCTGATGGACTGCTATGAAGCGGTCTCCGGCGCGCGCATGCACGCGGCGTACTACCGTCCGGGCGGTGTCTACCGCGACCTGCCGGACCACATGCCGAAGTACAAGGAATCGCGCTGGCACAAGGGCAAGGCGCTGAAGCAGCTCAATGCTTCGCGCGAAGGCTCGCTGCTGGACTTCCTGGAGAACTTCACCGTCGAGTTCCCCAAGCGCATCGACGAATACGAAACCCTGCTGACCGACAACCGTATCTGGAAGCAGCGTACCGTCGGCATCGGCGTGGTCACTCCGGAACTGGCCCACCAGTGGGGCATGACCGGCGTGATGCTGCGTGGCTCGGGCATTGCCTGGGACCTTCGCAAGAAGCGCCCGTACGCCAAGTACGATGCCGTCGATTTCGACATCCCCCTGGGCAAGGAAGGCGACTGCTACGACCGCTACCTGGTCCGCGTTGCCGAAATGCGCGAGTCCAACCGCATCATCAAGCAGTGCGTGGCATGGCTGAAAGCCAACCCCGGCCCGGTGATGGTGAAGAACTTCAAGGTTGCTCCGCCCAGGCGCGAGGACATGAAGGACGACATGGAAGCGCTGATCCACCACTTCAAGCTGTTCAGCGAGGGCTACTGCGTGCCGGCCGGCGAGACCTACTCGGCGGTGGAAGCCCCGAAGGGCGAATTCGGCTGCTACCTGGTCTCCGATGGCGCCAACAAGCCGTTCCGCGTGCACCTGCGTGCGCCGGGCTTCGCCCACCTGTCCTCGATCGATTCGGTCGTGCGCGGCCACATGCTGGCCGACGTGGTGGCGATGATCGGTACCTACGACCTGGTGTTCGGCGAGGTTGACCGGTAATGCCGTCCGCCACGCCAACGCCCGCTGCAGGCAGCCGGCGCAAGCCGGCGCCGCAGTTTCTGGAATTTCACGTTATGCATTTCGCTGAGGTCGGCCGATGAAGGCGACAGGTAATTTCGAGGCGGCGCGCGACGTCGACCCGATGGTGGTGCTGAGCGACAAGACCCGCGCTCACATCGATCACTGGCTGTCCAAGTTCCCGCCGGACCGCAAGCGCTCTGCCGTGCTGCAGGGCCTGCATGCGGCCCAGGAGCAGAACGAGGGCTGGCTGACCGACGAACTGATCGCCGGCGTGGCCAAGTACCTCGACCTGCCGCCGGTGTGGGCCTACGAGGTCGCCAGCTTCTACTCGATGTTCGAGACCGAGAAGGTGGGCCGCAACAACGTGGCCATCTGCACCAACATCAGCTGCTGGCTCAATGGCGCCGAGGACATCGTCCGCCATTGCGAGAAGAAGCTGGGCATCAAGCACGGTGAATCGACCCCGGACGGCCGCGTCTACCTCAAGCGCGAGGAAGAGTGCCTGGCCGGCTGCGGTGGCGCGCCGATGATGGTCATCAACGGTCACTACCATGAGCGTCTGACCCTGGAAAAGGTCGACGAGCTGCTGGACGGGCTGGAGTAAGGGCATGGCACATCACCACGAATCCAAGGGTCCGGTCGGCCCCGCGCCGCTGCCGCACCAGGTGGTCTACACCACCCTGCATTACGACACCCCGTGGTCGTACGAAAGCTACCTGAAGACCGGTGGCTACGCTGCCCTGCGCAAGATCCTCGAAGAGAAGATCCCGCCGGAGCAGGTCATCGAGATGGTCAAGGCCTCGGGCCTGCGCGGGCGCGGTGGCGCAGGCTTCCCGACCGGCCTGAAGTGGTCCTTCATGCCCAAGGGCAACATGCAGAAGTACATCCTCTGCAACTCGGACGAATCCGAGCCGGGCACCTGCAAGGACCGCGACATCCTGCGCTACAACCCGCATTCGGTGGTGGAAGGCATGGCGATCGCCTGCTACGCCACCGGTTCGACCGTGGGTTACAACTACCTGCGCGGTGAGTTCCACCACGAGCCGTTCGAGCACTTCGAGCAGGCCCTGGCCGACGCCTATGCAAATGGCTGGCTGGGCAAGAACGTGATGGGCTCGGGCGTGGACATCGACATCTACGGTGCGCTGGGCGCCGGTGCGTACATCTGCGGCGAAGAAACCGCGCTGATGGAATCGCTGGAAGGCAAGAAGGGCCAGCCGCGCTACAAGCCGCCGTTCCCGGCCAACTTCGGCCTGTACGGCAAGCCGTCGACGATCAACAACACCGAAACCTACGGTTCGGTGCCGGCGATCATCCGCAACGGTCCGGAGTGGTTCAAGGGCCTGAGCCTGACCGCCAACGGCGGTCCGAAGTGCTTCTCGGTGTCCGGCTGCGTGCAGAACGGCGGCAACTTCGAAGTGCCGCTGGGCACCAAGTTCCACGACCTGCTGGAAATGGCCGGTGGCCTGCGTCCGGGCCGTACCCTCAAGGGCGCGATCCCGGGCGGCGTGTCGATGCCGGTACTGACCGCGGCCGAGCTGCAGGATCTGCCGATGGACTACGACACCATCCGTGCGCTGGGCTCCGGCCTGGGTTCGGGTGCGATCGTGGTGCTCGACGACAGCGTCTGCTGCGTCAAGTTCGCCTGCCGCATCAGCCAGTTCTTCCACAAGGAATCGTGCGGCCAGTGCACTCCGTGCCGTGAAGGCACCGGCTGGATGCACCGCGTGCTGGAGCGCATCGTCGCCGGCAAGGCCACGATGGAAGACCTGCACCAGCTGAAGGCGGTGGCCGGCCAGATCGAAGGCCACACCATCTGTGCGTTCGGTGAAGCGGCTGCATGGCCCATCCAGGGCTTCCTGCGCCAGTTCTGGGACGAATTCGAGTACTACATCGTCAACGGTCATTCGATGGTTGACGGCAAGAAGGTGGAGGCAGCCGCCGCATGAGCGCGCAACCCGTAAACCCGAACGTGCCACCGGATCACGTGACCATCGAAATCGATGGCAAGTCGCTGGTCGTGCCCAAGGGTTCGATGATCATCCAGGCGGCCGACAAGGCCGGCATTTCGATTCCGCGCTTCTGCTACCACGAGAAGCTGCCGATCGCCGCCAACTGCCGCATGTGCCTGGTGGACGTGGAAAAGTCGCCGAAGCCGGCGCCGGCCTGCGCCACCCCGGTGATGGATGGCATGAAGGTCGCCACCCGCAGCGAGAAGGCACTGAAGTTCCAGCGCTCGGTGATGGAGTTCCTGCTCATTAACCACCCGCTGGACTGCCCGATCTGCGATCAGGGCGGCGAGTGCGAGCTGCAGGACGTGTCGCTGGGCTATGGCCGTTCGGTCAGCCGCTTCAACGAGCGCAAGCGCGTGGTGCCGGACGAGGACATGGGCCCGCTGGTCGCCACCGAGATGACCCGCTGCATCCAGTGCACCCGCTGCGTCCGCTTCACCGCCGACGTTGCCGGTACCTACGAGCTGGGTGGCATGTACCGCGGTGAGAACCTGCAGATCGGTACCTTCGACGGCAAGCCGCTGACCACCGAGCTGTCCGGCAATGTCGTCGACGTCTGCCCGGTCGGCGCACTGACCAACAAGGTGTTCCAGTTCCGCGCCCGCCCGTGGGAACTGACCGCGCGCGAGTCGCTGGGCTACCACGACGCGATGGGTTCGAACCTGTTCCTGCACGTGCGTCGCGGCGAAGTGCTGCGCACCGTGCCGCGCGACAACGAAGCGGTGAACGAGTGCTGGCTGTCCGACCGTGACCGCTACTCGCACCAGGGCCTGTACAGCGAAGACCGTGCGGTCAAGCCGCTGCGCAAGGTCAATGGCGAGTGGAAGGAAGTGAGCTGGGCCGAAGGCCTGGCCGCGGCCGCCGAGATCCTCAAGGCCAACCAGGGCGACAACCTGGGCGTGCTGGTGCACCCGTCCACCTCGAACGAGGAAGGCGCGCTGCTGGCCCGCCTGGCCAAGGGCCTGGGCTCGAGCAACATCGACCACCGCATCAACAACCGCGATTTCTCCGACGCCGCAACCGCCGAAGTGTTCGGCCTGCCGCTCGCCGAGATCGAAGGCGCCGACCGCATCGTCGTTCTGGGCAGCAACATCCGCCACGAACTGCCGCTGCTGCACGCCCGCCTGCGCAAGGCGCAGACCACCAACGGCGCAAAGATCCACGTCGTCAACCCGGTGGACTTCGACTTCGCCTTCAGCATCGCCGGCAAGCAGATCGTCGCGCCGTCGAAGTTCGTCGACGCGCTGGCCAACGCCGAGCTGCGTTCGGCGGTGCAGGGCGGCAACAACACCGTGCTGATCGTCGGTGGCATCGCCGAAAACCATCCGCAGGCTGCCGCGATCCGCGCCGCCGCGCGTGACTTCGCCGCTGCGACCGGTGCCAAGCTGTGCCGCATCCCGCAGGGTGCCAACGCCGTTGGCCTGACCCGCGCAGGCGTGCTGCCGGCCGGCAAGGACGTCGCCGCAATGCTGGCGCAGCCGCGCCAGGCCTACGTGGTGTACGGCCTGGAGCCGGGTCTGGACTTCGCCGACGCCCCCGCCGCGCGCAAGGCGCTGGTCGGCGCCAAGGTGGTGGCCTTCAGCCAGTTCGCCTGCGTCTCCACCCGCGACGTTGCCGACGTGATCCTGCCGATCGGTGCGCTGCCGGAAATCGACGCCACCCTGACCAACCTCGATGGTCGCGAGCAGTCGGCGCGTGCCGGCGGCAAGCTGCCGGGCGAGGCCCGTGAGGGCTGGCGCGTGCTGCGCGCCCTGGGCGGTGAGCTGGCGGTAGCCGGTTTCGACTTCACCGACCTGGCCGGCCTGCGCGCCAGCCTGGCCCCGGTGTCGGTCACCGTTGCCGCCTCGGCACAGCCGGTGGTTGCCGGCGAAGGCCTGGAAGTGGCTTCGACCGCCGCGATCTACCGCACCGATGCGGTGGTCCGTCGCGCCCCGGCGCTGCAGTCGCATCCGCTCAACAACGCCCCGCGCATCGTGCTGAACGCTGAAGATGCCGCTCGCCTGCAGCTGCAGGAAGGGCAGATGGCCAAGGTCGGCACCGATGCCGGCAAGGCCACCCTGCCGGTGGTGATCGACGCCCGCGTCGCTGCGGGTTCGGTCTGGATTGAATCGGGCCACGGCGCGACCGCGCCGCTGGGTGCCGCTCGCGTAACGGTGGTGGCTGCATGAACGAATTGCTGTTGAACGCGGTCGACCCGCTGCACCAGTGGCTGCTTGGCCTCGGTGACATCGGCGCGCTGATCTGGATCATCCTGAAGATCCTGGTGATCACCGTTCCGGTGATCATCTCGGTGGCCTTCTACGTGGTCTGGGAACGCAAGCTGATCGGCTGGATGCACGTCCGCCACGGCCCGATGTACGTGGGCATGGGCATCTTCCAGGCCTTCGCCGACGTCTTCAAGCTGCTGTTCAAGGAAGTGGTCCAACCGAGCAGCGCCAACAAGGCGATCTACCTGCTGGCCCCGCTGATCACCCTGGCCCCGGCCTTCGCGGCCTGGTCGGTGGTCCCCTTCGATTCGCAGATCGTGCTGTCCAACGCCAACGCCGGCCTGCTGTACCTGCTGGCGATGACCTCGCTGGGCATCTACGGCATCATCCTGGCCGGTTGGGCATCCAACTCGAAGTATGCGTTCCTGGGTGCGATGCGCGCCTCGGCGCAGATGATCAGCTACGAAATCGCCATGGGCTTCGCCCTGGTCGGCGTGATGATCGCGTCGGGCAGCCTGAACCTGAGCAACATCGTGATGGCGCAGGCTGGCAATTCCGGTTTCTTCGACTGGTTCCTGCTGCCGCTGTTCCCGCTGTTCGTCATCTACTGGGTGTCGGGCGTTGCCGAAACCAACCGCGCGCCGTTCGACGTGGTGGAAGGTGAATCGGAAATCGTCGCTGGCCACATGGTCGAGTACTCGGGCGGTGCGTTCGCGCTGTTCTTCCTGGCCGAATACGCCAACATGATCCTGATCAGCTTCCTGATCTCGATCTTCTTCCTCGGCGGCTGGCTGAGCCCCATCCAGGGCTGGGTCAACTTCGGCGACGTCTCGCCGCTGGTCGACTGGATCTGGAAGGGCGGTGCACCGTGGCTGTTCGTCAAGGTGTTCTTCTTCGCCAGTGCCTACATCTGGTTCCGTGCCAGCTTCCCGCGCTTCCGCTATGACCAGATCATGCGCCTGGGCTGGAAGGTCTTCATCCCGCTGGCCATTCTGTGGATCGCGGTTACCGCCGTCATGGTGTTCTTCGGCGTGATTCAAAAGGGCGTCTAAGTGATGAACAGGATTACCCATTACTTCAAGAGCCTGCTGCTGCTCGAACTGCTGGGCGGCCTTTGGCTGACGCTGAAGTACAGCTTCAAGCCCAAGTACACGATGATGTACCCGATGGAGAAGTTCCCGCAGTCGCCGCGCTTCCGTGGCCTGCACGCCCTGCGCCGTTACCCCAACGGTGAAGAGCGCTGCATCGCCTGCAAGCTGTGCGAAGCGGTGTGCCCTGCATTGGCCATCACCATCGACTCGGCCAAGCGCGAAGACGGCACCCGCCGTACCACGCGCTATGACATCGATCTGTTCAAGTGCATCTTCTGCGGCTTCTGCGAAGAAAGCTGCCCGGTGGACTCGATCGTCGAAACCCACATCCTCGAGTACCACTTCGAGAATCGTGGCGAAAACATCGTTACCAAGCCGCAGCTGCTGGCCCTGGGCGACCGTCTCGAGTCCGAGATCGCCGAGCGTCGCGCCGCCGATGCCGCTTACCGCTGAGGTCGAGAGATGGATTGGGTAAATATCGCTTTCTGGGTGTTCGCCATCGCGGCAACGGTTTCGGCCGGTGCGGTGATCAGCGTGCGCAACCCGGTTCACGCCGTGCTCTGCCTGGTGCTGACCTTCTTCTCCATTGCCTGCGTGTGGCTGCTGGTCGGCGCCGAGTTCCTCGGCGTGGCGCTGGTGCTGGTCTACGTCGGCGCGGTGATGGTGCTGTTCCTGTTCGTGGTGATGATGCTCGACATCGACCCCACCAAGCTGCGTGAGGGCTGGGTCCGCTACCTGCCGGTCGGTCTCATTGTTGCGGTGGCGATGCTGGTGCAGATGCTGATCCTGATCGGCGTGAAGGGCAGGGCGGTCAACCCGTTCCCGGCCGACAACGCCGCCGCGGTCGCTGCCGACAGCTCCAACGTCACCTGGCTGGCGCGTACGCTGTTCACCGAGTACCTGCTGCCGTTCGAGTTCGCCGCCGTCATCCTGACCGTGGCCGTGGTTGCCGCCGTGATGCTGACCCTGCGCCGCCGTACCGGCGTGAAGAGCCAGAACCCGGGTGAGCAGACCATGGTCAAGGCCGGCCAGCGCCTGCGCATGGTCAAGATGGGCGCCGAAGCGCCGGTCGTGCACAGCAACAGCAAGCCGGCCGCCGGCGAGGAGACCCAGCCGTGATTACCCTTGGCCACATCCTTGCGCTGGGCGCGGTGCTGTTCGCCATCAGCCTGGCCGGCATCTTCCTCAACCGGAAGAACGTCATCGTCCTGCTGATGTCGATCGAACTGATGCTGCTGTCGGTGAACATCAACTTCGTCGGCTTCTCGCGTCAGCTGGGCGATCCGTCCGGCCAGCTGTTCGTGTTCTTCATCCTGACCGTCGCCGCCGCGGAAGCCGCCATCGGCCTGGCGATCCTGGTGACCCTGTTCCGTACCCGCCGCACGATCAATGTCGGCGAAGTCGATTCGTTGAAGGGCTGATCCACAGATGGAAATCACTCTCTCCAAGAGTCTGTTGATCGCAGTGGTGCTTGCACCGCTGTTCGGCAGCATCATCGCCGGCCTGTTCGGTCGCCAGGTCAAGCGCTTCGGCGCGCAGACCATCACCATCCTCGGCGTCGCGGTTGCCTGCGGCCTGTCGATGTACACGCTCTACCAGTTGCTGTGGGGCGGCGCGCAGCCGTTCAACCAGAACATCTACACGTTCTTCGAAGTCGGCCAGTACTCGGCCCACGTCGGTTTCATGGTCGACAAGCTGACCGCGATGATGATGGTGGTGGTGACCTTCGTGTCGCTGCTGGTCCACATCTATACGATCGGCTACATGCAGGACGATCCGGGCTACCAGCGGTTCTTCAGCTACATCTCGCTGTTCACCTTCTCGATGCTCACCCTGGTGATGAGCAACAACTTCCTGCAGCTGTTCTTCGGCTGGGAAGCGGTGGGCCTGGTGTCGTACCTGCTGATCGGCTTCTGGTTCAAGCGCCCGACTGCGATCTTCGCCAACATGAAGGCGTTCCTGGTCAATCGCGTTGGTGACTTCGGCTTCCTGCTCGGTATCGCCGGCGTGCTGTGGGTGTTCGGCACCCTGGACTACTCGCAGGTGTTCTCGCAGGCCGGCATGCTGGCTGACCCGCGCGCCCAGCTGCAGATCTGGGACGGCACCATGTTCGGCATGCAGCTGCTGAACGAGCCGGTGATCTGGTCGATCGCCACCGTCATCTGCATCTGCCTGTTCATCGGTGCCATGGGCAAGTCGGCCCAGGTCCCGCTGCACGTGTGGCTGCCGGACTCGATGGAAGGCCCGACCCCGATCTCGGCACTGATCCACGCCGCGACGATGGTGACCGCCGGTATCTTCATGGTCACCCGCATGTCGCCGCTGTTCGAGCTGTCGCAGACCGCGCTGAACTTCATCCTGTTCATCGGTGCCACCACCGCGTTCTTCACCGGCCTGATCGGCATCGTGCAGAACGACATCAAGCGCGTCGTCGCGTACTCCACGCTGTCGCAGCTGGGCTACATGACCGTTGCCTTGGGCGTGTCCGCCTACTCGGCCGCCGTGTTCCACCTGATGACCCACGCCTTCTTCAAGGCGCTGCTGTTCCTGGGTGCCGGCTCGGTCATCATCGCGATGCACCACGAGCAGGACATGCGCAAGATGGGCGGCCTGCGCAAGTACATGCCGATCACCTTCGTCACCATGTGGATCGGTACCCTGGCCCTGGTCGGTACGCCGTTCTTCTCCGGCTTCTACTCGAAGGACACCATCATCGAGGCGGCCGAGATCCACGCCCACATGCAGAACAGCTGGGTGGCCACCTATGGCTACTGGGCAGTGCTGGGTGGCGTGCTGGTGACCAGCTTCTACAGCTTCCGCCTGCTGTTCCTGACCTTCCACGGCAAGGAGCGCTTCCGCGACGCGCATGATGATCACGGCCATGCCCATGACGATCACCACGCCGCAGATGCGCACCCTGCTGATGCCCATCATGGGGACGCGCACCATGACGACCACGGCCATGGCCACGGTCCGCATGAGCCGCACGAAACCCCGTGGGTGGTGACCCTGCCGCTGATCCTGCTGGCCATCCCGTCGATCGCCATCGGTTTCTTCAGCATCGGTCCGATGCTGCACGGCACCGACTGGGCCGGCCACCATGCGCACGAGGCCATCAAGGGCCAGGCGCAGACGTTCTTCACCGGCATCGTGAACTTCTACGATCCGGCCAAGAACACCGTTGGCTTCCTGGGCGAAGAGTTCCATGGTCCGGTGGCGTTCGCGCTGCACGGCATGATGCTGCCGCCGTTCTGGCTGACCCTGGCGGGCTTCCTGCTGGCTGCACTGTTCTACCTGTGGAAGCCGGACCTGTCGGGCAAGGCGCGCAAGACCTTCGCCCCGCTGGTGTCGGTGCTGGAAAACAAGTACGGCTTCGACAAGCTGTGGATCGATGGCTTTGCCGGTGGCAGCGTCAAGCTGGGCAAGGTCGCACGCTGGATCGACAGCAACATCGTCGACGGCGTGGTCAATCTCTCGGCACGTGTTGTGGACGTCGCAGCCGGCGTGCTGCGTCGTACCCAATCCGGTTTCCTCTATCACTACGCCTTCGCGATGATCATCGGCCTGATTGCCCTTCTGGGCGTGCTGATGCATTACCTGCGTTGATGACCTGTACGGAATAAGAAGACGTGTCGAACTGGCCTCTACTCAGTGTCCTCATCTGGCTGCCGATCATCGGTGGCGCCCTGATCCTTGCGATCCGTGATGCACAGACTGCCCGCTGGGCGTCGCTGGGCGTCGCGGTGCTCACCTTCGTTGCAAGCCTCTCGCTGCTGAGCGGCTACAACGCGGGCATCGACGGCCTGCAGTTCGTCGAGACCCATGCCTGGATCCCGGCGTACAAGATCGGCTACAACCTGGGCGTGGACGGCATTGCCGTGGCGCTGATCCTGCTGACCACCCTGGTCAGCGTGCTTGCCCTGATCGGCGCCTGGAGCGCCATCGACAAGCGCGTCAACCAGTACGTGGCGGCCTTCCTGATCCTGGAAGGCGTCACCGTCGGCATCTTCGCCGCGACGGACGCGATGCTGTTCTACGTGTTCTTCGAAGCCATGCTGATCCCGATGTTCCTGATCATCGGTGTCTGGGGTGGCCCGCGCCGCATCTACGCAGCATTGAAGTTCTTCCTGTACACCTTCCTCGGCTCGGTGCTGATGCTGGTGGCGCTGATCTACCTGTACATGAAGGGCGGCAGCTTCCAGCTGGCCGACCTGTACGCGCTGCCGCTGTCGGCCAAGGAACAGACCTGGATCTTCTTTGCCTTCCTGATCGCCTTCGCGGTCAAGGTGCCGATGTTCCCGGTCCACACCTGGCTGCCGGACGCCCACGTGGAAGCGCCGACCGCCGGTTCGGTGATCCTGGCCGCCATCGCCCTGAAGATCGGTGGCTACGGCTTCCTGCGCTTCAACCTGCCGATCGTCCCGGACGCGTCGCAGGAATGGGCCTGGCTGGTGATCGCGCTGTCGCTGATCGCGGTGATCTACGTCGGCCTGGTCGCCCTGGTGCAGGACGACATGAAGAAGCTGATCGCCTATTCGTCGATCGCGCACATGGGCTTCGTCACCCTGGGCACCTTCATCGCCCTGTGGCTGGTGCGTGAAGCCGGCAACGCCGATGCTGCCCGCCTGGGCCTGCAGGGCGCCATGGTGCAGATGATCTCGCACGGCTTCGTGTCCGGTGCGATGTTCTCCTGTGTCGGCGTGCTGTACGACCGCATGCACAGCCGCCGCATCGCCGATTACGGCGGCGTGGTCAACGTGATGCCGTGGTTCGCCACCTTCGCCATGCTGTTCTTTATGGCCAATGCGGGCCTGCCGGGCACCAGCGGTTTCGTCGGCGAGTTCATGGTCATCCTGTCGGCCTTCCAGCGTAATCCGTGGATCGCACTGGGCGCGGCCACCACCCTGATCATCGGCGCCGCCTACACCCTGTGGCTGTACAAGCGCATCTTCTTCGGCGAAGTGGCCAACAGCCACGTGGCCGAACTGAAGGACATCAACGGCCGCGAATGGCTGGTGCTGGGCGTGTTCGCCATCGGCGTGCTGGCCCTGGGCATCTACCCCAAGCCGCTGACCGACCTGATGGAGCCCTCGATCGCGAAGCTGGCGATGCAGATCGCATCCAGCAAGCTGCTGTAATTCCAGGATTTGATGATGACCACCTCGCCGCTGCTGCCATTGACCGCCGCTGACCTGCCACCGCTCGCTCCCGAGCTGGTGCTGATCGGCAGCGCCTTCGCCCTGATGATCCTCGACCTGTTCGTCAGCAACCGGAACAAGATCGTCACCCACCTGTTCTCGCTCGCTGCGCTGGCCGTGGTGCTGTTCATGCTGGCCACCGGCGTGGGCGGGCAGGGCGAGGTCTTCCATGGCATGTTCGTGCGCGATACCGCCGCGGACGTGATGAAGACCGGGATCGTGCTGCTCAGCGGCCTGACCCTGGTCTACGGCTGGCGCTACCTGCGTGACCGCAACCTGTTCCAGGGCGAGATCCCGGTGCTGATCCTGTTCGGCACCGCCGGCATGATGATCCTGGTCTCGGCCGGCAGCCTGCTGATGGTCTACCTGGGCCTGGAACTGCTGGCGCTGTGCTCCTACGCACTGGTTGCCAGCAACCGTGAGAACGGTCTGGCCTCGGAAGCGGCGATGAAGTACATCGTGCTGGGTTCGCTGGCCTCGGGCCTGCTGCTGTACGGCATGTCGCTGATCTACGGCGCCACCGGCAGCCTGCACCTGGACATCATCCGTGACGCCATCCCGCATTCGGAAGAGCGCGTGCTGCTGATCACCGGTGCGGTGTTCATGATCGCCGGCGTCGCCTTCAAGCTGGGTGCCGCACCGTTCCACATGTGGCTGCCGGACGTGTACCAGGGTGCCCCGGCACCGATCGCACTGTTCATCAGCTCGGCGCCGAAGCTGGCCGCCTTCGGCATGGCCTACCGCCTGCTGGAAATGGGCGTGGGTCCGCTGTCGACCGAACTGCAGCTGCTGATCGCCGGCCTGGCCGCGGTCTCGCTGGTCATCGGCAACCTGATGGCCATCGCGCAGAGCAACCTCAAGCGCATGCTGGCATTCTCCACCGTCTCGCACATCGGCTTCCTGCTGATGGGCATCGCCGGTGGTGGCGCGCAGGGCTATGCCGCCGCGCTGTTCTACGCACTGGCCTACGCCATCATGTCCACCGCCGCCTTCGGCGCGATCATCGCGCTGTCGCGTGCCGGTTTCGAAGCCGAGAACATCGAGGACTTCAAGGGCCTCAATGCCCGCAACCCGTGGATGGCCGGCCTGGTGCTGTGCATCATGGCGTCGCTGGCCGGCATTCCGCCGTTCCTGGGCTTCTGGACCAAGCTGGCGGTGCTGGGCGCGGCCGTCAACGGGGGCCTGCTGTGGCTGGCCATCCTCGGCGTGCTGTGTGCCGTGGTCGGCTGCTTCTACTACCTGCGCGTCATCAAGGTCATGTACTTCGATGAGCCGGTGGGCGAGGCCATGCCGCGCAGCAACGACCGCGTGCTGGGCCTGGTGCTGGGCGTGAACGCGCTGGCGCTGCTGGCGCTGGGCCTGGCCTGGAACCCGATCATGGTCTGGTGCCAGCAGGCATTTGCGCATCTTGCATAAAAGTTGACACAAAGCTGCGCGATTCGTGTAATATGCGCAGCCTGAGTTGTCACTGCAGCGGTTCAGCCAGAACATCGTTGCGGTAGCCCTCCTCGAAAGAGAGCAGGGCAGCAGTTCAAACACTTCCGGTGCGGGGTGGAGCAGTCTGGCAGCTCGTCGGGCTCATAACCCGAAGGTCGCAGGTTCAAATCCTGCCCCCGCTACCAACTTCAGATCGGCGCCAACCGGTTTGATGAATGAGGGAAGGCTTGCAGGTTTTGAAGTTATGCCTCATAATTCCGCTTCTGATGCGGGGTGGAGCAGTCTGGCAGCTCGTCGGGCTCATAACCCGAAGGTCGCAGGTTCAAATCCTGCCCCCGCTACCAAGTGAAGAGATCGCCTTCGAAGTCCTGCTTCGAAGGCGTTTTTCTTTGGGTGGCTGCGTCGCTTCTGCGTGATCGGGGTCAGCTCCCTTTTCCGCGGGAAAGGGAGCTGACCCCAGGTCCGCACCTTGCACCAGCGCGGTGCAGCCGCTATCATCAGCGGCCTAGCAGTACCCCTGAAGGCGGCCTCCCGGCGGGAGTCCGGACCCGGAAGGAGGGCCGCAACCGGCAGGCACTGCAGGTTGCAACCGGAATCCAGTCACCGGAGTCTTTCCGGAAAAGGGGCCCAGCGGGCCCTTTGTCGTTTCCGGGGCGTCATGTTTTCACGCCGGCCAAGGCCGGCACCCAACCAAGAGATCAAGGCAGGCTGTGAGCGACAAGGCAACCGACATCGCGAATCTGCTCGCCCCGACCGTTGTGTCGCTGGGCCTGGAGCTGCTGGGCGTTGAGTATCTGCCGGCCCCCGGCGGTGCGACCCTGCGCCTTTACATCGACGTGCCGCTGGCTGAACAGCCCGAGCGCATCATCAATGTCGACGACTGCGAGCGGGTCAGCCGCGAAGTGTCGGCGCAGCTGGACGTCGAAGACCCGATCAGCGGCAATTACACGCTGGAAGTGTCCTCGCCGGGCGTGGATCGCCCGCTGTTCAACCTGGAGCAGTTCGCTCGCCACCAGGGTGAATCGGCCAAGGTCACGCTGAAGCTGCCGCAGGACAACCGTCGTCGCCTGCAGGGCCGTATCGAAGCGACCGACGAGGCCGCAGGCACCATCACCTTCATCGTCGACAAGACCGAAGTGGTGGTGTCGGCCGACAACATCGACAAGGCACGGATCATGCCCGACTGGGTGGCGCTGGGGCTGGCCCCGAGCAAGCCGACCGGTCCGGCACCGAAGCGTCCGAAGCCGAACACGAATTCTTCTTCCAACGAGCCGGCGGCAAAGAAGCCGCGCGCGGAGTGAGCCAATGAGCAAGGAACTGTTGCTGGTAGTCGACGCGGTCGCCAACGAGAAGGGCGTGCCGCGTGAAGTGATCTTCGATGCCATCGAGGCCGCCCTGGCCTCGGCAGCGAAGAAGCGCTATCCCGACGAGGAAGTGCTGACCCGCGTGGTCATCGACCATAAGGATGGCAGCTACGAAACCTTCCGTCGCTGGGAAGTGGTGGCCGATGACGTGGTCATGGAATCGCCGGACCGCCAGATCCGCCTGATGGACGCCGTCGATGAAGCCGAAGGCGTGGACGTCGGCGACTACATCGAAGAGCAGATCGAGAACCCGGACTTCGGCCGCATTGCCGCCCAGGCCGCCAAGCAGGTCATCGTCCAGCGCGTGCGCGAAGCCGAGCGCCAGCAGGTCGTGGATGCATGGAAGGATCGCGTGGGTGAGCTGATCACCGGTGTGGTCAAGCGCGCCGAGCGCGGCAACATCTATGTCGACCTCGGTGGCAACGCCGAAGGCTTCATCCCGAAGGACAAGGGCATTCCGCGCGACGTGCTGCGCGCCGGTGACCGCGTGCGCGGCTACCTGGCCGAAGTCCGTTCGGAACCGCGTGGCCCGCAGCTGTTCATCAGCCGCGCCGCCCCGGAATTCATGATCGAGCTGTTCAAGCTGGAAGTGCCGGAAGTCGGCCAGGGCCTGGTGGAAATCAAGGCCTGCGCCCGCGATCCGGGCGACCGCGCCAAGATCGCCGTGCTCGCCCACGACCAGCGCACCGATCCGATCGGTGCCTGCATCGGCATGCGCGGTTCGCGCGTGCAGGCCGTGTCCAACGAGCTCAATGGCGAGCGCGTGGACATCGTGCTGTGGAACGACAACCCGGCCAACTTCGTCATCAACGCGATGGCGCCGGCCGAAGTGCAGTCGATCATCGTCGATGAAGACAAGCACTCGATGGACCTGGCCGTTGCCGAAGACCGCCTGGCCCAGGCGATCGGCAAGGGCGGCCAGAACGTGCGCCTGGCCAGCCGCCTGACCGGCTGGCAGCTCAACGTGATGACCCAGGACCAGGTCACCGCCAAGTCGGAGGCCGAGCAGGCTTCGGCCCGCCAGCTGTTCATGGACAAGCTGGAAGTGGACGAGGAAATCGCCGGCATCCTGGTGAGCGAAGGCTTCGGCACCGTCGAGGAAATCGCATATGTCCCGGTCGGCGAACTGCTGGCCGTGGAAGGTTTCGACGAAGACATCGTCGAAGAGCTGCGCGCTCGTGCCCGCGATGCGCTGCTCAATGAGGCCCTGGCAGTCGAGGAAGGCCTTGAAGACGGCCAGCCGGCGCAGGATCTGCTGTCCCTGAAGGGCATGGACGAAGCCACCGCGTATGCGCTGGCCGGCCACGGCGTGCGCACCAGTGAGGACCTGTCCGACCTGGCCGCCGACGAGGTCATGGACTTCGGCATCGAAGGGCTGGATCAGGCGCGCGCCGCTGCGCTGATCCTGGCCGCACGTGCCGAGGAGATCGCCCGACTGGAACGCGGCGAATGAGCCGGCAATGAACAGGGCCCTGAGCCGCTCAGGGCGTAGAATCCGCGCCACCTCCAGATGCGGGGGGGCGCCCACAAGATCATAGGATCCGAATGTCGCAGCAAACCACCATCCGCAAGCTTGCCGAACTGGTCAACACGCCGGTCGAAAAACTGCTGGAACAGCTGGCCGGTGCCGGCATGAAGTTCAGCGGTCCCGACCAGGTCGTGACCAGCACCGAGAAGGTGAAGCTCCTGGGCTTCCTTCGTCGTTCGCACGGCAAGCCCGAGCAGGCCCCGGAAGAAACTGATCAGTCTGCAAAGAAGATCACGCTCAACCGCCGGAAACAGCAGGAAGTGACGGTCAGTTCCGGTCGCAGCAAGACGACCGTGAATGTCGAGGTGCGCCAGAAGCGTACCTACGTCAAGGATGGTGCTCGCGCCATGACCCCGGACGAAGAGCGCGCCGACATCCTGCGCAAGCTGGAAGAGTCGCGTGCGCGCAACCTTGCCGAACAGCAGGCCCTGGCCGAGAAGGATCGTCTGCGCGACGAAGCCATCGTCCGTGCCCGTGAGGAAGAGGTTGCGGCCAAGGAACGCGCAGAGGCCGAGAAGAAGGCCGCCGAGGAAGCTGCGGCCGCCGCCAAGGCTGCCGAGGCGCTGGCTGCCAGCAAGCCCAAGCGCGCTCCTATCGATGAAACCGCGCCGCGCCCGCCGCGTGCTCCGGCCGCCGCTCCGGCTGCGCCGCGCAGCGCTCCGCCGCCGCCGCGCAACGACGACCGCAACAACCGCAGCGCGCCGCGCAACGAGCGTGGCCCGGGCGACCGTTTCGCCGGCCAGATGCACCTGTCGGCTGCCGACCGCGCGCGCCGTGGCAACAGCAACAACAGCAACACCCGTGGTCGTCCGGGCGGGCGTAACCAGGCCGGTGGCCGTCGCGACATGTCGCGCGGTGGCAACAATGCAGGTCCGCACGCCTTCGAGCGTCCGACCGCGCCGGTGGTGCGTGAAGTGGCGATCGGCGACACGATCACCGTGGCCGACCTGGCGCAGAAGCTCGCGCTGAAGGGCGGTGAGGTGGTCAAGGCGCTGTTCAAGATGGGCGTGATGGCCACCATCACCCAGTCCATCGACCATGACACCGCCGCGCTGGTGACCGAAGAACTCGGCCACAAGGCGATCCGTGCCAACGACAACGACGCCGAAGACGCACTTCTGGCCTCGACCGGTGAAAACCAGGGCGAAGCCACCCAGCGTCCGCCGGTGGTCACCATCATGGGCCACGTCGACCACGGCAAGACCTCGCTGCTGGATTACATCCGCCGCACCAAGGTCGCCACCGGCGAAGCCGGCGGCATCACCCAGCACATCGGTGCCTACCACGTGGATACGCCGAAGGGCGTGATCAGCTTCCTGGATACCCCGGGCCACGCGGCATTCACCTCGATGCGTGCGCGCGGCGCCAAGCTGACCGACATCGTGGTGCTGGTCGTGGCCGCCGATGACGGCGTCATGCCGCAGACCAAGGAAGCGATCCAGCACGCCCGTTCGGCGGGTGTGCCGCTGATCGTGGCGATCAACAAGATCGACAAGTCCGACGCCGACCCGATGCGGGTCAAGAACGAACTGCTGTCCGAGCAGGTCGTGGCCGAAGACTTCGGTGGTGACACCCAGATGGTGGAGATCTCGGCCAAGACCGGCCTGGGCATCGACGACCTGCTGGACGCCATCTCGATCCAGGCCGAACTGCTGGAACTGAAGGCCGTCGACGAAGGCCGCGCTTCGGGCGTGGTGATCGAATCGTCGCTGGACAAGGGCCGTGGCCCGGTCGCCACCGTGCTGGTGCAGCAGGGCCGCCTGAAGAAGGGCGACTACCTGGTGTGCGGCATCCAGTACGGCCGCGTGCGTGCGCTGTTCGACGAAACCGGCAAGCAGCCGGAGTTCGCCGGCCCGTCCATCCCGGTGCAGGTCCTGGGCCTGTCCGGCGTGCCGGAAGCGGGTGATGACTTCGTGGTCGTCGAGGACGAGCGCCTGGCCAAGGACGTTGCCCAGCAGCGTGAGACCAAGCGCCGTGAATCGCGCCTGGTCGCCACCGCCGGCAGCCGCATGGAAGACATCATGGCGACCCTGGGCAAGGGCGAGGGCCAGCAGGTCCTCAACCTGGTCATCAAGGCCGACGTGCAGGGTTCGGTGCAGGCCCTGAGCCAGGCACTGGTCGCGCTGTCCAACGAAGACATCCGCATCAACGTGATCCACTCCGGCGTGGGCGGCATCACCGAATCGGACGCCAACTCGGCGGCCGCTTCGAAGGCCACCGTCATCGGCTTCAACGTGCGTGCGGACGCTTCGGCCCGTCGCATCATCGAATCCAACGGCGTCGATCTGCGTTACTTCTCGATCATCTATGACGTGATCGATCAGGTGAAGCAGGTGGCTTCCGGTCTGCTGGGCGTGGAGATCCGCGAAGAGATCATCGGTATCGCCGAGGTCCGCGACGTCTTCCGCAGCTCCAAGCTGGGCGCCGTGGCCGGCTCGATGGTCATCGAGGGCGTGGTCAAGCGCAACAAGCCGATCCGCGTGCTGCGCGACAGCGTGGTGATCTTCGAGGGCGAGCTGGAATCGCTGCGTCGCTTCAAGGAGAACGTCGAGGAAGTCCGCAACGGTACCGAGTGCGGTATCGCGGTGAAGGCCTACAACGACGTCAAGCCGGGTGACCAGATCGAGTGCTTCGAGCGTATCGAAGTGCCGCGCACCCTGTAATTGCTGCAACGGACCAGCCCTCACGGGCCGGTCCGCCCCCTGGTGGGGCCCGATCAAGGTCGGGCCGCTCCTCCTGGTAGGACCCGACCTTGGTCGGGTCACATTTGAATCGAGAGCCCGACCGCGTGCCCAAGACTTTCCATCGAACCGACCGTGTCTCCGCCCAGCTGCGCCGTGAACTCGGCACCCTGGTGCACAACGCCGTGCGCGAGCACGGGTTGCCCTCGGTGAGCGTGTCCGACGTGGAAATCACCCGCGACATGGCTCATGCCAAGGTATTTGTCACCGCGCTGATGCCGGAACGTTCGGCTGAAGCCGTGGCCGGCCTGAAGGAGCTGGGCTATCGCCTGCGCATGGACCTGGCCCGTGCGATGAAGCTGCGCCACGTGCCGGAGCTGCATTTCCACTACGACGACTCGGTCGACCGTGGTGAGCACATCGACAACATCCTGCGCGATCTGCCTGATACGTTGGCCGCTGAGAAGCGTCGCGAGAGCGACGAAGAATAACCGCGCGACGCCGGGCATGCCCGGCGTTGTTGCATTCCGGCTGCGCGATGTCTGATGCAGACCGCGCTGCAGCAGTCGAGCATGGCTCGACTCTACAAAATCCTGTCATGACCCGAATTCAGTTCCGCCGCCTGGATGGCATCCTGCTGCTCGACAAGTCGACCGGCATGAGCTCCAACGCCGCCCTGCAGGTGGCCCGTCGCCTGTTCCGTGCCGAAAAGGGTGGCCATACCGGCAGCCTCGATCCGCTGGCCACCGGCCTGTTGCCGCTGTGCTTCGGCGAGGCGACCAAGATTGCCGGTCTGCTGCTCGGCTCGGCCAAGGCCTACGACGCCGAGATCATGCTGGGCCAGACCACCGACACTGACGATTCCGAAGGCCAGGTGCTGCTGCAGCGGCCGGTGCCGGCGATCAGTGCCGAGGCCCTGCAGGCGGCGCTGGTGCCGCTGACCGGCAACATCCGCCAGCGTGCCCCGATCTATTCGGCGCTGAAGCAGGGTGGGGAGCCGCTGTATGTGAAGGCCCGCCGCGGTGACGTCATCGAAGCGCCGGAACGCGAGGTGCAGGTGCATGCCATCGAGGTACTGGAGCAGCAGCCGGAACGGCTGCGGCTGCGCGTGACCTGTGGTTCCGGCACCTATATCCGCAGCCTGGCCCGCGACCTCGGCGAAAGCCTGGGTTGTGGCGCCCACATCAGCGCGCTGCGCCGGCTCTGGGTCGAGCCGTTCCGCGAGCCTGCCATGGTCACCCTGGACCAGCTGCGGGCGATGGTCGAGGCGGGCGACGAGGCCGGCATGGACGCGCTGCTGCTGCCGCTGGCGGCCGGCCTGGCTGAATACCCGCGGGTCGACCTCGATGCCGACCAGGCCCACCGCTTCTGCGTCGGCCAGCGCCAGCGCGATCTGTCCTGGCCGCGTGGCCTGGTGGCGGTGTTTGGTCCGGACGACGCTGTCCAGGGCCTGGGCCAGGTCGACGAGAGCGGCCTGCTGGCCCCGCAGCGTCGTTTCAACCTCTGACCGGGCCCGGGCGGTTCAGCCCCGGTCCTTGTCCCGGAAGCCCCCGACCGTTACAATTTCGCGGCCGTTTTCCGGCAGCCTGCCTGGCGCAGGTTTCATCCTCGTAGTCCACGGCGAGCCTGGCGGTGCGCGAAGCGCGTTCCTGCCGGCCACGCATCACAGAGAAAAAGAAATGTCGATCGACACCCAGAAGGTCATTGAAGACAACAAGCGCAGCTCGGCTGATACCGGCTCCCCGGAAGTCCAGGTTGCGCTGCTGACCGCCCGCATCGAACTGCTGACCGGCCACTTCAAGACCCACAAGAAGGACCACCACAGCCGCCGCGGCCTGCTGCAGATGGTCAACCGCCGTCGCAGCCTGCTCGACTACCTGAAGAAGAAGGACGTCGAGCGCTACAAGGCCCTGATCGAGAAGCTTGGCCTGCGTCGCTAAGCAACGAATCCCCCGCGGCGCAGCGATGCGCCGCGGTTTTGTTTTGTAGTACCGCAATCCCCGATTCAGGCCGGAACGATCCGGCCACCCGCTGGCGGCAAGGGTCGCCGACGGTCCAAATTCGCAGACAGCATCCCCAAGGACACCCTCCGTGGCAAAAATCACCAAAACCTTCCAGTACGGCAAGCACACCGTCACGCTTGAGACCGGCGAAGTCGCCCGTCAGGCCAGCGGCGCCGTCATCGTCAAGATGGACGACACCGTACTGCTGGTCACCGCCGTCGCCGCCAAGAGCGCGCGCGAAGGCCAGGACTTCTTCCCGCTGACCGTCGATTATCAGGAAAAGTTCTACGCCGGCGGCCGTATCCCGGGTGGTTTCTTCAAGCGTGAAGGCCGTGCGACCGAGAAGGAAACCCTGATCTCGCGTCTGATCGACCGTCCGATCCGTCCGCTGTTCCCGGAAGACTACAAGAACGAAGTGCAGATCATCGCCACGGTCATGTCGTTGAACCCGGACGTGGACGGCGACATCCCGGCCCTGATCGGTGCCTCCGCTGCCCTGGCCCTGGCCGGCACCCCGTTCATGGGTCCGATCGGCGCTGCCAAGGTCGGTTACAAGAACGGCGAGTACATCCTGAACCCGACCGTCAGCGAACTGGCTGACTCGCAGCTGGAACTGGTCGTCGCCGGTACCTCCAACGCCGTGCTGATGGTTGAATCCGAAGCCGCGCTGCTGTCCGAAGAAGTGATGCTGGGCGCCGTGACCTTCGGTCACCGCGAGATGCAGAAGGTCATCAACGCGATCAACGAGCTGACCGTCGAAGCCGGCACCAAGCCGTCGACCTGGGAAGCCCCGGCCAAGAACGACGCGCTGATCTCCGCCCTGAAGGAAGCCATCGGCCCGCGCCTGGGCGAAGCCTTCCAGGTGCGTGACAAACTGCAGCGCCGTGACGCCATCTCGGCGATCAAGAAGGACGTGGTCGAAACCCTGGCTGGCCGCGTGGCCGCCGAAGGCTGGAACCCGGCCGAGCTGTCGAAGGAATTCGGCGAGCTGGAATACCGCACCATGCGTGACTCGGTGCTGGACACCAAGGTCCGCATCGACGGCCGTGCGCTGGACACCGTCCGCCCGATCGCCGTGAAGACCGGCGTGCTGCCGCGTACCCACGGTTCCTCGCTGTTCACCCGCGGCGAAACCCAGGCCATCGTGACCATCACCCTGGGCACCGCCCGTGACGGCCAGGTCATCGACGCCGTCGCCGGTGAGTACAAGGAAAACTTCCTGTTCCACTACAACTTCCCTCCGTTCTCGGTGGGTGAGTGCGGCCGCATGATGGGCCCGAAGCGCCGCGAAATCGGCCACGGTCGCCTGGCCAAGCGCGGCGTGCTGGCTGTCATGCCGTCGCTGGAAGCCTTCCCGTACACCATCCGCGTCGTCTCGGAAATCACCGAGTCGAACGGTTCCTCGTCGATGGCATCGGTCTGCGGTTCGTCGCTGGCCCTGATGGACGCCGGCGTGCCGGTGAAGGCGCCGGTTGCCGGTATCGCCATGGGTCTGGTCAAGGAAGGCGAGCGCTTCGTCGTCCTGTCCGACATTTTGGGTGACGAAGATCACCTGGGCGACATGGACTTCAAGGTGGCCGGTACCGCTGAGGGCATCTCCGCCCTGCAGATGGACATCAAGATCGAAGGCATCACCGAAGAGATCATGAAGCAGGCCCTGCAGCAGGCCAAGGCTGGCCGTCTGCACATCCTGGGCGAAATGGCCCACGGCCTGACCGCTCCGCGTGAAGAGCTGTCGGACTACGCGCCGCGCCTGCTGACCATCAAGATCCACCCGGACAAGATCCGCGAAGTGATCGGCAAGGGTGGCTCGACCATCCAGGCCATCACCAAGGAAACCGGCACCCAGATCGACATCCAGGACGACGGCACCATCGTCATCGCTTCGGTCAACGCCATCGCTGCCCAGGCCGCCAAGGCCCGCATCGAGCAGATCACCTCGGACGTCGAGCCGGGCCGCATCTACGAAGGCAAGGTCGCCAAGATCATGGACTTCGGTGCGTTCGTCACGATCCTGCCGGGCAAGGACGGTCTGGTCCACGTGTCGCAGATCTCCAGCGATCGCGTCGAGAAGGTCGGCGACGTCCTGAAGGAAGGCGATGTGGTCAAGGTCAAGGTGCTGGAAGTCGACAAGCAGGGCCGTATCCGCCTGTCGATGAAGGCCGTGGAAGAAGGCGACGCCGCCAGCGCCGAGTAATCGACCTCCGGTCGATTACGGTAGGTGTCAACCTTGGTTGACACGCTTCTGGAATCGCTGAATTGAAAAAGCGGGCTTCGGCCCGCTTTTTCTTTGCCTGGAATCCTGTGGATGAGGACCGTTGGTCCTTGCACTTACGCGTCTTCTTCGTCCTCACCCAGCCACCAGACCTGGCCTGGCTCCGGGTCGCTCATCGGGTGCTCGCGCTGTTCGATGGCCTCCAGCACCCGGCCGGGGGCTGCAGCGACCCACACCGCCATGAGCTTTTCCACCGCAGCCCGGCCCTGTGCGGCCACGCCGAGGTCACGTTCGCGTCTCCATTGGTCTTCATCTGGCGCCTCATCACCATGCTGGTGCGGCGTGCCGTAGCTGCAGCGGCGGCACAGCCGGCGCACGGTAGCCGTCCAGTCCTCGACCATGCCGATGCCGGGCAGGGTGATTGCCTCCAGCGCAGCGATGTCATCGGCCGAATCGCACTGCACGAACACGGTGAAGGTCGCCATGTCCGATGCCTGCAGGCGCTGCATGGCATTGAACACCGGCACCTGGCGCTCGCCGTAGGTGCGATGGCCGGTTGATGCGCCGTCGTGCAGCACGATGTCGCCGAAGCGGAAGCCGCTTTCGGGCAGCGGTACGTTGTCGATGCGTGCACGCACCGGATCAATGCGGCTCATGTACACCACCTCGGCGTCGGACCATGGCGCCAGGCGCACGCAGGCCACGCCGAAGTGGCCCTCGATCGGGCCCTCGCCTTCGGGCAGGGTGATGCCACAGCGGGCCCACTGGCGCCGTGCTTCGGCCCAGTTGCCCATGCCGGTGGCCGCGATGCCGGCATTCCAGGCGGTGGCGACATCGAATTCCCCGCGCAGCTGCTCCGATTGCAGGTTGTCCTGCAGTGAGGCAGCCCAGTCGCGCAGGTACTTGTGCGCCAATCCGCGCATGTAATGCAGGTACGGTACTTCGGGGGCGAGTGCGATCAGCTCACCGAACAGCGCCACCGCCTGCTGCAGGTCGCCCTCTCGGAAGGCGGCGTAGGCGCGTGCCTCCAGGGCCTGGCATTCGTCGAGGGTTTCGTCGTCCAGCAGGTCGCCGTCGTCGAGGTTGTCGTGGTCGGTGCTCATGTCCATGCGCGGTTGCAGGTCCGCGGCTACCTTAGCCGATGCGCGAGCCCGCGAAGGCGGCGTCGGCGTGTGTCCTGCTGCAGTGCATGAGGGTCGTTGCATGACTGGCGTGTTGTCGTCATCCGGCGGGATGCACTTGTCCACTGGACGACATGCCACGACAACCGTCCCACAACCCCTTCCGTTTGCTAACGTGGCTGCGCCTTCGAACCGGGAGATCCCATGTTCCGCCAGACTGTGGCTGCCCTTGCCGTGCTGATTGCCGGTGCCTTGCCCATTGCCGTGCATGCGGCATCCGCGCAGCCGCCGATCTTCGGTGCCTACTACCCCGGTGGTTCGGCCGAGCGCTACCCGGTGTCGAGCATTCCGGCCGAGCGCCTCACCCATCTGTTCTACGCGTTCTCCACCATCCAGGACGGGCGCTGCACGATCGGCGCGGAAGCGCCGAAGAACTTCGCGGCGCTGGCCGAGCTGAAGAAGGCGCACCCGCATCTGCGCACGCTGATCTCGATCGGTGGCTGGGGGGCAGGTGGATTCTCCGATGCAGCGCTGACCGAGGGCAGCCGCAAGCGCCTGGTCGACTCATGCATGGCGCTGTTCTTCGATCGTCATGCTGGCAGTTTCGATGGCGTGGACATCGACTGGGAGTTCCCGGTCAGTGGCGGACCGAAGGAGCTGGCACACCGCCCGCAGGACCGCGCCAATCTGACCCGGCTCGCGCAGGCGTTCCGCGTGGCCCTTGATGCGCATGGCCGCAAGGCGGGGCAGCCGATGCTGTTGACCGCCGCACTGGCCGCCGGTCGCCTGCAGACCGATGGCCCCTACGATCCAGCCGCAAGCTATGACCTGCCGGCGCTGGCCAAGGTGTTCGATTTCATCAACCTGATGAGCTACGACATGGGCACCGGCTTCTCGGCGGTGTCGACGTTCAATGCGCCCCTGCATGAAGTGCCGACCGATCCGCTGGCGCCGGAACTGCGGCGCTGGAACAACGTTGCCGGCGCGGTGCAGTACTACCGCGAGCGCGGGGTGCCAGCCCACAAGCTGGTGCTGGGTGTGCCGTTCTACGGGCGCGGCTTCAAGGTCACCGGCGATGCGCCGGATGGGCTGTACCAGTCCTACAGTGCACCGGCCGATGCCGGCGACTGGCGCGTGATCAAGGCGCGCTATCTCGACCAGCCGGGCTGGACGAAGCACTGGCAACCACAGGCGCAGAGCCCGTGGCTGTACAACGCCGAGCAGAAGGTTTTCATCAGCTATGAAGACCCGCGCTCGATCGGCCTGCGTGCGCAGTTCGCCCGCGAGCAGGGCCTGGCCGGCGTCTTCATGTGGGAGCTGACCGGCGACGACGAACAGGCCAGCCTGCTCAACGCCATGCTGGGCCCCTGGCAGAAGGCACGCATCGGCGATTGAGCTGCATCAGGCGATGTCCGGCGCAACGCCGCAACGCCATCGGCCCGATCCCGCACAGCATGTCCATGTCCGCAGCGTTACGCTGCGGGCATGATCCATCTCGAACGCCTGGACCATCTGGTCCTCACCGTCGCCGACATCGAACGCAGCTGTGATTTCTACCAGCGCGTGCTCGGCATGCAGGTCGTGCACTTCGGCGCGGGCCGCACCGCACTGCAGTTCGGCCAGCAGAAGATCAACCTGCATCCGGCCAGCGCCCCGCTGCAACCGCATGCGTTGCGACCCACGCCGGGCAGCGCCGATCTGTGCCTGGTCACGTGCACGGCGACGACCGATGTGCTGGCCCACCTGCAGGCGCAGTCCGTTGCAGTGGAGGAGGGGCCGGTGGCACGCACCGGCGCGCTGGGGCCGATCGAATCGGTGTACTTCCGCGACCCGGATGGCAACCTGATCGAAGTGAGTCGTTACCCCGGCGAGGCATGATCCTGCTTGGGTAGCGTCGAGCTTGCTCGACGGTGCTTGGCGCGAAATCAACAGCTGTCGAGCAAGCTCGACGCTACAGGGGGCGTTGCGCGTAACGGTCGGTAGCGCCGGGCCATGCCCGGCGAAGGCTCAGTTTGCCCAGACGCTGTTGGGATCGCCGTTGCGGGCGCGGCGTTGGCTGGCCACTGCCAGGCGGGCGAAGCCGAAGGCCATTGCCAGCGCAATGGCATCGACCCAGAACAGCGGCCAGTGGCCACGCGCGGCAGCACGCCACAGCCAGTCACCATTGAGCGCGCCATGCAGGATCGGCACCAGTGCGGTACTGATCGCCGCCGCCCACAGCAGTTCGCGTGCCGCCTGCGCCGGGCGTCGCAGCGCGGCCCACAGCGCACAGGCCGCCCAGCTGCCGAAGCAGGCCCAGCGGATGCCGTGGGCGACCGCGGACGGTGCCAGCCGCTCCAGCACCAGTGCGGTGACGAACGCCACCGAAATCGCAACGCACAGCCCGATGCAGACGCCGACCGTGGCCCGTGCCATGTTCACCCCGGCACGCGGTTGCTGCGGCTGGCGACGCTTGCGCCGCGATTCGATCCACAACAGGTTGCCGGAGTAGAACAGGAAGGCACCGCCAAGGCCGAGCAGGAAGTACAGCCAGACCACTACGCCATTGCCGAACTCGCCGAAGTGCAGGGCATAGGCCGCGCTGAGCGTGGCGTGGTTGGCGTCGCGCTGGCCGGGCAGCTGCGAGGCCAGGACGTTGCCGGTGGCCACGTCCAGTGCCACTGCGCCGAGCGGGCCGAGCGTTCCGGTGGATTCGCCGGTGATCTCGATGGTGGCGTTGGCATCGCCGGCGTTGGCCAGCTTCAGGTAGGCCGGTTCGAAATTGGCCACGCCCTGTGCACGGGCCACTTCAAGCGCGCGCGCATGCAGCACGCGCAGGCTGCCCGGCGGCGCCGGGATGCCGCTGGCGTCGCGCACGGGCGCGGTGTCCATTGCGGTCGGCACCGCCTGCAGGGCCTTGCCGTCGTAGATCAGCGGGTTGAGCAGGGCCATCTGCACGAACACCAGGCAGAGCAGGGCGCCAGTGACCGCGAACATCAGGTGGAAGGGCAGGCTGAGCACGCCGATCACGTTGTGCGCGTCCTGCCACAGTTGTTTCAGGTTGCGGCCCGGACGCAGTGCGAACAGATCACCGAACAGCTTTGGCAGGTGGATCACCAGGCCACTCAGCAGTGCCATGCCATACAGCAGGCTGACGATGCCCATCACGTAGATGCCGGCCACCGGCAGGCCGAGGCTGTAATGCAGCTCGTTGACCAGTTCGGCCAGCCCGGTCTGTGGCGGCGTCGGGCTGCCGGCGATCTGTCCCGGCCAGGCGTAGCGCCAGCTGCCGTCATCGGCCTGCCAGTAGGCCAGTGGCTGCGGGTGTTCGGTGCCGGGGAAGGTCATGCCGACGTGGCGGCGCGCTTCCGGATGCGCGGCAAGCACGTCTTCCAGCAGGTACTGCGCGTCGTCCAGGCCGGCGGGGAGTGCGGTGGCTGCACCGGGCGTCTGCCACAGCGGCAGGTCGTGGTGGAACAGGGTCAGCGCACCCGCGTAGAAGGCCACGAACAGGCCGAAGCCGGCAACCAGGCCGACCCAGGTGTGCAGGGTGGTGAACGTGCGCAGCGTCTGCGAACTGAACTTCATGGGAAAGGTCTCATTGCACCGCGCCGGTCAGGCGCAGCAGCCCGAGCACGGCAAAGCCGGCGGCGGCGCTGCCGGCCAGCACCAGCCAGGCGCGCAGCGCGCTGCGGAAACTGAACGCCCACAGGGCGGCCAGCATCCACAGCGGGATGAAGGCGATGAGGGTCGGCACCAGCGCCCGTTGCCACGGGCCGGGCGGCAGCCACGCCAGCAGGCCGGTGACGGCGGCGGCCAGGAGGAAGCCGGCCACGATGCCGGCGAAGGCGCGCGGCCACATCACGGCGACTCCGTACCGGGGCGGTGCCAGGCCGCCAGCGCCGGCAGCAGCATGGCGGCCAGCATCCAGGTGCACAGCATCGCCACCAGGCCGGCGGCAAAACCGAGCTCGGCCATCCACAGCCACAGCGCGGCGGCAGCGGCGACCAGGCCGATCTGGCGGCCAAGGCGGCCGGCACGGCGCAGGCGCGGCCAGCGGCAGTGCGGCGAGGCGGCATAGAACGCCAGCGCCGAGAACATCGCCGCCAGCATGCCCAGGCTGCAGAAGCCGAGCGTGGAAAGGCCGACGGTGATCATCGCGGGCGGCCAGCGTGGCAGCGGGCCGGCGAACGCGGGGCACGGGCGGGGCCGGCGGGAGCCGGTCGGAGCGGGTGGCGCATCACGGGGTCCTGGGGGAAAGCGGGCAGGCTGGCACAGGGCGGCCTGCGCCGACATGGTAATCATTGCAATTTCACGCCGCCAGCGAGACCCATTCAGCGGACCGTACGGTAGCCCTTGGGCTTTCCGCCGGGCTGGTTTAAGATCATCGCAGAACCCTGACTGGAACAAGGTGGCCCGCGCCCAACGCCGGCCGAGCGTGCGACATGAGCACTACCACCGCCCACTGTTGACCTGCCCCCGAAGGCCCTGTGTTCCAGGCGCCCTCGCGGCGCTTTTTTATTGCCCGGGCGCCGCCCCGGGAACGCTTTCCAGCCCGCCCAGCGGGCCCCGCACGAAGCCACTGCGATGATCAACATTACTCTTCCCGACGGCAGCCGCCGCGAATTCGAAAATCCCGTCAGCGTCATGGAGGTCGCCCAGTCGATCGGCGCCGGCCTGGCCAAGGCCACCATCGCCGGTGCCGTGGATGGCGTGCTGGTCGATGCCAGCGACGTCATCGACCACGATGCCAGCCTGCGCATCATCACCGCCAAGGACGAGGAGGGCGTGGAGATCATCCGCCACTCCTGCGCCCACCTGGTCGGCCACGCCGTCAAGCAGCTGTACCCGGACGTGAAGATGGTGATCGGCCCGGTGATCGCCGAGGGCTTCTACTACGACATCTACTCCGAGCGCCCGTTCACCCCGGACGACATGGCCGCGATCGAGAAGCGCATGGGTGAACTGATCGCCCAGGACTACGACGTCATCAAGAAGGTGACGCCGCGCGCCGAAGTGATCGAGATCTTCAAGGCCCGTGGCGAGGACTACAAGCTGCGCCTGATCGAGGACATGTCCGACGACATCCAGGCGATGGGCATGTATTACCACCAGGAATACGTGGACATGTGCCGCGGCCCGCACGTGCCGAACACGCGCTTCCTGAAGGCCTTCAAGCTGACCCGCATCTCCGGTGCCTACTGGCGCGGCGACGCGCAGAACGAGCAGCTGCAGCGCATCTACGGCACCGCCTGGGCCGACAAGAAGCAGCTCGAGGCGTACATCAAGCGCATCGAGGAAGCCGAAATGCGCGACCACCGCCGCATCGGCAAGCAGCAGGATCTGTTCCACCTGCAGGAAGAGGCGCCGGGCCTGGTGTTCTGGCACCCGAAGGGCTGGGCGTTGTGGCAGGTGGTCGAGCAGTACATGCGCAAGGTCTACCGCAGCAGCGGCTATGGCGAAGTGCGTTGCCCGCAGATCCTGGACGTGAGCCTGTGGAAGAAGTCCGGCCACTGGGACAACTACCAGGACAACATGTTCTTCACCGAGTCGGAGAAGCGTACCTACGCGGTCAAGCCGATGAACTGCCCGGGCCATGTGCAGGTGTTCAACCAGGGCCTGCACAGCTATCGCGACCTGCCGATCCGCTACGGTGAGTTCGGTTCCTGCCACCGCAACGAGCCGTCCGGCGCGCTGCACGGCATCCTGCGCGTGCGTGGTTTCACCCAGGACGACGGCCATGTGTTCTGCACCGAGAGCCAGATCGAATCGGAAGTGACCGCATTCCACCAGCAGGCGCTGGCGGTCTACCAGCACTTCGGTTTCGATGAGATCCAGATCAAGATCGCACTGCGCCCGGAATCGCGCCTGGGCGACGACGCCACCTGGGACAAGGCCGAGGGTGCACTGCGTTCGGCGCTGTCCAGCTGTGGCGTGGAATGGCAGGAGCTGCCGGGCGAGGGCGCCTTCTATGGCCCGAAGATCGAGTACCACCTGAAGGACGCCATCGGCCGTACCTGGCAGCTGGGCACCATGCAGGTCGACTTCATGATGCCGGGCCGCCTCGGCGCCGAGTACGTGGACGAGAACAGCCAGAAGAAGCACCCGGTCATGCTGCACCGCGCCATCGTCGGCTCGATGGAGCGCTTCCTGGGCATCCTGATCGAGCACCATGCCGGCCAGTTCCCGGCCTGGCTGGCGCCGACCCAGGTGGTGGTGGCCAACATCACCGACGCCCAGGCCGACTACGTCGCGGGCGTGACCAAAACCCTTGCGGAGCAAGGCTTCCGCGTCAGCTCGGATTTGCGTAACGAGAAGATCGGCTATAAAATCCGCGAGCATACGTTGCAGCGCGTGCCCTACCTGCTGGTCATTGGTGACCGCGAGAAGGAAAATGGGGCTGTGGCGGTGCGTACGCGTTCTGGCGAAGACCTGGGCAGCATGAGCCTGCAGGCCTTCATCGAGCGGCTCCACGCCGAGGGCGCGTAAGCAAAGGTCCGGTCCGGGCGCACAGGCACCCGGACCGGTTCGATACCCTTGGGAGAACGTAATATCAGCACCCCTGACAACAAACAGAACCGCAAGAATCAGGAAATCCGTGTGCCGCGCGTCCGCGTGATCGGCAGTGACGGAGAAATGATCGGCGTGTTGTCGCGCGACGAAGCGCTGTCCATGGCCGAAGATGAAGGCCTGGACCTGGTCGAAATCCAGCCGCAGGCCGATCCGCCGGTCTGCAAGATCATGGACTTCGGCAAGTTCAAGTTCGAAGCGCAGAAGAAGGCCAGCGAGGCCAAGAAGAAGACCAAGCAGGTCGAGATCAAGGAAGTGAAGTTCCGTCCGGTCACGGACGAGGGCGACTACCAGATCAAGCTGCGCAAGATGCGCGGGTTCCTCGAAGATGGTGACAAGATCAAGGTCAACATCCGTTTCCGTGGCCGTGAAATGAGCCATCAGGAACTGGGCCGCGAAATGGCCAACCGGATCGAGACCGATCTGGGCGAGGACATCGTCATTGAATCCCGTCCGCGCCTGGAAGGGCGTCAGATGGTCATGATGATCGCGCCGAAGAAGAAGACCTGAGGCCTGACGGGCCGCCTTCCGGGGCGCCTGGCTGAATGGTTCAGGGTAGAGGGACGCCATGGGCGTCCCTTTGCTTTTGCAGGAAGCCGGTGAATTGCCGGCGAAAGGGTTGCAGGGGCTGGTGGCAGGGCGGTTTTGCCTGTATCATGCCCGGCTCGACCCACCCAGGACGGGTCGTACGCCGATCATGGCAGGACGGAAAGAGCGGCCCAGGCCGCCGCCAGATCAGTCAGAAACCAGGGTCATATCCCATCAAGGACATTGCAATGCCCAAGATCAAGACCAACCGGGCAGCGGCCAAGCGTTTCCGCAAGACCGCCTCGGGCAAGTACAAGTGCGGCCACGCCAACCGTAGCCACATCCTCACGAAGAAAGCGACCAAGCGTAAGCGTAATCTGCGTCAGACGGGCCATGTCCGTGCAGAAGACGCAGGCCGTCTGGACCGCATGCTCCCTTACCTCTGAGGAACTGAAAAATGGCACGAGTTAAGCGTGGCGTACAGGCGCGTCGCCGCCACAAGAAGATTCTGGATCTCGCCAAGGGCTATTACAACGCCCGTCGCAAGGTCTTCCGCGTCGCCAAGCAGGCGGTCATCAAGGCACAGCAGTACGCCTACATCGGCCGTAAGCAGAAGAAGCGCAACTTCCGTTCGCTGTGGATCACCCGTATCAATGCGGCTGCCCGCATCAACGGCCTGAGCTACAGCCGCTTCATGAACGGTCTGCTGAAGGCCGGCATCACCCTGGATCGCAAGGTCCTGGCTGACATCGCCGTGCACGACGCAGCTGGTTTTGCTGCGCTGGCCGAAAAGGCCAAGGGCGCGCTGGCGGCATAAGTCCTTCCCGATGCCGTAACCGTTCACTCGGAACGGTGTCAGGTCAAGGCAATGCATGGGGAAGGGCGCAAGTCCTTCCCCATTCTTTTTTGGGTCCCGGCGAGGCCATGGCGGCAGCGCGGGGACGGCGGTGGCGACAGGGGTCGGCCCTTCGCGCATCGCGATGGCAGATCGACTGGAGTTCCGGCCCCCCATGAGCGACATCCAATCCCTCACCACCCAGGCGCTGGCCGATGTGGCCGCCGCACAGAGCCCCGACGTGCTGGAACAGCTGCGCGTGGCCCTGCTTGGCAAGAGTGGCAGCATCACCTCGCAGCTCAAGCAGCTCGGCGCCCTGCCGGCCGACGAGCGCAAGGCCGCCGGTGAAGCGATCAACCAGGCCCGCGACGCGCTGACCCGCGCGCTGGGCGAGCGCAAGGCGCTGCTGGAAGACGCGGCACTGGATGCACGCCTGGCCGCTGAAACCATCGACATCACTCTGCCGGGCCGCAATGGCGATCGTGCCGGCCTGCATCCGATCACCCGCACCCTGGAGCGCATCACCGGCATCTTCGGCCGGCTGGGCTACGAGCTGTCGGAAGGTCCGGAGATCGAGGACGACTGGCACAACTTCGAGGCGCTGAACTTCCCGCCGCACCATCCGGCGCGTGCCATGCACGACACCTTCTACTTCGGCGACGGCCGCCTGCTGCGCACGCATACCTCGGGCGTGCAGGTGCGCTACATGGGCGACCACGCGCCGCCGCTGCGCATGATCGCCGCCGGCAAGGTGTACCGCAGCGACAGCGACCAGACGCATTCGCCGATGTTCCACCAGGTGGAAGGCCTGCTAGTGGACGAGCATTCGACCTTCGCCGACCTGAAGGGCACGCTGGCCGAGTTCGTGCGTGCGTTCTTCGAGCGCGATTTCGAGATGCGCTTCCGTCCCAGCTACTTCCCGTTCGTTGAGCCGGGTGCGGAAGTGGACATCGCCTGGCAGCAGCCCGATGGCAGCACCCGCTGGCTGGAAGTGCTCGGCTGCGGCATGGTCCATCCCAACGTGCTGCGCAACGTCGGCATCGATCCGGAGCGCTACACCGGCTTCGCCTTCGGCATGGGCGTGGAGCGCTTCGCGATGCTGCGCTACGGCGTCAACGATCTGCGCGCGTTCTTCGAGAACGACGTGCGCTTCCTGAAACAGTTCGCGTAAGCCGCAACCGTGTAGGGCCGAGCCATGCTCGGCTGCTTTTCTGGATGGACGCCTCCTTGCGCATGCGCTGGGCGACCACAAAAACCGCAACGGGAGGCACGCCTCCCACCAGGGTGACACCATGAAATTCTCCGAAAACTGGCTGCGCAGCCACGTCCCGACCGGCGCCTCGCGCGATGAACTGAGCGCGGTGCTGACCGCCATTGGCCTGGAAGTGGAAGAAGTGACCGCGCTGGGCGAAGGCCTCGATCACGTGGTCGTGGCACGCATCGTCGACGCCGTACGCCATCCGGAAGCCGACCGCCTGCAGGTGTGCAAGGTCGATGCCGGGCAGGGCGAGCTGCTGCAGATCGTCTGCGGCGCGCCGAACGCGCGCCCGGGCCTGGTTGCGCCGCTGGCCATGGTCGGCGCGCAGATCGGCGAGCTGAAGATCAAGCCGGCCAAGCTGCGCGGCGTCGAGTCCAACGGCATGCTGTGCTCGGCCAAGGAGCTGGGCCTGGACAACGATGCTTCCGGCCTGCTGGAACTGCCGGACGACGCACCGGTCGGCCAGTCCCTGGTCGAGTATCTGGGGCTGCCGGACGCCAGCATCGAGATCAAGCTGACTCCGAACCGCGCAGACTGCTTCAGCCTGCGCGGCATCGCTTACGACGTCGCCGCCGCCACCCGCAGCGAAGTGCTGGACTTCGCTGCCGACGCCATTGCGGCTGTCGGCAGCCGTGAGCTGAGCATCCAGCTCGACGCCGGCGCCGAAGCGCCGCGTTACCTGGGCCGCGTCATCGAAGGTGTCAACGCCGCTGCCAGGACCCCGCTGTGGATGGCCGAGCGCCTGCGCCGCAGTGGCGTGCGTCCTGTCTCGTTGCTGGTCGACATCACCCAGTACGTGATGCTGGAACTGGGCCAACCGATGCATGCCTACGATCTCGGCACCCTGCAGGGCAGCATCGCGGTGCGCCGTTCGCGCGCTGGCGAGACGCTGAAGCTGCTGGACGGCCGCGATGCCGCGCTGGACGACAGCTTCCTGGTGGTCACCGACGCCGATCGTGCGGTCGGCCTGGCCGGCCTGATGGGGGGCTTCGATACCCGCGTCACCGACGCCACCACTGCCGTGTTCCTGGAGGCTGCGCATTTCGCGCCCGCCGCGATCATGGGCCGTGGCCGCAAGCTGGGCCTGCACACCGATGCCGGCCACCGCTTCGAGCGTGGTGTCGACCCGGCGCTGCCGCGCACCGCGATCGAGTACGCCACCCGCCTGGTGCTGGATCTGGCCGGGGGTACCCCGGCGCCGGTCACCGAGGCGGTGCGTGATGCCGATCTGCCGCAGCCGGCAACCATCGTGCTGCGCCGCGCCCGCATCACTCGCGTGCTCGGCATCACCATCGAAGATGCGGAAGTCGAGCGCATCCTGCGCGCGCTGGGCATGGAGGTGGTTGCCACCGCCGATGGCTGGCAGGTGGCCGCGCCAAGCCGCCGCTTCGACATCGCCATTGAAGAAGACCTGATCGAGGAGCTGGCCCGCATCCACGGGTACGAGCAGATCCCGACCACGCTGCCGGGTGGTGCCTCGCGCGTGGCGATGCCGAGCGAAACCCAGCTGGACGCGCTGAGCGTGCGTCGCCAGCTGATCGCCCGTGACCAGCAGGAAACCGTCAATTTCGCCTTCGTCGACGATGCGCTGCTGACCCAGTGGCAGCTGCGCGACGGCCTGGTGCCGCTGGCCAACCCGCTGTCGGCCGAACTGGCGGTGATGCGCCCGTCGCTGCTGCCGGGCCTGGTCGCCACGTTGGGCCGCAACGCCGCCCGCCAGCTCGGCCGCGTGCGCCTGTTCGAGCTGGGCCGCGTGTTCGCCCAGCAGGCCGGCGACGCGTCGCTCGGCGAAAGCCGGCCGGCGCCGCTGGAGACCCCGCGCGTGGCCGCTGCGGTCTGCGGTGACGCGCAGGCGGTGCAGTGGGGCCTGCCGACCCGCAAGGTCGATTTCCATGACCTGAAGGGCGACCTGGAATCGCTGGCGGCCGCCAGTGGCGCGCGGCTGGAGTTCCGTCCGTCCGCCCGCGCCTACGGCCACCCGGCGCGTTCGGCTGAGGTGCTCCGTGATGGCGTGGCGATCGGCTGGATCGGCCAGGTCCACCCGCGCCTGGCCAAGGCGATGGAGATCGAAGCCGACGTCTATGCCTTCGAGCTGGACCTGGAGCCGCTGACCGCCCGCCGCCTGCCGCGTGCCGGCGAACTGTCGCGCTTCCCGGCGGTGCGCCGCGACCTGGCGTTCCTTGTGCCTGAACAGGTGGCCTGGACCGATCTGGCGGCCACCGTCCGCCAGGCCGCTGGCCCGCTGCTGCGCGACCTGAACCTGTTCGACCGCTATGTCGGCCAGGGCGTCGAGCCGGGATTCAAGAGTCTCGCTATGGGCTTGATTTTGCAGGACAAGTCGCGCACTCTGACGGACCGCGACGTGGATGCGGTGGTGGCCGAGGCGGTCACTGCCATCGAGCGTGAACACCACGCCCGGATCCGCGGCTGAGCGGGCAGCACTCGGGGGTAGCAGGCAATGGCATTGACCAAGGCGGAGATGGCGGAAAAGCTGTTCGACGAAGTCGGTCTGAACAAGCGGGAAGCCAAGGAATTCGTCGACGCGTTTTTCGATGTGCTGCGTGAAGCATTGGAACAGGGACGTCAGGTGAAGCTGTCGGGCTTCGGTAATTTCGATCTGCGGCGCAAGAACCAGCGCCCGGGTCGCAACCCCAAGACCGGCGAGGAAATTCCGATTTCCGCCCGTACGGTGGTCACCTTCCGTCCGGGCCAGAAGCTCAAGGAGAGGGTGGAAGCTTATGCTGGATCCGGGCAGTAACCGCGAACTACCGCCGATCCCGGCCAAGCGCTACTTCACCATCGGTGAGGTCAGCGAGCTGTGCGACGTCAAGCCGCACGTCCTGCGCTACTGGGAAACCGAGTTTCCCAGCCTTGAGCCGGCCAAGCGCCGAGGCAACCGCCGCTATTACCAGCGCCATGACGTGCTGATGGTGCGGCAGATCCGCAGCCTGCTGTACGAACAGGGCTACACCATCGGTGGTGCACGCCTGCGTCTGGACGGTCCCGATGCCCGCGAGGAATCGGCGCTGAGCAACCAGATCATCAAGCAGGTGCGCATGGAGCTGGAAGAAGTGCTGCAGTTGCTGCGTCGCTGATCCCATTTCCATCATAATCCGCTATACTTCACGGCCCGCCGCACTGGCGGGCACATCGCAGCATCAGTCGGGGCGTAGCGCAGCCTGGTAGCGCATCTGCCTGGGGGGCAGAGGGTCGTCGGTTCGAATCCGGCCGTCCCGACCACTGTGATGGATCAAGAAGCCTGCGCAGCGATGCGTGGGCTTTTTTGTGCGTGCGGTGTATGCTGCGCGCCACTCGTACTACCGCGGCTGCTGAACCCGGTACTCACGAGAACACATCATGGAATCTGCAAGAAACCGCGCCTGGCGTCGCAGCCAGGCCCGCAACCGCGGTGGCGACCGCGCCACGACCGCCTACAGCTACAAGCCCGAAAAGAACTGGAAGCTGCTGTATACGCGCGATGCCAAGCTCGCGCGTGCACGCCAGCTGGGCTTCACCTATCCGGTCCTCAGCGTCCGCCAACTGCAGGAACAGGAATGATCAACCTGCTGTTCGTCTGCAGCCGCAACCAGCTGCGCAGCCCGACCGCCGAAGCCATGTGGCGACGGCGGCCCGGCTTCACTGCGCTGTCGGCCGGCACCAGCCCGCATGCACGACGCCCCATCGGTCCGGCGGACATCCGCTGGGCCGATGTCATCTTCGTGATGGAGGCCAAGCACCAGCATCGCCTGCAGGCCGCGTATGCGCGCCTGCTGGAACACAAGCGCCTGCATTGCCTGGACATCCCCGACGACTACCGCTGCATGGATCCGCTGTTGATGGACCTGCTTGACGCCAAGGTAACTTCGTATCTGGATCAGCTGCCGGCAAAGCGGTAGATCAGCTCCGGATCCCCTTCGTCCAGGCCATGCACGATGCCGCTGTCGATGAAACCCGAGGCGGCGAGCAGGCGTTGCATGGCGATGTTGGAGGCATTGGTCGAGGTGAACAGCTTGCGCTGTCCACGCTGTGCGATCGCGTGCCGCAGCAGTGCGGCGCCGACGCCCTGGCTGCGCCGCTCGCGCGCGACCATCAGCATTTCGACGAAGCCTTCGCCGAAGAAGTGCTCATGGAGGGTCATGTAGCCAACGATCTCGCGCTCCTGCTCGGCAACATGCACGTTGCCCCGCGCCAACCACTCGCCAATCTGTTCCGCCTGTCGAGGGTCGCTTGCCGCCACGCTGTCGAGTGCGATCAGCGCAGAGGCATCGGCGGGCGTCGCGTCGCGGACGCGCGGCGCAGTCGCAGCGGGCATGGTCGGGCTCCTGACAGGAGGGCTCAGTCTATCGGCTCTGCCGCAGGCGCAGCCGCACCCGCCGCAGCCAGCGCGTGCTCGGCAGTCAATACACGCGGAACTCGGCCCGGCAGCCGTCGCTGACCCACACGCCGCGGCGGTCCCAGCCCCAGTTCTGGTCCTCGATGCAGGTCGTCACCGACTTCTGCTTGATCAGGCGCACCTCGTGGCGCACACGGATACGGCATTCCTTGTCCTTCTTTTCGTAGGACTCGCAGACCAGGCGCTCGCCATCATCGTCACGGTCCCTGCCGCGGCCCGGCCAGCGTCCGCGCCCATAGCCGTCGGCGACGAACTCGGCGCGGCAGCCGTCGGTCACCCACAACGTGCGGCGGCTCTGGCCCCAGTTCTGGTTCTCCACGCACCGGGTCACCGACAGCTGCCTGGCCAGGCGCATGGGGCCTTCGATCGGGCATTGCGCGGTCTTGTTGAACTGCGATTCGCAGCGCAGCGCCGGAATGTGATCGGTGTCGTAGTCCTGTGCGGCCACGGTGGTGGCGGCCAGCAGCAGGGCAAGGGAGGTGCCGGTGATCGTCAGCAGCAGGCGATGGGACATGTGCAGGCTCGGTGGGGATGGGGCGGCAAGAATGGCCCAGTCCGGGGCTGCCGGAACGCTTCGTTCCGAAGATGGCTCAGTGGCGGTTTAGTAGTACGCGCGGGCCCATGCAGAGGCTTACATCCCGTATCATCGCTGCACATCCGATCGCATCGGTTTACACCCTCTTACATGTCTCCCACGCCGGTCGGCACAGCCTGTGGCTGTTGTCACTGGCATGCGGCCGGCGCGTGGAGGAGGATGCGCGGACCACGACGACCACAGGGGGTTGCGTTGATCAGCAGTACCGTCATTCATCGCTCGGCCGACGCAGGTGGCGCCGAGGTGCGGGTCCTGGACACCACGTTCAAGGGCAAGCATGTGTTCATTGCCTGGGGCCTGCGCGGGCCGGAACTGACCCGCAGCGCGGACCCGGCTGCCACCGTGGCCGCACGCAAGGCGCTGCACGCGGTTGCCGGCCACAGCGAGGGGCCGCGCAGCCCGGAAGTGTTCATCGCCAACCAGTCGGCGGTGGCGATCACGGTCTATCGCCTGCTTACCGAGGCGCGCTCCGGCGATGCCATCTTTTTCCTGTGCGATTCACAGGCGGTGGTCGAGTGGCTCATCACCGCGCTGGAAGTGCAGGGCGCGGACTGATTCCGCGCTCCGGCGCGCATCGATTCACGCCAGCGCCGCGTCCACCGCAGCCCGTGCGTGCAGTGCAGTGGTATCGAACAGCGGCACTGCGCTGTCTTCCGGTCGTACCAGCAGCATGATCTCGGTACAGCCCAGGATGATGGCTTCGGCACCGCGCGCCACCAGTCTCGCGATCACGCCGGCGTAGACCTGTCGTGAGTGCTCGCTGACCACACCGGCGATCAGTTCCTGGTAGATGATGTCGTGCACGCTGCGACGATCATCGGCTTCGGGAACCAGCACCTCCAATCCGAAGCGATCCTGCAGCCGGCCGCGGTAGAAGTCCTGTTCCATGGTGAAGGCGGTGCCGAGCAGGCCCACCTTGCGTGCGCCTGCCTGCACGATGGCCTGGGCGGTGGGGTCGGCGATATGCAGCAGCGGCAGTGGGCAGACCGCCTCGATGCGGTCGGCCAGCTTGTGCATGGTGTTGGTGCAGATCAACAGCAGATCGGCGCCACCGGCCTGCAGGCGCCGTGCAGTGTCGGCCATGTGGTCGCCCAGCGCATTCCAGTCGCCGTCATGCTGCAGCTGCTTGATGCCGGCGAAATCCACCGACCACAGCAGCAGCTGCGCCGAATGTGCGCCACCGAGGCGCTGCCGCACGTCCTCGTTGATGAGCCGGTAATACTGCGCCGAGCTTTCCCAGCTCATGCCGCCGATCAGGCCAAGGGTCTTCATGCACAGCTCCATGCCGGGGAGCCGTCATTGCAGCACAGCCGATGCGGGAGTTGCACTACACATTAGTGATTGCTAATGTGTCGGTCATGATCGAGAACGCCCTCTTCAAAGCACTGGCCGACCCCACCCGCCGCCACATCTTCGAAAAGCTGGCCGGGGGCGGGCAGCATGCCAGCGCGCTGCGCGAGGGCATGGCGATCAGCCAGTCTGCGATGTCCCAGCACCTGGCGGTGCTGCGCGATGCCGGGCTGGTGAGCGAACAGCGCCAAGGCCGTTTCGTCCACTACGAGGTCGATCCGCGCGGGCTGGCGCACATCGGCAACTGGCTGCAGCGCTACCGGGCCTACTGGCCCGCGCGGATGGATGCCTTGCAGGATCTGCTGAAGGAGATGGACTGATGGACGATGTTCTGAACGAAGCGGCTCCCGCGTTGGTGATGGAGCAGTGGCTGCCAGCGCCACCGGAACGGGTCTGGCGCGCACTGTTCGATCCGGCGCTGCGTGAGCGCTGGTTGCCTGCGGCCGATCTTGCCGATCCGCAGCCTTGCCTGTGCGAGGAGGGGCGGGAACTGGGGTTCCACCTGCGCGATGCGCAGCCCCCGCATCTGCACAGCCTGGTGTGTTTCCGGCTGCGCGCGGATGACGGCGGGGGGACGGTGCTGACCATCGTGCATCGGCTCACCGACCTGCGCGCGCTGCTGCCGTTGGCCGCCAACGACGATCATCGCACCATGATGCGCGCGGCCTGAGCCGGCGCCTGGATCAAACGCTACAGGGAGCAGGCACATGCGGGACAGAATGCAGCTGATACCAATGGTGGTGGAACGCAGCGAGCGCGGTGAGCGCTCCCATGACATCTACTCGCGGCTCCTGCGCGAGCGCATCATCTTTCTCAACGGTGAAGTCGATGACACTGTGTCGGCGCTGGTCTGCGCGCAGCTGCTGTTCCTGGAATCGGAAAACCCGGAGAAGCCGATCCATCTGTACATCAACTCGCCGGGTGGAGTGATCTCCAGCGGCCTGGCGATGTACGACACCATGCAATACATCTCGGCCCCGGTGCATACGCTGTGCATGGGCACCGCGCGGTCGATGGGTTCGTTCCTGCTGATGGCCGGCGAGCCCGGTCACCGTGCGGCGTTGGCCAATGCCAGCCTGCATGTGCATCAGCCGCTGGGCGGGGTGCAGGGCCAGGCGTCGGACATCTTCATCCATGCCGAGGAAATGCAGCGCACCAAGCAGCGCATCACCCGGCTGTATGCGCAGCATTGCGGACGCAGTGTCGAGGAGGTCGAGCAGACCCTGGACCGCGATCGTTTCATGAGTGCCGAGCAGGCATGCGAATGGGGCTTGATCGATCAGATACTGGTACGGCGCGACGCGCTCGCGGCCTGAGCCTGCCTCTGTAACCACCGCATCCATGCTGCGCTGTGTGTGCCGCGCCAGGCCGGCGCACTCTATGCTGGTGGGATCTTCTGAAGTGGATGTCCGATATGGCCCTGCATACCTGGTGGTGGTTCCTCGCCACGGTGTTCGTTCTGTGTGGTACGCCGGGGCCGAACATGCTGCATATCCTCGGTCGCAGCGTCGGGCTCGGCTTTCGCGGTAGCGTGCCGGCGATGGCTGGCTGCCTGCTGGCGATGCTGCTGGTGCTGGCGGCCTCCGCAGCAGGCCTGAGTGCGTTGCTGCATTCCTCGCCGATGCTGTTTGAGGTGCTGCGCTATCTGGGCGTGGCCTATCTGGCCTGGCTGGGCCTGAAGGCATGGCGTGACAGTTGCCGGCCGGCACCACCGGTGACGGTCGATGCCGCGCTGCCGGTTGCGGCGTCGCTGGGCGCGTGGAAGGTGTTCCGTGGTGGCCTTCTGGTGGGCCTGAGCAATCCCAAGCTGCTGCTGTTCGCTGCGGCGTTCCTGCCGCAGTTCGTCGACCCGTCGCGTGGCCAGACGCTGCAGTACAGTGTGCTGGTTGCCACCTTCGCCGGCTGCGAACTGTTCTGGTACGTGATGTATGCCGCCGGTGGCCATGGCCTGCGCCGATGGTTGGCCAAACCCTTCGCGCGGCGCTGGTTCGAGCGGCTGGTGGGCAGCGTTTTCCTGGCCTTTGCAGTGGCCCTGCTGCGTTTCCGCCCGCGCTGATTCACGCCGCGCACGCGGCCTGTTCACGACTGCCGCATCGGCTACGGCCTAGCCTGATCATCCAGTACGCAGTCCCCACGGGGAAAGGTTTGACATGATCAAGTGGGCCATCATCTTCGCCATCATCGGCGTCATTGCGGGCGTGCTCGGCTTCGGCGGCATTGCCGGCGCCGCGGTCGGCATCGCCAAGTTCCTGTTCTGGGCCGGCATCATCATCGCCGTGGTGCTGTTCCTGCTCGGCATGACCGTAGCGAAGAAGGTCAGCTAGCGTTGATCGCGCAGCAGCGTACTCAGTGTGCGCTGCTGCGCGAGAACAGATTGATCACCAGTACGCCAGCACAGATCAGGCCGATGCCGATCAACGCCGGTGCATCCAGGCGCTGCTTGAACACCACCAGCCCGATCAGCGAGATCAGCACGATGCCGACGCCGGACCAGATCGCGTAGGCGATGCCGGTCGGGATCGACTTCATGGTCATCGACAGCAGGTAGAAGCACAGTCCATAGCCGACCAGCGCGCCCAGTGTCGGCGCCAGCCGGCTCATGCCTTCGGATGCCTTCAGCAGCGACGTGGCAATTACTTCCAGCACGATGGCAGCGGCAAGGTAGAGGTAGGGATTCATTGAGCGCTCCTGCTCACTGCGGGTCGCATAGTTTCAGGGCCTGTTCGGCCATCGCCAATGCGTTGGCGCGTTCTTCCTCGTCCAGTGGTCGCCCATAGGCCGTGGCCCAGTAGCCATCGGCAGCGCAGCGCGCCGCATACAGTCGGGGATCGTTGGCTTCGCCGGCGAACTCGGCCAGCATCGCACGCTTCCAGGTACGCCAATGCGCGAGCAGGGCTGGTTCCATCAGGTTGCCCAGGGTCAGGCCGATGTCGTTGTCCTGTTCCTGCTGCAGCAGATGCTCGAAATTGGCCTGCACATAGGCGCGGCTGAAACGACCATGCCCTTCGGGGTTTTCCTGCAGCAGGGCACGTACCCGCGCTTCGAATTCGCCGATGAGCGCTCCGATGGCTTCATCCACCAGTGCCTGCTTGCTGCTGAAATGATGGAACAGCGCACCCTTGCTGACACCGGCGGCCTGTGCGACGTCCTGCACGGTCAGCGCGGCCAGGCCATTACGGCCGATCACTTCAATGGTGGCCTGCAGCAGTGACTGGCGCACGCTGTCGGGCGCCTTGCGGCGCGAGCGGGAGGGGGATGCGGACATGGCGGGAAGAAACCGACTGGACGGTACGATTGTAACGCAGGCCCGTGGCGTCACCGCGCTGCCGGCCAGGGCCGGCAGCGGAACCGTCATGCGTCGATGCGGGCGAAACGCGGCTGCGGTCCGTGTTCGCCCGGTACCTGTTCGACGAACATGGCATACGGGCGCACCCACAGGCCGCCTTCGCCATAGAGCGCGCGATACAGCACCAGTGGCTCCAGCGTCTCGCTGCTGCGGACGATATCGAGCACGTCGTACTCGCCGCCCTTGAAGTGGCGGTAGCGACCCGGGGCCAGAGTAGGTAGCGGGCTCAGCTCAGCCATGGGGTGTGCGCCTCACTTGCGTGCCGGGCTGGCCGGCTTCGCGCAGTAGGCATCGATGGCCTCGGCGGTATTGGCCAGGCCCTGTGCCTGTGCCAGTTCCCACGGGCGTTCGCAACGCTGGCTGTGCTCGCACCACTGGTAGCCGGCCGAACCAATGCATCCGTGGGCATCGCGATCGCCGCCCACCTTCGGTATCGCAGACGAGGTGGTCGCCGCATCGGCACGTGCGGCGGCGTCGTGCTGGTTGGCGCACGCGGTCAGCACCAGCAGGGCTGGAATCAGAAGAAGCGCTTTCATCGGGCGGGCTCCGTGCCTAAAGCGACAGTGTCTGTCGCAAATAGCCCTCCAGCAAGCGCTCAGTGCATGGCGGCGCGGATCAGCTCTTCAATCAGCACCAGATAGCTGGCCACGAAATAGAACTTCAGCAGCGTCCAGCGCTGCTGCGAGAAGAAGGTGCGCATGTGGAAGGGGCCCTGTTGGTGACGGTAGTGTGAAGCTCCGTCAACTCCGTGACAAGGGTCACGGAACGCCTTCACTAAACAGCCTCAGGGATGTGAGGGTTGGGAAGCGCCCGACCGAATCCTGAGGCATTTTCGTACAAATCTGATGGGCCATCTCCGACGCGATCGATAGCCTGAGGGTGTACTGGCACGTGGCCCTGCCGCCTGTCACCGCCTCTTTCCTTCCGCAGGAGCTTCTCATGGTCTTTACTGTCCAATGCACTGCCCGGCACTGGTCCGTGTTGCATCCGAAGGCGGGTGACGCCACCCGTTACGCCCGCGGTGCCGATGCCTTCGACGCGGCCGCTGCGCTGGCCCTCGAGCACCATCGTCGCACCGGCCAGCGCAGCACGGTCCGGGTCGAGGCGCTCGGCAGCACCGTGGATGCGCTCCATATCGGGGAGTGACGCCACCGGCCGAGGCGCAGTCAGCCACGGTTGAGTTGTTTGAATGGGGAAAAAACCGCCGTGGGGCGCCCCCCTGTGCGCCGCGCCACGAATCCCGGATGCTTGCGCCATCGTATTCATCCGGAGATTCCGATGGGCAAGGCACTCACCTGGCGCACCCTGGCCTGCACGCTGCTGCCGATGCTGGCGGCCGCAGGCGGCGCGCAGGCGCAGAGCTATGGCTACGGTTATGACGACGATCGCTATGGCGGTCGTGATGGCGGTGGCATCGTCCGCTGCGAATCGATCAAGAACCGCAGCAATGAATGTCGTCTGGAAGGTCGTGCCCGGATGATCCGCCAGTTGTCCGGTTCGCCGTGCGTGGAAGGCGAGACCTGGGGGCAATCGCGCTACGGTGTGTGGGTCACCCAGGGCTGCCGTGCCGAGTTCGTTGGCGAGTACCGCCGTGGCGGTGGCTGGGGTGGTGGCCATGGCAACGGCTGGGGCAACGGTGGCAATGGCTGGGGCGGGGGGGAGGTGATCACCTGCCATTCCAACGGCCACCGCCAGGAGTACTGTGATGCCCGCATCCGTCGTGGTGTGCGCCTGGTGCGTCAGGATTCACGCAGCGCCTGCATCGAGGGCCAGACCTGGGGCTGGAACCGTCGTGGCATCTGGGTCAGCGACGGCTGCCGGGCGCAGTTCCAGGTGAATTGAGCTCGCCCATCGAAAATCAGAATAATCTGATACAGCTCACATTTTGAACGTCGTATCTTCTGTGATCAGGGCACCCCTGCGTGCCCCTGATCCGTCGCGATGAAGTCTGCCGTAACCGGCAC